>JAVBUG010000100.1:0-5393 GCA_031555515.1 Microbacterium sp. | reverse complement strand
CGACGGATGCAAGGAGCACATGCGGCGCGGCGCCGGCGACGCCGGGGTTGAAGTGGTGCTCCGCCACCCAGTAGCGCCGGTAGCCGAGCCGCTCGGCCGCTTGCGCGAGCGCGATGCTGGCTCGCAGACCGTCGGCGGGCGTCTGACCCGTGCCGAACGGCGACAGGTCGAGGACGGACAGCGGAACGCGGGACATGGATGCTCCTGGAAGTGGGAAGCCGGCCGGGTCCGCTCATGGCGGACCCGGCCGGATGATGCGGTCAGGACTTGGGCAGTCCCGGCGGGTTGATGAGGCTCTCGTCGACGCGCTCCGACGTGAGGTCCCAGATCTCGAGGACCTCGTCGTACTGGCCGTTCTCGATGAGGTAGTTGAGCGCGATGCCGACCGGCTCGATGAGGCCGTTGCCCTTGGCGGTCGCTGCCGCGATGTTCGCGGTGAGCGGCCAGCCGCCGGGCACCAGCCCGACGAGCTTGGTGTCGCCGGTCTCGCGGGCGGCCCACGCCGACGTCGCGTTCGGACCGAACGTCGCGTCGATGCGGCCCGACTGCAGCGCCAGCACGGTCGCCGCGTTGTCGTCGAAGTACTGCAGCTCAGCCGGCTCCTCGCCGGCGGCCTCGAGTTCCTCGTTCCAGGCGAGCAGCACCTGCTCCTGGTTCGTGCCCGAGCCGACCGCGATCTTGAGGCCCGTGATGTCGGCGGCCTCCTCGATCTTCTCGATGTCGCTGTCGCTCTTCACGTAGAAGCCGAGCAGGTCCTCGCGGTAGCTCGCGAAGTCGTAGAGCTCCTTGCGCTCCTCGGTGACGGTGACGTTCGAGGTGATGAGGTCGTACTTGCCGGACTGGATGCCGAGGGGCCAGTCCGCCCACGCGACGACGACCGGGTTGTACTCGAGGCCGAGGGCGTCGGCGATCAGCGCGCCGATGTTCGGCTCGGTGCCGGCCGGGTCGGTCTCGCCCTCGGGGATGTAGCCCAGCGGCGGGACGTACGCGGAGTGCGCGACGGTCAGCTTGCCCGGTTCGACCGGCTCGAAGCCGCTCGCCTCGAGCGCTTCGACTGCTTCGGCGACGGGTTCGTCGAGGCGCACCCACTGGATGTCGTCGGTCGCGACGTTCGCCTCGGTGGTCTCGGCCGGTGCGGCCGCCTCGGCGGGCTGGTTCTGGTTCACGCCCCAGACGATGCCGCCGACGATCGCGGCCACCGCGACGGCGCCGACACCGATCGCGATGCCTTGTTTCTTGCTGAGTGCCATGTGATTGCTTCCTTTTCTCGGGTGAGGACTCGGGGTCGAGATCTCGGTGTCAGGCCAGGACCTTCGCGAGGAAGTCCTGGACGCGGGGATGCTTCGGTGCGACGAGCACCTCGGAGGGCGGCCCCTGCTCGATCACGACTCCGCCGTCGAGGAACACGACGCGGTCGGCGACCTCGCGGGCGAATCCGACCTCGTGCGTGACGATGACGAGCGTCGTGCCGAGCTGCGCGAGGTCGCGGATGACGTCGAGCACCTCGCCGACGAGCTCGGGGTCGAGCGCGCTCGTGGGTTCGTCGAACAGGATCACCTTGGGCTTGAGGGCCAGGGCACGGGCGATCGCGACGCGCTGCTGCTGCCCGCCCGACAGCTGCCGGGGGTAGTGCTCGGCCTTGTCGGCGAGCCCGACGCGGTCGAGCAGGCCCAGCGCGAGCTCGCGGGCGTCGTCCTTCGAGAGCCGGCCGAGGGCGACAGGCGCCTCGGTGACGTTCTCGAGTGCCGTCAGGTGCGGGAAGAGGTTGAAGTTCTGGAAGACGATGCCGATCTGCGTGCGGCGCTCCAGCACCTCGCGCTCGCGCAGCTCGTAGAGCTTGTCGCCGCGGAGCTCGTAGCCGATCAGCTGACCGTCGACCGTGACCGAGCCGCGGTCGACGCTCTCGAGGTGGTTGATCGTGCGCAGCAGGGTCGACTTGCCCGAGCCGGAGGGCCCGAGGATCGCGACGACCTCGCCGGGCTCGACGGTCAGGTCGATGCCGCGCAGCACCTCGACGCCGCCGTAGCTCTTGTGGACGTTGTGGATCTCGACGAGCCCCTTGGTCGGGGTCTCGGTGACGGTGGTGCTCATGTCAGCGCCCTCCTGCGTACTTCGCGTCGTTGCTCGAACCCTGCGATGCCGCAGTGGCCAGGGGCGCAGCATCCGTCCCCTCCAAGGGAGGTGGCGAGGAACCGCCGTCGCCGAGACGGGCCCACTGCACGGCGATCCAGTGGCGCGCCCGCTGCACGGGCGTGGGCGGCAGCACGCGCACCGTGCCGCGGGCGTAGTGCCGCTCGATGTAGTACTGCGCGATGCTCAGGATCGTGGTGATGATCGTGTACCAGACCACCGCGACCAGCAGCAGCGGGATCACGCGGCTGTTGCGGTTGTAGATGACCTGCACGGCGTAGAAGACCTCGGGGATCGCGATCACGAAGACCACCGACGCGCCCTTGACGAGGCCGATCACCTCGTTGGTGGCGTTCGGCACGATCGAGCGCATGGCCTGCGGCAGGATGATGCGGCTCACCCGGCGGCGGGGAGGGATGCCGAGTGCCGCGGCCGCCTCGAGCTGGCCCTGGTCGACCGACAGCAGGCCGCCGCGGATGATCTCCGCCGAGTACGCGGCCTGGTTGAGGCTGAGGCCGAGGATCGCCGCCGCGAACGCGCTGATGAGCTGCACCGTCGGGAACTCGACGATCCAGAAGTCGGTCGTGAACGGAGTGCCGAGGCCCAGCGTCGGGTAGAGGTAGCCGAGGTTGTACCAGACGATGATCTGCACGACGAGGGGCACCGAGCGGAAGAACCAGATGAACACCCACGCGGCCGAGTTGAGCAGCGGCGACTTCGCGAGGCGGGCGAGGGCGAGGAGCGTCCCGAGGAAGAACCCGATGGTCGCCGAGATCACGGTGAGCGCCAGCGTGATGCCGACGCCCTGCAGCACCGGCTCCGACAGGAAGTAGTGCGCGAAGACGTCCCATTCGTAGTTCTCGTTCGTGACGAGCGACCACGCGAACTGCGCGACGACGAACAGCACGACGATGCCGATCGACCAGCGGAACCAGTGGCGGGTGTGGACCACGCGGAGGTCGCCGAGGTCGACGCGCGACGACGACGCGGACGACGACGGCGCGGCCTCGGAGGCGCCTGCGGCGCCTGCCTGTCGCGGAAGTGTGTCGGTCATGAGGGGCTCCTCGGTCGGGGCGCGGGATCGGGGGGTTCAGGTTCGGTGCGCCGGTAGGCCGAAGGTAGGGCCGCGCCGCGCCGGCGGCCCAGCCGCGCGACTCCCACGGCGACACGGATCGTGACGGTCTGCAACGCGGCGTCACACTCCGGAATCGAGCGACTCGTGCGGCCGGGGTTCGCGGGTCGAGACCTACCGTGGCTCGCATGTCCGACACCCCGTTCGCCGTCGCGCTCGAGCTGGACGCCCACGGCGCCCACCCCGC
The DNA here is from genome assembly GCA_031555515.1 of Microbacterium sp. Classification (GTDB taxonomy): domain Bacteria; phylum Actinomycetota; class Actinomycetes; order Actinomycetales; family Microbacteriaceae; genus Microbacterium. The sequence goes on along the minus strand of JAVBUG010000100.1, from coordinate 1,944 downwards.
GGCACCCTCTGCTTCCTCGGCGCTCTCGCCCCGGCTGCTCGCCTCCCGCGTCGCGGCCGCCGAGCGCTTCGGCTTCACGGCCGTGACGTTCGACGACTCGCCGCTGCCGACAGGCGATGCGGTCGCCCGGCTCGACGCCGTGCAGCGCGCCGCGTTCGTCGCTCCCCTCACCTCGGCGATCGGCCTCGTGCCGGTCGCGCACGTCGCCTACAGCGAGCCGTTCCACGTCGCGACCCAGCTCGCGAGCCTCGACTGGGCGTCCAACGGGCGCGCCGGCTGGATCGCCGCGGCCTCCGGGTCCGCCCGGGAAGCCGCCGCCTACGGACGCGAGGCGCTCACCGACGCGGAGCTCCGCCGCGAGCGCGCCGACGTCATCGAAGCCGCCCGCCGGCTCTGGGATTCGTGGGAGGACGACGCCGTCATCCAGGACGTCGCGACCGGCCGCTACCTCGACGCCGACAAGCTGCACTACGTCGACTTCGAGGGCGCGAGCTTCGCGGTGAAGGGGCCGCTCATCACGCCTCGTCCGCCGCAGGGCCAGCTGGTGGTGGTGGCGCCGGCCGGCACGGCGGGCGCGGACGTCGCGCTGGTCACGGGTGCCGATCCTGCGGAGATCACGGATGCCGCGTCCCGCGCTCGTGCCTCAGGTGCGACGCTCGTCTGGGCCGAGGTCGAGGTCGTGCTCGACGCGCGCGGGGTGTCCGCGGCGCGGCGGCTGTCGGCTCTGGAGAGCTGGCCGGAGGGCGAGCGCCTGCGCTACGCGGGTGACGCGGACGGTCTGGTCGCGCTTCTCGCCGAGGTCGCAGCATCCCTCGACGGCGTTCGCCTGCATGTCGCGGAGACCGATGCGGATCTCGAAGAGGTGGGGCGCGCCGTGCTCCCGGGCCTGCGGGAGCGGATCGGCTTCCGCTCGCCGCGCGCCGGGGAGACCCTGCGCGACACGCTCGGCCTCGAGCGCCCCGTCAGCCGCTACGCCACCCCCGCTGCCCGCACCGCCGTGAAGGAGTTCGCATGACCACGTCCCGTCGCATCCAGTTCGGCGTGTTCTTCCAGGGGGTCAACTTCGGCACCATCTGGTCGAGCGACCGCAGCGGCTCGCAGTACGACTTCGAGTCGTTCCGCCGCATCGCGCAGACCGCCGAGCGCGGGCTGTTCTCGGCCTTCTTCCTCGGTGAGGGCCTGCGGCTGCGCGAGCACTTCGGCCGCATCCACGACCTCGACATCGCGGGCCGGCCCGACGCGCAGACGCAGCTCGCGGCGCTTGCCGCCGTCACCGAGCGCATCGGCCTCGTCGCGACGCAGAACACGACCTACAACGACCCGTACGACCTGGCGAAGCGCTTGACCTCGCTCGACCTCTTGAGCGAGGGTCGTGCCGGCTGGAACATCGTGACGACCGACAACGCCTGGACGGGCGCCAACTTCCGCCGGGGTGGCTACCTCGAGCACGCGGATCGCTACCGCCGGGCCGCGCAGTTCGTGGCGGCGGCGCAGCAGCTGTGGGATGCCGGTGCCGACGGCGTCGGTACGCCGGTGTCGGTCGCGGACCAGCTGGTGTCGTTCGAAGGTCCCGCGCCGCTGCCGCCGAGCGCGCAGGGGCGCCCGGTGCTGTTCCAGGCGGGCGACTCCGACGAGGGTCGCGAGTTCGCCGCGTCGAGTGCCGACGTCATCTTCTCGGCACACCCTGGGTTGGAGGATGCCGTCGCCTTCGCCGCCGATGTGCGCCGGCGCCTGCCCCGCCACGGTCGCACCGAGGCGGACCTCAAGTTCTTCCCGGGCGCGCAGTTCATCCTCGCGGCGACCGATGCCGAGGCGCGCGAGAAGGCCGAGTGGGTCACGCGCGCGCAGGTGTCGCCGCAGACCGCCATCCGCTTCCTCGAGCCGATCTGGGGGCGGGACCTGTCGGAGTTCGACGCCGACGGCCCCCTCCCCGACATCGACCCG
>JAVBUG010000348.1:0-14458 GCA_031555515.1 Microbacterium sp. | reverse complement strand
GGGGTCTGCCTTGGGGCTCGACGAGATGGAGTACTGGCGCGGCTGCAGCCGCTTGAGCACGCCGGCCCAGTCGGCGGCGCTGGCCCGCACAGGGAAGTCGCGCACGAGGTCGACCGCCTGCTGGCTCCACAGGAACTGATCCAGACGGCCCTTGTTCTCGCGCCGGAGGAGCCCCGCGAGCATGCTGTCGCCGCTGCGCTCCGCGATGAAGCGCACCAGGTCGACGGGGGTCTTCGTGATGTCGAGCCGCGTGCGCAGCGCGTCGGCGAACGTGCGCTCCTCGCCGTCGATCTCCACAATGTCGAGGGGGGCGATGCCGGTCGCGTCGAGCCACTCCGCGACGACCGCCGGCGCGTTGGCACAGACGACGCCGAGGGAGTCGCCGGCCTCGTAGGCAGCCCCGGAGTCGGAGAGGTCGAACGCGAAGCGCCGCACCTCCTTCTGCGACCCCGGTCCGCTCAGCAGCTCATTGCGCACGAGCGGCGCCTGCACCGGGTTCGCACGGCTGAACAGCCGCTTCGCGGGCGGAGCCTGGGGGGAGACGGATGCTGCAGCCGTCGTACCCTCGGCAGCCAGGGTCTCGAGGATCTGGGCCAGCCACGCCTCACGCGGCTCGTCGGCGTCGGGCTCGAGGTCGACGCGGTCGAGCAGAGCCGTCGCGCCGAGTTCGCCGAGGCGCGCGTCGAGGCGGCGGCCGTGGCCGCAGAAGTCGTCGTAGTTCGAGTCGCCGAGCGCGAGCACTGCGTAGCGGAGGCCCGACAGCTCGGGAGCGCCGTCGGCGTTCAGCTCGTGCCAGAGCGCCGCCGCGTTGTCGGGCGGGCCGCCGTCTCCGAATGTGGAGGTGACCACGAGCAGGCGGCGCACCTCGGTGAGGTCCGTTGCGCGCAACTCGGCCATGCTCCGCGCCCGCGCGGGGATGCCGCGCGCTCCGAGCGCCGCGGTGGCGGCGGTGGCGAACTCCTCGGCGTTGCCGGTCTGCGAGCCCCACAGCACCACGACCTCGTCGAGGGACTCACCCGCCGCCGCGCCGACCGACGTCCGCGAGAACGCCCCGGCGAGCACCCCGTCGAACCACGCGCGTGCGAGCGCGCCGAGCGGGGCCTCTGCGGGCAGCACCGGCACCTCGCCGGGCGCGAGCGTGACCGACCGCACCGTCGAGAGGAAGCCCGCGAGGTACGCGCCCTCGAGGTCGTTCAGTTGCGGCGGCGCGAGGGCCACGCCGGCGCTCGCCAGCGCCTCATCGGCGGACGCCGTCGACGACCCCGCTCCCCCGACGGCCGGGCCGACCCGCCGCAGGGTCACGGCCGCGAACTTGAACTCGGGCTGCGCCGACAGCGGATCGACGGCGTCGCTGGTCACCGCGTTCACCGTGACGTACTCGCCGTGCTCGTCGTTCCAGTGGAAGGGCGCGAAGAGTCCCCCGGGCTGCACGCGGTCGGTGAGCACCGCGGGCACGACGAAGCGCCCGCGGCGCGAGGCGACCTCGACCTGGTCGCCTTCTGCGATGCCGAGCCTCTCGGCATCGTCCGGATGCACCTCGACGAACGGGCCGGGGTGCAGCTTCACCAGCTTGGCGACGCGACCCGTCTTGGTGAGCGTGTGCCAGTGGTGCGGGAGGCGACCGGTGTTGAGCACCCACGGGTAGTCGTCGTCGGGCAGCTCCGCCGGGTCGAGGTGTGGCCGCGCGAGGAACTGCGCGCGCCGCGACGGCGTCGCGAACGCCAGGCTCGGCACGGTGCCGTCGTCCTCGACGTGCAGGGACTGGCTCACTCCGTCGTTGAGATAGCGGATCGGATGCCGCGCCGCGGCGTCGTCCGGGGGCGCAGGCCACTGCACCGGCGTCTCCCGCAGCCGCTCGTACGTGACACCGCGCAGGTCCCACCCGGTCTGAGGGTTCCAGAAGCGGCGGATCTCGTCGAACACCTCGGCACTCGAGGCGAAATCGAATCCGTCGAAGCCCATCGCGCGTGCCACCTGGCAGATCGTCAGCCAGTCGGGCTGTGCCTCGCCGGGGGCAGGCACGACGTCGCGTACGAGCGTCAGGGTGCGATCGCTGTTCACGGTCACGCCGTCGGCCTCCACCCACAGCGTGGCCGGCAGCAGGATGTCGGCATACGCGGTGGTGGCGGTCTCGGTGTAGACGTCCTGCGCGATGACGAGGTCCGCGGTCTCGAGCGCCTCGATCACCGTCTTGCGGTTCGCGACCGAGGCCACCGGGTTGCTGCAGATGATCCAGACGGCCTTGATCTCGCCGTCCGCTGCGCGCCGGAACATGTCGATCGTGCCGGAGCCCGACTCCGCGCGGATCGCGCCCGGCTCGAGCCCCCAGACGTCCTCGACGAACGCGCGGTCGGGCGCACTGAACACGGCACGCTGGCCGGGGAGGCCGGACCCCATGTAGCCCATCTCCCGCCCTCCCATCGCGTTCGGCTGGCCCGTGAGGGAGAAGGGACCACTGCCGGGGCGGCAGATCGCGCCGGTCGCGAGGTGGAGGTTGCAGATCGCGTTCGTCGACCACGTGCCGTGGGTGGACTGGTTGAGGCCCATCGTCCACAGCGTCATCCACTCGCCGGCCTCGCCGATCCAGCGGGCGGCGGTGCGGATGTCATCCTCGGCGAGTCCGGTCACCTCCGCGACGCGCGCCGGCGGGTACTCGGCGAGGAGCTCGGCCATGTGCTCCCACCCCTCGGTGTGGGCCGTGATGAACTCCTCATCGATGTCGCCGGCCTCGACCAGCAGGTGCAGCAGGCCGTTCAGCAGCGCAAGGTCGGTGCCGGGTCGGATCTGCAGGAACAGATCCGCGCGATCGGCGGTCGTCGTGCGTCGCGGGTCGACGACGATGAGCTTCGCGCCCTGCTTCAGGCGGTCGGCCATGCGCAGGAACAGGATCGGGTGGCAGTCGGCCGTGTTGGATCCGATGACGAAGAACAGGTCGGCGCGGTCGAAGTCCTCGTACGAACCGGGCGGGCCATCGGCGCCGAGCGACTGCTTGTAGCCGGTTCCGGCGGACGCCATGCACAGCCGGGAGTTCGACTCGATGTGGATCCCTCGCAGATACCCCTTGACGAGCTTGTTCGAGAGGTACTGCGCCTCCAAGCTCATCTGCCCCGAGACATAGAGGGCGATCGCATCGGGTCCGTGCTCGTCGAGGATCGCGCGGAGGCGGGCCGCAGCATCCGTCACCGCATCGGCCACCGGAACGGGCGCCACGGGTTCGCCGCGCGACGGGCGCACGTGCGCCGTCGTCATGCGCCCGGGGGCCTGCATCAGCTCGGCGTGCGTCGCCCCCTTGGTGCACAGGCGGCCGGCGTTCGTGGGATGCGCGCGGTCGCCCGCCACCTTGGCGATGGTGAGCGGATGCCCCGCTCCGGCGTGCGCGGTCGTCACCGAGATACCGCAGCCGACGCCGCAGTAGGAGCACACGGTGCGCACTTCGCCCATGCCTTCGATGGTCCCGGATGGAGATTCCGGGGCGTTTCCCGCCGTGTTTCCCGCAGATCACATCTGCCGCACGCGCGACGGGGGCGCGGAGTGAAGAGGGGTCAGTCGGTGGCGTCCGACGCTTCGGCTGACGACTCGGACGGATCCTCGTCGGCCTCGCCCGGGATCTCTTCGAAGAGGCCCGCGGGCGGCGTCACGATGACGCGCCCGCCGGGGATGTCGACCTCGGGCACGATCGCCTTGACGAACGGCACCAGCACCTCGTCGTCGCGCACCTTCACGATGAGGAGGTCCTGCGCGGGGAAGTGGTCGACCCGTGCGACCTTGCCGACGGTCTGACCGTCGCGCACGACGTCGAGGCCGACGAGCTGGTGGTCGAACCAGGCGTCCTCCTCGGCGGGCGAGGTCTGCAGATCCTCGTCGACCCAGAGGATGGCGCGGATGAGCCCTTCGGCCGCGTCGCGGTCGTCGACGCCCTCGAAGAAGGCGACCGGGTGGCTGTTCATCCATTTGAACTCGCGCACCGTGAGGGGCTTGCCGTGCCAGGGCGACGACTCGGGCACCTGGAGGGTGAACGTCGCACCCGGGACGAAGCGGCCATCGGGGTCGTCGGTGTACAGCTCGAGCTTGATCGCGCCCTTCAGGCCGTGCGCCTTCACGAGGCGGCCGACCCGGAGCTGCGTCTTGCCCGCAGGGGGGACTGCGTTCACGGGCTTGCGGGCGTCCTCGCCCGATCCCGTGGTGCCTTCGCCCGCCACCTCAGTCATCCGCGACGTCGACGCGCACGCGGCGTCCGTCGGCGAGGGCGGAGATGAGGGTGCGCAGGGCTTTGGCCGTGCGGCCGCCGCGCCCGATCACGCGACCCCGGTCATCGGGGTGGACGTGCACCTCGAGCACGTCGCCTCGCGGCGACGTGGACGAGTCGATGCGGACGTCGTCCGGGTGATCGACGATCCCCTTGACGACGTGTTCGAGCGCGGCGGCGAGCAACGGATTACTCGGCGGACTCGGCGGCCTCGTCGGCCGCGTCGGTCGCCTCGTCGGCGGGAGCCTCGGCGGGCTCCTCGGCCTTCTTCTCAGCCTTCGGCTTGATGACCGACTTCTTCGAGGCGTCGACCTCGAACGCGGCCTTGTCCTCGCGGGTCTTCACGGTCGAGACCGCGTTCTTGTCGCCCTTGAACTGACCCCAGTCGCCGGTCAGCTTGAGGATGGCGAGCACCTGCTCGGTCGGCTGGGCGCCGACGGACAGCCAGTACTGCGCGCGCTCCGAGTCGACCTCGATGAAGGAGGGCTCCTCGGTGGGGTGGTACTTGCCGATCTCCTCGATGACACGACCGTCGCGCTTGGTGCGCGAGTCGGCCACGACGATGCGGTAGTAGGGCGCACGGATCTTGCCGAGGCGCTTGAGACGAATCTTGACAGCCACGATTCTCCTGAATGTGTGGAAAGTGATTGAACCGGTCGCCTGGAGAGTGGGGTGCACACCCGGCGGAAGCTCTGAGGGAGGATCTCCGCGCTGGATAGAGGGTCGAGCGGGTGATCCAGCCCTCTATTCTGCCAGATGACGAACGATGCCGTGAACCAAGAAAGTCCGGCGAGTCCCCATGTCAGACTGTGCCCATGACGGTGCCCTTCGCGACATCCGCCCGATCGTCCGTCGGTCTGGAATGGGAGCTGATGCTCGCCGACACCGCGACGGGAGACCTCATCCCGCGCGGCCCCGAGCTGCTCGCCGCCCTCGAAGAGGATTCCACGCTCGAGCGCTACACCGTGACCGGCGAGCTGCTGACGAACACCGTCGAGATCACGAGCGGGGTCGGCGATACCGTGGCGGCCGCCACCGACGACATCGCCGACGCGATCGCGAAGGTGCGAGCGTTCACCGACCCTCACGGCATCGATCTGCTCTGCGCCGGCAGCCACCCGTTCGCCCAGTGGTACGACCAGAGCGTCACCGACAAGACGCGCTATCACAAGCTCATCGAGCGCACCCAGTGGTGGGGCCGCAACATGATGATCTGGGGCATCCACGTGCACGTGGGCGTCGATGACGTCGACAAGGTGTTCCCCATCATCAACGCCCTCGCCGTCTACCTCCCCCATCTGCAGGCTCTGTCGGCGTCCAGTCCGTTCTGGGCGGGCGATCGCACCGGCTACGCGTCCAACCGTGCGCTCGTCTTCCAGCAGCTGCCCACCGCCGGCCTCCCCTGGCCGCTCCAGAACTGGAGCGAGTTCGAGGGCTACCTGCGGGACATGGTGAGCACCGGCGTGATGGAAGACGCCACCGAAGTCCGGTGGGACATCCGGCCCGCGCCGCGCTGGGGCACGATCGAGGTCCGGGCGTGCGACGGCATGTCGACACTGCCCGAGCTCGCCGCGGTGGCCGCTCTCGTCCAGGTGCTGGTGGAGCACTTCTCGCGCCGGCTCGACGAAGGTCTGCCGCTCGAGACGATCCAGCCCTGGTTCCTCCGCGAGAACAAATGGCGAGCGGCCCGCTACGGCCTCGGCGCGCGCGTGATCGTCGACCATCTCGGCACGCAGCGACCGGTGGTCGAGCACCTCCGCGAGACCCTCGAGGAGGTCGCCGACATCGCCGTCGAGCTGAAGTGCGCACGCGAGCTCGCGGGGATCGAGACGATCCTCACCGACGGCGCGAGCTATTCGCGCCAGCTCGCGATCGCCGACGCTGCCGACGGCGACCTCCGCGAGGTCGTGCGTCACCTTGTCGGCGAGTTCCGCTCGGGCCCCACGCTCCGCGAGCATCTCGCCGCGCTGGGCCACTGACCGAAGGCGATCGCCACGATCGGGATGACGGATGCTGCGGCCCGCAGCATCCGCTTCATCCGAGGTCAGCCGCGACCGAGCATCTTCTGAAGCTCGGCCAGGTCTGCCTCGGTCGGCGCGCCCTTCGCGCCGCCGCCGAGCCCGAAGCCGGAACCCGTCGGAGCCTCAGCCGCCTGAGCCGCGATCCCGGCGTTCTCGGCGGCGCGCTTGGCGGGGTTGCCGGAGCGCGACCCCTTCGCCTTCTGCTGCTTGCCGCGCTTGGACGACGCGCCCGGACGCCCGGCGCCGGGGATCGGCCCCATGCCGGGGATGTTCGGCACGCCGCCGCGGGCGACGGTCTTCATCATCTTCGCGGCCTGGTCGAACCGCTGCACGAGCTGGTTGACGTCGGTGACGGTCATGCCCGACCCGCGCGCGATGCGCAGACGGCGGGAGCCGTTGAGGAGCTTGGTGTTGCGGCGCTCCGCGGGGGTCATCGAGCGGATGATCGCCTCGGTGCGGTCGATCTCGCGCTCGTCGAAGTTCTCGAGCTGATCCTTCATGGAGCCCATGCCCGGGAGCATCCCGAGCATCTTCTTCATCGAGCCCATCTTGCGCATCTGCTGCATCTGCGCGAGGAAGTCCTCGAGCGTGAAGGTCTCGGTCGCGAGCTTCTCGGCGACCTTGAGCGCCTCTTCTTCGTCGAACGCCTGCTGCGCCTGCTCGATGAGGGTGAGGATGTCACCGAGGTCGAGGATGCGCGAAGCCATGCGATCGGGGTGGAACGCCTCGAGGTCGTCGAGACCCTCTCCCGTCGACGCGAAGATGATGGGGCGGCCGGTCACCGAGGCGACCGAAAGGGCGGCGCCACCGCGCGCGTCGCCGTCGAGCTTCGACAGCACGACGCCGGTGAAATCGACGCCGTCCTGGAACGCCCTGGCGGTGTTGACCGCATCCTGTCCGATCATCGCGTCGATGACGAACAGCACCTCATCGGGGTCGGTCGCCTTGCGGATGTCGGCAGCCTGCTTCATGAGCTCGGCGTCGACGCCGAGACGGCCGGCGGTGTCGATGATGACGATGTCGTGCTGCTGGCGGCGGGCGACCTCGACGCCGTCCTTGGCGACCTTGACCGGGTCGCCGACGCCGTTGCCCGGCTCGGGCGCGTAGATGGCGGCACCGGCACGCTCGGCGACGACCTGCAGCTGGTTGACGGCGTTGGGACGCTGGAGGTCGGCGGCGATGAGGAGCGGCGTGTGGCCGTCCTTCTCCAGCATCTTGGCGAGCTTTCCGGCGAACGTCGTCTTGCCCGAGCCCTGGAGACCGGCGAGCATGATGACGGTCGGCGGGTTCTTCGCGAACTGAAGGCGGCGCTGCTCGCCGCCGAGGATCGCGATGAGCTCCTCGTTGACGATCTGCACGACCTGCTGGGCCGGGTTCAGGGCCTTGTTCACCTCGTCGCCGAGGGCGCGCTCGCGCACCTTGGCGGTGAACTCCTTGACGACGGGCAGTGCCACGTCGGCGTCGAGCAGGGCTCGCCGGATCTCACGGACCGTGCCGTCGACGTCCGCGGGCGTGAGCTTGCCCTTGGTGCGGAGGTTGCGGAAGGTCTCGGTGAGCCGGTCGGAGAGGGTGCCGAAAGTCGCCATGATCCCCCGATTCTACGGGAGCGCAGCGCGTGCTTCGCCGTGCGGGTCCTGCCCCGTCTTCACGCCCGGGCGCCCTCCGGAGCCCGCTCGTAGCCGTAGGGCGTGAGCGAGAGCTCCGCCTGCCCGCCGGTGAGCGCGCGAAGGTCGAGCACGTACCGCGCGAGCTCGGCGTCGGGGACGGTAGCGATGACACGGGTGCGTCCGTCCGCATCCGTCTCCGACTGGACCACGCGGCCACGGCGCCCCGACAGGTCGGTCAGGACCTGCCCCTGCCCGGCTGCCGGCACGATCACCACGACGGTGGACACGGGTTCGAGCAGCACGGCGCCCGCCTGGGCGAGCGCGGTCTTGACCCCCATCGCCGCGGCCGTGCGGAAGGCCATCTCCGACGAGTCGACGGAGTGCGACTTGCCGTCGTAGAGCTCCACGCGCACGTCGACGACGGGATGCCCGAGCGTGCCCCCGGCAGCGAGGGCATCGCGAACGCCCTTCTCGACCGCCGGGATGTACGAACGGGGCACGGCCCCGCCGACGACCGAGTCCACGAACTCGAATCCCCCGCCGGGAGGGAGCGGAGAAACCCGCAGCATGACCACCGCGAACTGCCCGTGGCCACCCGACTGCTTCTTGAGCTTTCCCTCGGCCGACGCGCCGTGAGCGATCGTCTCGCGGTAGGCGACCGGCGCAGGGCCGGTCGTGACGTGCACGCCGAGCACGCGGGCGAGGCGCTCGACGGCGACCGCCACGTGGGTGTCGCCGAGTCCGCGGAGGATCGTGTCGGGCCCCGCGCGATCCACGACGAGGGTCGGGTCCTCCGCGAGCAGGCGGCCGAGGGCCGTCGTGAGCTTGGTGTCGTCCGACTGCGACACCGGCTGCAGGCTCATCGCGAACACGGGCGGCCGGTCGGGAAGCCGCGCAGGACGCGCGTTCGTCTGGGACCGGCTCCACAGCAGCGAGCCCGACGGCGTGCCGGCGAGCTTCGCGACGGCGCCGATCTCGCCGGCGCGCAACGCGTCGATCGGCAGGTGGTCGCCGCCTCGCAGGCGGAACAGCGCCGGCATCCGCTCGTCGACGCCCGTCGTCGCGTTGCGCAGGCGATCGCCGGGGCGCAGGACTCCCGAGAGCACCTTCAGCATCGCGATCTGCCCGACGAACGGGTCGGCCACGGTGCGGAACACGTGGACCAGCTTGTCGCCCGCAGGGTCGGGCGCGACCGCGTGCTCGCTGCCTCCCGCGCCGTCCTCGTCGACGCCGAGCCCGATACGGCTGTCGTGGTCCGCCACGGCGGGGGCGAGCTCGCACAGGAGATCGAGGACGCGGTCGACGCCTGTTCCGGTCGTGGCGGAGCACACCACGACGGGCACGCCCTCGCCCGCGGCGACGGTGCGCGCGAGAGTGCGTCCGAGTTCGGCGGCCGGTGGTTCGCGCCCGTCGAGGTACGCCTCCAGCTGCTCGTCGTCCCGCGACACGATCTCTTCCGTGACCTCCAGGTGCAGGCGGTGCTCCTCCTCCGCGAGGTCGGCGGGGACCGGCTCCTCGTGGTGACCGCCGTCGATGTCGTACAGCACGGCTTGCTCGGTCAGGACGTCGGCGACGCCCTGGAACGACTGCGCCTCCCCCACCGGCAGCTCGAGCGCCCAGATGCGGTCGCCGAACTCCGCACGAAGCTGATCGAACACCGTACGGAACGATGCCCGCGCACGGTCCTCCTGCGTCACGACGACGACGCGCGCGACGCCGGCGCCCTCCGCCGCCGACCATGCGGCGCGAGCACCGGCGGTCACCCCGTCGATGGCGCTGACGACCAGCACCGCGACATCGGCGACCGCGAGCGCGGCGTCGACGGCGCCGGCGAAGTCGGGGTGTCCGGGGGTGTCCAGGAGCGTGATGCCGCTGTCCACCTCACCGCTGCGCCACGACAGCCACGCCGGGGAGAGTCCCAGCGTGGTGTGCCGCGCGATCTCCTCGGGTTCGTGATCGCACACGGTCGTGCCCTGCTCGATCGACCCCCGTCGCGAGATCGCCCCCGAGCGGTGCAGCAGCGCCTCCGCCAGCATCGTCTTTCCCGATCCCGTCGCGCCGATGAGGGCGACCGAGCAGTGCATGGAGAGAGCGGATGCCGATTCCACGGTGACCTCCCACGACGATGTGCGCTGGGCACCATCGTGCACCGTCTCGGGGGCGGCTGCCAGAGGACCCCTCAGGGACGAGTCGTCACGGCTTCGGCGCCGAGCACCGCGCGCAGCGTCTCCTTCGCCTTCGCGTACCTGCCGCGAGCGGTTGATGCCGGAATCCCGAGCACGTCCGCGGCCTCGTTGATCGAGAAGCGGTCCCAGTGCACGAGGCGCACGAGCTCTGCGAGATCGGGATCGAGGCGAGCGATGGCGTCGCGCACCTCTGAGCCCTCGTCGGCGGCGGGGGACGCAGCATCCATCCCCCGCTCCAGACGGATGCGGTTCGCCAGGGCCCAGCGACGGCGTTCACCCCGCGCGTGGTTGAGCACCGTCGTCCGGGCGATTCCGAACAGCCACATGCGGGCTCGCTCCGGATCGGCCGGCAGGTCGCCGACGCGCCGCCACGCGGCGACCATCGTCTCGCCGAGGAGGTCCGGAGCGTCGTCGAGGCCGACGCGTCGCTGCAGGTACGCCAGGAGATCGGCGGATGCCGCCTCCAGCGCGTTGGTCAGACGCCCGCGATCGCGGCTCACGAATCGGCCCCGAAGTCGTACACCTGACCGTCGCGATCGAAGCATTGGATCTGCGAGCTCGCCTCGCTGCCGACGAATCGGGGATCCGGCACCGCGAAACCGGCATCTCTCAGAGCCTGGGCCTCGAGATCTGCGATGACGAGCGTCCACGCGATCCATTCATCGCCGAACTCGTTGTGAGCGATCGCCTTCGCGCGTTCTTCGGGCGACAGCTCGCCCAGCTGCCGCTCGAGTTCGGCCTGGTCGTGCGGTGACCGCAGTGCGAGGTAGTCCTTCAGCTTCTGCGGCACCAGAGACTGCGCCTCACCGACGACATCGGTGGCGCGGTACCACTCGTCGAGCGTGCGGTTGACCTCGGAGAGGAACACGGGGTCGGGGCCGTCGCGATACTCCGAGAAGCGCAGTTCGCAGTCGAACCCGTTCGACATCGTGAACGACACGGCACCCACGGGCTCCGGGATGCTCCAGGCGCCGAACCCGTCGGTCGCGGTGGCGACGCCCGCCCCACCGACGAGAAGCACGGCGAGTGCCCCTGCGGCGAGCCCGATCCGCCGGCGACGAGGGCGGCCCGGCTCCCTCGACGCCGCACCGATCATCGCGCGCAGGTCCGCGGGATCGGCCGCGCGCGTGGCCGGCGCGGATCGATCGAGGGCGTCATCGAGCAGGTCGGGGGTCATGGTGCCTCCAGTGTCGAGGGTGTCTTCACCTCGTACCTGTCCGGCACGGCGTGAAACGTCCGTCCGCGCACCGGTGCATTGCTCACCTGTCACGATGCGCCGTCTCTCGAGGCAGATCGTGACAGGCGAACGGTCAAGCCTCGGGGCCGAGCTCCTGGAAGAGCGTGAGCTGCAGGCCGGCGGGACCGCGGAGGCGGGCGTTGATCGAACGCCACGGCGTCTCTCGAGCGGATGCCTCGATCTCAGCGCCCGCATCGGTCAGCCGTGACGCCGCGACCGCTGTGTCGGCGACCTCGAGAGCCAGGCGGATCCGGTCGCTCGGGGCGTCGCCGTCGGTCTCGACGCGGTCGATGAACTCGACCTGTGCGGGATTGGCGATCTCGAGCGTCGCACGTCCCGCCGCGAGGATCGCGACGCGCGCGCCGCCGTCGGCCTCGTAGGCCTCGGCCTGAGGCATCCCGACGACGTCGCGATAGAACGCGAGGGTCTGCTCGAAAGCGGCAGCCTGCACCACGACGCGGAGCTGTGCCACCTCCCCCGCGGGCGGAGCTGACGACACCGGCGCCGCCGCATCCGCGGCGAGGGAGAGGAACCGCGCGAGCGACGTGCGCCCGGCGCCGTCGTGCGCCCACGCCTCGATCGCGGCGAGGATCGCTCCGCCCCACGCAGCCCCGGCGACCTCGGCGCGCACGCGGTCGGCGCCGCCCCGCAGGAGGCGAGCGGCGACCACTCGCGCCACCCTGGCACGCCGCAGCGCGGCATCGCGCTCGTATTCCGACTCGAGGCCCATCGCGGTCGCGTTGACGATGCCGAGGGCGAGGCTGTCGGGGACGAAGGAATCGGCGATCGCCAGCGCCGCCGCGCGCACGGCTGTCGCAGCATCCGGGCCTTCCTCGTCCTCGAGCCGCTGCTCGAACGCGGCCAGCCGCTCGTCGAGTCCCGCCCACAGCACATCGGACTTCGACGCGAAGTAGTTGAAGAAGCTCGACCGGCTGACCCCGGCGCGGCGGGCGATGTCGACGATGGACGTCTGCTCGTAGCCCTGCTCCAGGAACAGCTCGCAGGCGGCCTCGGCGATCGTCTCGCGCGACGACGCCTTGGGTCGCCCCGCACGCGGCTCGGTGGACATGAAGCCCACCCTATTGGCCCCCTCGCACGGGCTGCCCGGGGGTCGTCCGGCGATGCCGCACCCGCTTGCCATCGATGTATTGTTGGACGCGATCCATCAATCGCCACAAGCGAAAGAGCGAAGGAGCACGATGCTCGAGATCCAGACGGTCGGCCTCTCCCCCGACTACGTGCCGTACCTCGACGGATGGGCGCTCCAGCGCAGCATCCACGCGGATGTCGTCGCCGGGACCCGTCCCGATACGCTGCTGCTCCTCGAGCACGAGGCGGTGTACACGGCCGGGGCGCGCACCGCACGGCATGAACGGCCCACCGACGGCACGCCCGTGGTCGATGTCGACCGCGGCGGCAAGATCACGTGGCACGGTCCCGGCCAGCTGGTCGGGTACCCGATCGTCCGTCTCGCCGAGCCGGTGGACGTGGTCGCGCACGTGCGCCGACTCGAGCAGCTGCTGATCGACGTGCTCGGCGAGTTCGACATCGAGGGCTACCGGGTCGAGGGCCGCAGCGGCGTCTGGGTGCGCCGGCCGCTCGGCGAGGACAAGGTCGCGGCCATCGGAGTGCGCGTGCAGCGCGGCGTCACGATGCACGGCTTCGCCCTCAACTGCGACAACACGCTCGCAGGTTTCCGCGGGATCATCCCGTGCGGGATCACGGATGCCGGGGTCACGACGGTCAGCGAGCTTGCCGGAGCCGACATCTCGCCCGCTGATGTGATCGACACCGTCGCCCGCGTGTTCGAGGCCGACTTCGCGGGGGTGCCGGCATGAGCGCCTGTGGCACGTCGGGCGCAGCATCCACCCCCTCCTCCGCTCCCGATGGCCGCAAGCTCCTGCGACTGGAGGTCCGCAACGCCCAGACCCCGATCGAGCGCAAGCCGGAGTGGATCAAGACCCGGGCGAAGATGGGGCCCGAGTACCAGGCGCTGCACTCGCTCGTGAAGACCGAGGAGCTGCACACGGTCTGCCAGGAGGCCGGCTGCCCCAACATCTACGAGTGCTGGGAGGACCGCGAGGCGACGTTCCTCATCGGCGGCGACCAGTGCACCCGGCGCTGTGACTTCTGCCAGATCGACACGGGGAAGCCGCAGGCGCTGGACCGTGACGAGCCGCGCCGCGTGGGCGAGTCCGTCGTGACGATGGACCTGAACTACGCCACGATCACCGGCGTCGCCCGCGACGACCTGGACGACGGCGGCGCGTGGCTGTACGCGGAGACCGTGCGCCAGATCCACGCCCAGACCGCGGAGCGGGAGGGCGGCGCCACCAAGGTGGAGCTGCTGATCCCCGACTTCAACGCGGAGCCCGCGCAGCTCGCCGAGGTCTTCTCCTCGCGCCCGCAGGTGCTCGCGCACAACGTCGAGACGGTGCCGCGGATCTTCAAGCGGATCCGCCCCGGCTTCCGTTACGAGCGCTCCCTGGAGGTCATCACGCGGGCCCGCGAGGCCGGCCTGGTGACGAAGTCCAACCTGATCCTCGGCATGGGCGAGACCCGCGAGGAGGTCAGCGAGGCGCTCCAGGACCTGTACGACGCGGGTTGCGAGCTGATCACGATTACGCAGTACCTGCGGCCCTCCGCGCGGCACCACCCCGTCGAGCGCTGGGTGAAGCCGCAGGAGTTCGTCGAGCTGAAGGACGAGGCCGACGCGATCGGTTACTCGGGCGTCATGTCCGGCCCGCTGGTGCGTTCCTCGTACCGCGCGGGACGTCTCTTCCAGCAGGCGATGGAGCGGCGCGGTGCGACCGCCGCGACCGCCTCCGCCGTGTGAATCGGCGCACAGACAGCTACTGAGCGTCAACGCCCGCAACGACGCGGCCCGTACGTCCCCCGCAGGCAGGGGGCCCGTATGGGCCGCGTCGGCGTGCGCGCCGCCGAAATCAGAGTTTCATTGGTGTTTGACCGACCGGTCATGCACTGGTAACACCGAGCAGTGACCCTAGGTACATACGCGGTGGCTCCGCAGCCGCCGTCGTCATTGCTTCCCGCTACTCAGTGCGCGCCGGGCGCGCGCATCCGCTCCGAGGGGGAACACCCACGATGCACGCCGCACCGGTACGAGCCAACGCCATCCCGACCGTGACCACCGCGCTCCG
>JAVBUG010000365.1:0-5955 GCA_031555515.1 Microbacterium sp. | reverse complement strand
ATCTCGCGGATCGGCAGCGCGGTCGCCGGGTTGATGACGGTGAACACGGCGCTCATACGGACGCGACTCCTCGGGATGCGTAGACGGATGCCTCGGCCACGAGCCCCGCGAACAGCCGGCGGTCCTCCTGGTTCTGCTCGGGGTGCCACTGCACGCCGAGGACGTACCCCTCGCCGTCGGACTCGAACGCCTGCACGAGCCCGTCGTCGGTGCGGGCGGTCACGACGAGTCCCTCCCCCAGCCGGTCGACGCCCTGGTGGTGGTAGCTGTGCACCCCGAGCTCGCCGGGGCCGACGAGATCGGCGAGACGCGAGCCCTCGTCGACGATCACGTCATTGGTCGCGAAGACGCCGCCGCCGACGCGGAACCGCTCGGTGCCGAGCGCCTCGGGCAGGTGCTGGTGCAGCGTGCCGCCGCGGGCCACGTTCACGAGCTGCAGCCCGCGACAGATCGCGAGAACCGGCAGGCGCCGCTCCTCGGCGCCGCGGAAGAGGGCGAGCTCCCACGCGTCCCGGTCCGGACGAGCCTCGTCGGTGCGCGGATGCCGCTCGGCCCCGTACAGCTCGGGCTGCACGTCGAGCCCGCCGGTCAGGATCAGGCCGTCGAGTCCGTCGAGCACCACGTCCGCCGCGATCTCGGGCTCCGGCTGCGGCGGCAGCAGCACGGCCACGCCGCCCGACGCCGTCACCGAGTCGAAGTAGACCTGTGGGAGGAACGCCGCGCGGACGTCCCACACCCCCTGCTTCGCCTGCTCGAGGTAGGTCGTCAGGCCGATCACCGGCTTTCTAGAGGCGCTCGAAGCCACGGACCCTCTCCCAGTCGGTCACGGCGGCGTCGTAGGCCTCGACCTCGATGCGCGCCTGGTTCAGGTAGTGGTCCACCATGTCGTCGCCGAACGCCGCCCGGGCGATGGCCGACTCGTCGAACAGCTGCGCCGCCTCGCGCAGCGTCGTCGGGAGCTGATCGACCCCGGCGGCGTACGCGTTGCCCGAGAGCCGCTCGGGGAGCGGCAGCTCGTGCTCGATGCCGTGGAGGCCTCCGGCGATGATCGCGGCGATGCCGAGGTACGGGTTGACGTCCCCACCCGGCACGCGGTTCTCGACGCGCAGCGACGATCCGTGGCCCACCACGCGCAGAGCGCACGTGCGGTTGTCGACGCCCCACGCGATGCCGGTCGGGGCGAACGAGCCCTTCGCGAACCGCTTGTACGAGTTGATGTTCGGCGCGTAGAGCAGAGTGAACTCACGGAGCGTCGCGAGGATGCCGGCGATCCAGTGCTCGGTGAGAGGGCTGAAGCCGTGCTCGCCATCGCCTGCCATCACCGGGTCGCCCGCCGCCGAGCGCACCGACAGGTGAATGTGGCAGCTGTTGCCCTCACGCTCGTTGAACTTCGCCATGAACGTGAGGGCCTTGCCGTGCTGCCCGGCGATCGCCTTCGCGCCGTTCTTGTAGATCGTGTGCTGGTCGGCGGTCTCGAGCACCTCGGCGTAGCGGAACGCGATCTCCTGCTGGCCGAGGTTGCACTCGCCCTTGACGCCCTCGGTGTAGAGGCCTGCTCCGTCCATCGACAGGCGGATGTCGCGCAGGAGCGGCTCGAGACGGCCCGAGGCGAGCAGGTCGTAGTCGACGTTGTAGTCGGTCGACGGGGTGAGATCGCGATAGCCCTTGGCCCAGGCATCCCGGTACGTGTCGTCGAAGACGATGAACTCGAGCTCCGTGCCCGAGAAGGCCACGAGCCCGCGATCGGCGAGCCGCTGACGCTGGCGGTTGAGGATGTCGCGGGGCGACTGCACCACCGGGTCACCGTTCTCCCACGTGAGATCGGCCATGACCATCGCAGACCCGGGCAGCCACGGGACGCGCCGGAGCGTGGAGACATCGGGCCGCAGCATCATGTCGCCGTAGCCGGTCTCCCAGCTCGACATCGCGTAGCCGCCGACGGTGTTCATGTCGACGTCCACCGACAGAAGGTAGTTGCAGGCCTCCGCACCGTGGGGGAGCACCTCTTCCTGGAAGAGCCGCGCCGACACCCGCTTGCCGACGAGCCTGCCCTGGGCGTCGGCGAACGCGACGATCACGGTGTCGATGTCACCCGCGGCGATTCCGGCATCGAGGTCGGGAACGCTGAGAGGGGCCTTGGCCGTCATGAGTCCTCCATTGGTGGGACGCGCGTCCTTTTCGCCCCACCGATTCCACCGTATCGGGCCTCGTGTGGGACGAAGTTGCTTCTAAAGGTAGACACGAAGTACCTTTCGCGCCATTCTCTTGCCAAGAGGCGATACATCCGTAAAATCGCGCGCGCTTTCCCGAGAGCGAGGAGCCCGTCATGTCAGATTCCCGATCCGTCGGCGGCGTCACCTACACGCAGGCCGGCAGCGAGTACTTCCAGAAGCGCCAACTCACCCGGGCCGCCGGATTCTGGGGCCTGTGGGGTCTCGGCGTCGCCGCGGTGGTCTCGGGCGACTTCTCGGGCTGGAACTTCGGCCTCGGCGCCGCCGGCTGGGGCGGGCTCCTGATCGCGACGCTGATCATCATCGTCATGTACTTCGGCATGCTCTTCTCCATCGGAGAGATGTCGGCGGCGCTGCCCCACACGGGCGGCGCCTACTCGTTCGCCCGATCGGCGATGGGCCCCTGGGGCGGCTTCATCACCGGGTTTGCCGAGACCATCGAGTACGTCTTCACCACGGGCGTGATCGTGCTCTTCTCCGCCGACTACCTGAACGGCATCTTCTCGATCCTCACCGGCGGGGCGTTCGACCTGAAGGCGGCGGGACTCCAGTGGGTATGGTGGATCGTCCTCTACGCCGTGTTCATCGGCCTCAACACCGCGGGAGCCGCGATCTCGTTCCGCTTCGCGGTCGTCGTGTCGATCCTGACCATCGGTATCCTCGTGCTCTTCGGCGTGCTCGCGTTCGCGAACGGCGCCGTGGACTTCTCGCGCGTGTGGGACATCGCACCCGACGAGTCGGTCGCCGGATCGTCGGAGTTCCTGCCGTTCGGCGGCATGGGCATCCTGTTCGCCCTGCCCTTCGCGATGTGGTTCTTCCTCGGGATCGAAGAGCTCCCCCTCGCGGCGGAAGAGGCGCACAATCCCCAGAAGGACATCCCCCGAGCCGGCATCTGGGGTCTCCTGACGCTCATCTTCACCGGCGCGATCGTGCTGTTCCTGAACCCGGCCGTCACCGGTTCCGCCGCGATCGCCGCCAGCGGCGAGCCGCTGCTCGACGGCTTCCGAGCCTTCCTGCCGCCGCAGCTCGCCGCGGTGCTCGCGCTGTTCGCCCTGATCGGCCTGCTCGCCTCGCTGCAGGGCATCATGTTCGCCTACGGGCGCAACATGTACTCGCTGTCGCGCGCGGGCTACTACCCCAAGTTCCTGTCGTTGACGGGCAAGCGCCAGACCCCGTGGGTGGCGCTGCTGACGGGCGCGATCATCGGCTTCGTCGTGCTGGTCGGCGTCGACCTCATCACGAAGGCCAACGAAGACATCGGCGCCGTCTCGAACGCGATCGTGCTCAACATCGCCGTGTGGGGCGCGGTCATCTCGTACCTGCTGCAGATGGTGTCGTACATCGTGCTCAAGGTGAAGCTGCCGAACGTCGCCCGTCCGTACCGCAGCCCGGTGGGCATCACCGGCGCCGCCATCGCCGGCGTCATCGCCCTCGCGACGTTCATCGGCCAGTTCATCAATCCCGGATACACCGCCGCGATCATCGCGATCGGTGTTCTCTACGTCATCGGGCTCGTGATCTTCGCCCTCGTCGGCCGTCACCGCCTCGTGCTCTCTCCCGAGGAGGAGTACGCGCTGTCGGGCGGCCAGCACCGCGATCCGCAGGCGGAGGGCTACGACGCGATGGAGAAAGAGGTCTTCGACAACAAGTCCTAGGTGTTCGGCCAAAACACCTGTGCAGGGGAGGGGCGGGGCGTCTGGGGGATGCCCCGCTCCGCTGCGTCACACGAACGATCTGGAACACGGATGCTGCGCCCCGCAGCATCCGTCTCGGTCCGAGGTGTTCGTCAGTAGAGCAGGAACTGCTTGGGCTCGGTCGACGGGATGCCGCCGATCTCGACCGACAGGTGGTACGAGGCGCCGCCGCCGGGAGCCATCGGGCGGTTGCCGTCGGCGCAGGTGCCGACCGCTGACCGGGTGCGATCCCAGGACAGGGCGGTCGCGCTCGACACCGTCTGCCCGGCGCCGATCAGCACGATCATGTCGCTGGGCTCGCTCTGGCAGTCGGTCGAGCGCCACCAGATGTCGTCGCCGCTGGTCACCGTGAAGGACTGCGCACTGGTGCCGACGTTCATCGTGCAGTCGGGACCGTTGTTCGTGAGCGTGATGGTGAACTGCGGCTGCTGATCGCCCGCGTACGTGTCGGCGCTGGTGACGGGCTCGACCGTGATCTCGCTCGCAACACAAGGCTGTGCGGTGGGGGTCGACCCGGGCGTCGGGGTCTGGCCTTCGACGACGGCGCCTTCGACGGCACCAGTGTCGGTGCCGCCGGTCGTCGCCTGCGACGACGGCACCGGCAGCGACTCGGCGGTGTTCTTGGTCTCGGGCTTCTCGTCGGAAGACGTCGTCGCCGCGCCCGCCCACGGCTGTGCGATGAGCAGCCACACGACCGCCGCGATGACCAGCAGCCCGACGATCAGCACGAGCCGCCGGCGACGGTAGACCGCCTTGGAGGGGCGACGTCGGGGCGTGGTGCCGGTCATGTTCAACAGGCTAACGGCGGGCGGCGCCTTCGCCCGTCGGCGCGCCCCGGATGCCGCGACCCTGTGGGCGGCGCGAGTGTCAGAGCCGCTTGAGCATCCGGGTGTTGCCGAGGGTGTTCGGCTTGACGTGCGCGAGGTCGAGGAACTCGGCGACGCCCTCGTCGGGAGAGCGGATGAGCTGCGAGTAGACGTCGGGGTCGACGATCTGCTCGCCGATCTGCTCGAACCCGCGACGCGTGAAGAAGTCGACCTCGAACGTGAGGCAGAACAGGCGGGAGAGCCCGAGCGTGCGAGCGTTCGCCTCGAGGCCCTCGACGATCGCGCGGCCCACGCCGTGGTGCAGCCAGCCGTCGGCGACGATCAGGGTGCGGACCTCGCCGAGGTCCTCCCACATCACGTGCAGCGCGCCGCAGCCGATGATGTCGCCGTTCGCGTCCTCCGCGATGAGGAATTGCTGCGTCGCCTCGTACAGCACGACGAGGTCCTTGCCGAGGAGGATCCGCCGCTGCACGAACGGCTCGAGGAGCGCCTGGATGCGGCGGACGTCGCTCGTGCGTGCCGGCCGGACGGTGAACTCTGCCACCCATCAAGCGTAGAGCCGCGCGGGCCTCGGAACGACGAAGAGCGGATGCCGCAGCATCCGCTCTTCGTTCGAATCAGGGGTTACGCGTTCGCAGCGAGGTCCGGCGTGGCGGTGATCTCGCCGTTGTGCACGACGCCCACCGCGACCTTGTCGCCGCGCGGGCCGTGCTCGAAGACGAACTCGCCGTTCTGCGCATCGACCTTCACGTGGTCGCCGGACTCGAGCTCGCCGTGCAGGATCTTCTCCGACAGGCGGTCCTCGACCTCGCGCTGCATGGCGCGGCGCAGGGGCCGCGCGCCGAGTGCGGGGTCGAAGCCGATCTCGATCAGCTTGTCCTTCGCAGCATCCGTCAGCTCGATCGTCATGTCGCGGTCGAGCAGACGCTCGCCGAGGCGCTTGGTGAACAGACCCACGATCTGGCGCAGCTCGTCCTTGTCGAGCTGCGGGAAGACGATGATGTCGTCCACGCGGTTGAGGAACTCGGGCTTGAAGTTGCGCTTCAGCTCCTCGTTGACCTTGCCCTTCATGCGCTCGTAGGTCGTGCCGCTGTTGCCCTCGACCTGGAAGCCCACAGGGCCACCGGCGATCGCCGACGAACCGAGGTTCGTCGTCATGATGATCACCGTGTTCTTGAAGTCGATCACGCGACCCTGACCGTC
>JAVBUG010000199.1:0-9747 GCA_031555515.1 Microbacterium sp. | reverse complement strand
GGCAGCAGCGAAGGCCGAAGCCGACCGTCGGGCTGCGGAGTCGCGTCGCCAGTCCAGCAACTCGAATGGCGGATCCAGTTCGACCGGCGGCTCCGGCTCGCCGGGTGGCTCCGGCTCGACCGGCGGATCAGGTGGCTACGACGGCTACACGGGATGCCGCGCCTATGGCGGTGGTTACACTCCGAACGCGGTGGACGAGAAGGGCCGGCCGTACACCAAGATCGACTGCACCACGAAGGCGCCGATCTCGGGCTGACACCGGTCGGAGGTTCGTGCGGGCGGAACAGCGCTCCCACAATTCCGTTTTGATTACCTAAACTGGAATAGTGAGCACGGTGCCCCTTCTCCCACCGCCGAACGGCACCTGGCCGGTGCACGGCATCGAAAGGCGCGAATGGCGCCAGTCGGTGCGCGGTGGGAGTCGAGAGGATCGGATGCTGCGCCAGGTCGATGCATCCATCCCACCGCTCATCGCGGATCTCGCGTTCGAGGCGCCGCCCGGACTCGTCGCCGAGACCGAACGGGCCGTGATCGAGATCGCCACGACCGACGCGGAGGCTCGCGCTCAGTCTCACGCCCTGGGCCGGTTCCTGCTGCGGACCGAGTCCGCGGCGTCGTCGAAGATCGAACGCGTCTCGGCGAGCGTCGACGACTACGCACGCGCGCTGGCGGGCAGCCGGGCGAACGCGAGCGCCGTGAGCATGGTGGCTGCGTCCGCTGCCCTTCATCGCATGGTGCAGCGGGCGGGCGAGGGTGGCAGCATCCTGCTCGAAGATCTCCTCGCCGCCCATCGCGTGCTCATGAGCGATGATCCCGCCGAGTCGCCCTACGCCGGCAGGCTGCGGGACATGCAGAACTGGATCGGCGGGAGCAATCACAGCCCCCGGGGCGCACTGTTCGTCCCCCCGCCACCCGAACTCGTCCCGCGCCTGCTCGAAGACCTTCTCGCGTGGGCAGCCCGCGATGACGTGCCCGCCGTGATCCATGCCGCGATCGCGCATGCGCAGTTCGAGTCGATCCACCCGTTCACCGACGGCAACGGCCGCATCGGGCGCGCGCTGATCAGTGCGATCCTCCGGCGTCGCGGCGTCGCCCGCAACGTCGTGATCCCGCTGGCCAGCGGCATCCTCGCCGTGCGCGACGAATACTTCGCCGCGCTGACGTCGTACCGCGCCGGCGATCCCGTGCCGGTCATCGTGATCGTCTGCCGGTCGGCGGTCGCTGCCGCGGTCGCGAGCCGAGCATCGATGGATGAGCTGCGCGCACTCCCCGACGAGTGGCGTCGCCAGCTGACGGGGCGCAAGAGCCCCGCAGCCGACCGGATCATCGACGCGCTGTTCGACAACCCCGTGATGGCGGCGGAGGAGATGGTCGCGGCATCCGGATCGACGACCGCCGCCGCGTACGCAGCCATAGACCGGTTGGTGGATGCCGGCATCCTGAGCGAGATCACCGGACGCAAGCGTGATCGGGTGTGGGCCGCGACAGACGCTCTCGGCGAGCTGGAGGAGCTCGACCGGCGGATCCAGACCGCGATGACCGCCTGACCAACCCTCGCAACGCCGAAGGGGTCCGCGTGCCCGTGGCACGCGGACCCCTCCGCATCCTGCGATCAGCTGCGGGGCGGGTTCGCCGGCAGCCACTCCTCGAGCGTCGTCTCGAACACCTGGACCCCGGCCACGGGCATGAGGGTGCGCTCCTGCATCCGCGAACCGAAGTAGGGCGCCTCGGCGTCCGTCACGACCTCGCGCGGATCCCCACGGAAGACGAGGCCGCGGCGCACCATCTCGTCGAGGCCCATCACCTCGGGTCCGGCGATCTCGGCGTCGGCGTTCAGCGGGGCACCCGCGGCGGTTCGCGCGACGGCGGTCGCGACGTCCTCCGCGGCGATGGGCTGGACGAGGTTGCCCGGCAGGTGGATCGCGACGCCGTTCCCCGACACTCCCGCGATGCCGCTGATGAACTCGAAGAACTGCGTCGCGTGCAGGATCGAATACGGGATGCCCGAGTCGCGGATCAGCTCCTCCTGCGCGCTCTTCGCCGCGAAGTACGAGATCGTGTTCGGACGGTTCGTGCCCACCACGGTGAGTGCCACGAAGTGCCCGACGCCCGCCTCGCGCGCTCCCGCGATGAGGTTCCGCGTCGACGTCGTGAAGAACTCCATCACGTCCGCCGGGGCGAACGACGGCGAGTTCGATACGTCGACCACGACATCCGCGCCCTGCAGCACCTCGGCGAGGCCCTCGCCGGTGATGGTGTTGACACCGGAGTTCGGCGATGCCGGAACAGCTTCGTGGCCGTGCTCGGTGAGCTTCGCGACGACCTTCGAGCCGATGAGACCGGATCCTCCGATGACGACGATCTTTGCCATGATGTGCCTTTCGTTTCGGGAGCGCGTGGGGCGGCGCTCACCAGCTATGACCGGAGCCGCTTCGGATCTGTGACAGCTCGCCGTCAGCACTTCCAGTGCGTCAGCTTGTCGGGATTCGCGACGAGCCATGCCTCGAGAATCAAACGACCGCGGACACGGATGCTGAGCACCCCGGTCACCCGCCCCTCCCGGCATGCGACGACCCCTGGCACACCGTTGACCGATTCGACTCGCGCCGACACCGCCGGAGAAAGCAGCACGTCCCCGAGATATGCACCGACCGCCGACGCGCCCTCGAGAGCCCGGGCCGGCGCTGCCACGACCCCGCCTCCGTCGGCGGTGAGCACGACGCCGGGGTGCAGCATCCGTTCCAGTCCGCGGGAATCACCCGCTTCCGCAGCGGCGACCAGCCCACGAACGACACGTTCGTGCTGCGCGGCACTCGCTGTCGAGTTCCGGGCAGAGCGGTGCAGCCGGGCGCCGAAACGCCTGGTCACGCCCCGACCTGGGCGACGTGCCCGAGCTTGTCGGGGCTCATCACCCAGAGGAGGCGACGGATGCCGTCTTCCGCCGCCGTGACCGTGACGAGGGTGGTGACCTCCCCGCCCTCTGAGAGGGTGGCTGCGGGCCGTCCGTTGACCTCGACCCAGCCGATCTGCTTGCCCGTCCAGAAGTGGCTGGAGAACGCCGCGACGAACTTGGCGACGCGACTTCGGCCGGCCACCGGGATGCGGGCGGCCAGCTTGACGCCGTTGCCGTCGGTGTAGCTGACGACGTCCTCGGCGAACAGCCGCTCGAGATCGCTCACGTCGCCCTTCTGCGCGGCGACGAGGAAAGCCTCGAGCAGACGCCGCTGCTCCGCGGCGGCCACCTCCGCCTTGCGCGCCGACTCGAGGTGCTTGCGGGCGCGACTGACGAGCTGGCGGGCGCTCGCGACCGTGGCTCCGACGATGTCGGCGATCCGCTCGTACGGGTAGTCGAGCGCTTCGCGGAGGATGTACGCGGCGCGTTCGGTAGGCGTCAGCTTCTCGAGCACGAGCAGGATCGCGTACTGCAGCGCCTCGCCGCGCTCCGCGCCGAGCGCGGGGTCGGCGTCGGTGTTGACCGGCTCGGGCAGCCATGGCCCGATGTACGTCTCGCGGCGTGCATGCGCGGACTGCGTGGCGTTGATGGAGAGGCGCGTCGCGACCGTGGCGAGGAACGCGCCCGGCTCGCGGATGTCGGCGCGGTCGGCGTTCTGCCAGCGGATCCAGGTCTCCTGGACGATGTCTTCGGCGTCGGCCACAGTGCCGAGCATCCGATACGCGATGCCGAAGATGCGCCGGCGGTGCTCGTCGAAGACGGTGACCGCGAGCGCGATGTCGTCCTGATCGATCACAGGTTCTGTGTGCTCGCCCATTGCGTCTGCCTCTCCCGTCGCCGCGCTCAGCGTACGCCCGCCACCGACGGCAGCAGCGCGTCGCCCGCGTCGCCGGGAGCGATCTGCCAGTCGTGGAAGCGCGTCAGCGCGAGGGTGGCGCCTGCGCCGGGCAGCAGCTCGAAGCGGTCGAGCTGCGCGCCGAAGTAGGTCGCGAGGGGGTCGGCGACGACCTCGCGCTCGTCACGTCGGAACCGCAGCTCGCGCTGCGCGAGGTAGCCGAGCTCGAAGACCTCCGGTCCCGCGTGCTCCGTGATCCCGCCGGTGGGTCGTGCGAGCGCGGCGCGGGCCACGGCCGCGGCCACGTCGTCGGCGGCCATGGGCTGGATGAGGGCATCGGCGACGTGCGCGATCCCACTGCGGGTCGCGGCATCCGTGATGCTGCGGATGAATTCGAAGAACTGCGTGGCGTGCACGATCGAGTAGGGCCGACCGGATGCTGTCAGCAGGCGCTCCTGCTCGGCCTTCGCCTGGAAGTAGCCGCCCTCGGAGCGGGCGAGCCGGTCGGTGCCGACGACCGACAGCACGACGTGATGCGCCACCCCGGCGGCGGCGCCGTAGGTGAGGAGATTGAGCGTCGACCCGTAGAAGAACTCGCGCGCACCGGCCTCGTCCGTGTACGACGAGTTCGACACGTCGACGAGGGTTTCGACTCCTTCGAGTGCCTGCTCCAGTCCTTCGCCGGTGAAGGAGTTCACGCCCACCGCTCGCGCCACGACGACGACCTCGTGCCCCGTGGCCTCGAGCGCCGTGACGACCCTCGAGCCGATCAGTCCGGTTCCCCCGATGACAGCGATCCTCATGTCGAACCCTCTCTGCTTCGTCGCGCGCGGAACGCGCGCGTCACAGCTGAGACCGGATGACTTACCGATCTGTGACAGGTCCGCGGAAAATGTGCGGGATCAGCCGGCCGGAGCCTTCGGAGGGTTGTGCATGAACTCGATGCGGATGCCGTTGTGGTCCTCGACGAACGATGCGTAGTAGCGCTCGTTGAACCGCGGGTACGGCTTCGGATCGCGCACCGCGCTCCATCCCGCGCCCAGCGCGATGGCGTGGAGCCGATCGACGTCATCGCGGGAGTCCACGGCGAACGCGAGATGCTGCCAGCCGACCGAGCCGTGGACATGAGGGCCGGTCCCCGGAACCCGCGCGGGGAAGAGGATCAGCTCCGTCTCATCCTCCACGTACCAGGCGACCCCGTTGTCGCCGTCGGTGCGTTCCATGCCGAGCGCGGTGAGCACGGGGTCGAACTGCGCGACGGCGCGCGGCAGGTCTTCGACGGTGATGCCGAGGTGATCGAGGAGGGGCATCGGGCCAGTCTCCCTGATGCCCGATGCGTCGGCCCCCATCGACGCGGCCGGTGTCACAAGTCCGGCCCCCACCCGGTCCTAGCTCACAACACCGCAAGACCCACCCTCGGAAGGAACTCGACATGACCGCTCAGAAGCCCACCATCGTCCTCGTTCACGGCGCCTTCGCCGAGTCGTCGTCGTGGAATGGAGTCATCGCCCAGCTGCAGCAGCACGACGTGCGTGCGATCGCGGTCGCCAACCCGCTGCGGAGCCTGGCCGGCGACGCGGCGTACGTCCGCGACGTCCTCGCGTCGATCGAGGGCCCCATCGTCCTCGTCGGCCACTCGTACGGCGGGCTCGTCATCACCGAGGCGGCCGCGGGCAACGAGGCCGTCGTCGGGCTCGTGTACGTCGCGGCGTTCGTCCCCGAGACCGGGCAGAGCGCGTTCGAGCTGTCGAACAGCGCTCCCGGAGGCACGCTCGGCGACGCGCTCACGGCGTACCCGGTGACGGGCGGCGGCGACGAGTTCGCCATCCGCCCCGCGCTGTTCCACCACCAGTTCGCTGCCGATGTCTCGCCCGAGGTGGCCGCGCTGATGGCAGCGACCCAGCGCCCGGTCACGCAAGCCGCGCTGTCGGAGGGCCTCGCGACGGATCGGCCGGCCTGGCGCGAGATCCCGTCGTGGCACGTCTTCGGCGATCAGGACCTCAACATCCCCGTCGCCGTGCACCGAGCGGGCGCTGAGCGTGCCGGCTCGCGCGGCGTCCACGAGATCGCGGGCGCGTCGCACGCGATCACCGTGTCGCAGCCGGCGGCCGTGGCTGCGACGATCGCAGAAGCGGCCAAGGCGTACGTGGCTTCTCAGGAGATCGCCGCGTGACCGACCGGCGGCGCCCCGGCGATGGTCCGATCTCCGGGGCGTCGCCTCCACCGCGCGCCGCTGAACCGGCGCGCGCATCGCAGTGGCGGCGGTGGCTGCGGCAGAATTGACCTGTCCCTCGGTGCACGGAAGGTCGCCAGTGAAGATCAATGAGCTGCAGCGCTTCGTCGCCATCGTCGACGAGGACCTGCATGTTCCGCGTGCCGCGGATGTTCTCGGGGTTCCCCTCGCGTCGCTGTACTCGACGATCGACAAGCTGGAGGCAGAGGTCGGGCATCCGCTCTTCACCCGCAGCAAGCCGAGCTGGTCGCTGACCCCGGCGGGCGCCCTCCTGCTGGAAGAGGCCCGGACTCGGATCGCCAAGGCCCCAGCTCCCGTCGCCGCGCCGAAGGCTCCCGCAGGCGGCAAGGCGAAGGCCTCCAAGGGCAAGGGCCGTGCGCCCATTGTGAAGGGCCAGCCGAAGCCTTACAAGAAGCGCCAGGGGCGCTAGCGGTCGACGACTACAGCTCGGTCACGTGCCCGGCGTCGACGCGCCAGTGACGGTCGAGGTGGACGGCGTCGAGCATCCGCCGATCGTGCGTCACCAGCAGCAGCGTCCCCCGGTACGAGTCGAGCGCCTGCTCGAGCTGCTCGATCGCGGGCAGATCGAGGTGGTTGGTCGGTTCGTCGAGCACCAGCACGTTGACGCCACGGGCCTGCAGGAGCGCCAGCGCGGCCCTGGTGCGCTCGCCCGGCGAGAGCTCGTCGACCGGTCGGCCGACGTGCTCCGCCTTCAGGCCGAACTTGGCGAGCAGAGTCCGCACCTCGCCGGACTCCATGTCCGGCACGAGCTCGCCGAACGCCGCAGCGAGCGGCTGTGACCCCACCAGCAAGGATCGGGCCTGGTCGATCTCGCCGATCTCGACGTTCACCCCGACGCTCGCCGAGCCCGCGTCGGGCGCCTGCCGGCCGAGCAGAGCGCGCAGCAGCGTTGACTTCCCCGCGCCGTTGTGGCCCGTGATGCCGATCCGCTCCCCCGCGTTCACCTGCAGTGACACCGGTCCGAGTGTGAACGAGCCCTGCGTGTAGACCGCCGAGCTCAACGTCGAGACGACCGTGCTCGATCGCGGCGCCGCGCCGATGGTGAACTCGAGCTGCCACTCCTTGCGCGGCTCCTCGACCTCCTCCAGGCGCGCGATGCGACTCTCCATCTGCCGCACCTTCTGCGCCTGCTTCTCGCTCGATTCGGTGTTGGCCTTGCGCCGGATCTTGTCGTTGTCGGGCGACTTCTTCATCGCGTTGCGCACGCCCTGGCTCGACCACTCCCGCTGCGTGCGCGCCCGCGCCACGAGATCGGCCTTCTTCTCGGCGAACTCGTCGTACTTCTCCCGCGCGTGCCGGCGAAGTGTCGCGCGCTCCTCGAGGTACGCGTCGTAACCACCGCCGTAGATGCGGTTCGAGTGCTGGGCAAGGTCGAGTTCGAGCACGCGCGTCACGCAGCGCGCGAGGAACTCACGATCGTGGCTGACCAGGACGACACCTCCACGGATGCCGCGCACGAAAGTCTCGAGCCGCTCGAGCCCGTCGAGGTCGAGGTCGTTGGTGGGCTCGTCGAGCAGCACGATGTCGAATCTCGAGAGCAGCAGCGCCGCGAGCCCGACGCGAGCGGCCTGCCCGCCGGACAGCCCCGTCATCGTCGCCCGGTCCGCCGGCGTGCCGCCCAGATCGAGGCCCAGATCGGCGAGCACGGCAGGCACCCGCTCCTCGAGGTCGGCGGCGCCGCTGGCCAGCCAGCGGTCGAGCGCGGTCGAATACATGTCGGCGGGGTCGACGCCGCGTGGAGCGAGCCCGGGGTCGCCGAGGGCTGCGGCCGCAGCATCCATGTCCCGCGTCGCCTGCGCGCACCCCGTTCGACGTGCGATGTATCCGGCGACCGTCTCGCCCTCGACGCGTTCGTGCTCCTGAGGGAGCCACCCGACGAACGCGTCGGCAGGCGACAGCGTGATCGTGCCGGCTTGGGGCTCGGCGATGCCGGCGAGCAGGCGAAGGAGCGTGGACTTGCCTGCGCCGTTGGCACCGACGACGCCGACGACATCACCCGGGGCGACGGTGAGGTCGAGCCCGTCGAAGAGCGTGCGGTGGCCGTATCCGCCGGCTACGCCGCGCGCCACGAGTGTTGCGGTCATCCGACCATCCTCTCAGCGTGGTCCGATGGGGATCGCCAGCCGGAGCGCTCACGCCGGAGAGTTCAGCCCGATCCGGTTGCCCTCGCTGTCCTCGATGCCGTATCGGGTGCGGTATCGGTGATCTTGCGGGGCCTCAGCCCGGGGTCTACGGTCACGCCCAGGGAGATGCCCGTGCTCGCCTGGGGACGCTGGGTGGTGACACTGGGGGCGATTCTGCTTCTGGCGGGATGCAGCGCGCCCTCGTCCGCGACTCCGCCGTCACCGACCACCCACTGGCGGCCGGCGCCGCCGGCCGTGCACCAGGTGACCCCCGCACCGCCGAAGGCCGACGGATCGGACCTGGTCACCATCGACCCGATCGGGTTCGGGCTCAGACCCGGCACCGGCTCGAAGCGCCTCGTCGCGTGGGCGACGCAGTACTGCGAACTGAGCGGCCTCTCGCCGTGCGCCCTGATCGCGGACCGTGCCGTGCCGCTCTGCATCGAACGCGTGGACTGCCACCCTGCGCTGCTGGTGCCGTTCAACGAGGGCACCGCGGCGTTCGTCTCGGGAGGGCGGTTCACGGTGCCGATCGTCTACGCGGTATGGCTCGCGGAAGAGGATCCGCGGCTCGCACCGTTCGGCAGCACCCGGAACCTCCTCGAGGGGTATCTGCGCACCATCGGGGTGTGCCGGGACCAGGGAGGCGGCTATCCGCGCGGGCCGGGGTGCCCGCCGGAGGAGCAGATCGCAGGTTCTCCCTAAGGGCTATGCCCAATCGACGGCGACGGACTGCGGTGGGACAGTGAGGCAGGCTCCCCCGAGCCGTCACCTCAGATCCCCACTTGTGAGGTTGGTCATGAATACTCGTCGATCCATCGCCATCATCGCGGCCGCTCTCATCGCGTCGGTCACGCTCGGAACCGCCGGAGCCTCAGCCGCTCCGCCGACAAGCACGGACGCCACGGCGGTCGTCCACTGGAACGAGGTCGCGGCGAACACGCTCGCCGCCGTCCCGGGACCTGACGGCGGCGCGCCGCCCGCGTATCAGATCAACATGGCCATGACGCAGGGCGCTGTGTACGACGCGGTCAGCGCGATCGGACCGAAGCAGTATCGGCCGTATCTCCTGAAGCAACGGTTCGGCGCGAAGGCATCGGTCGACGCGGCGGTGGCCACCGCGGCCTACGACGTGCTCCACGATCTCATCTCGACCGCGCCCGAGACGGCGCCGTTCCCCGGCAGGGCTGGGCTCCTCACGGCCCTCGATGCGCAGTACAAGGCGTCCGTCGACCCGATCCCCGAGAACTCGTTCAAGAAGCAGGGCCTCGCCGCCGGCCACGCCGCCGCGGACGCGATGCTGCAGGCGCGACAGGGCGACGGTCGCTTCGGCCCCTCGCAATGGGTGCGCGACTCGCGCCCCGGACACTGGTCCCCGTTGCTCAACGCGCAGGGGCAGGAAGTGCTCGACCCGACCCCCTGGGTCGGAGGTGTCGAGCCGTTCCTCGTCGAGAGCGCGTCGCAGTTCCGCTCGGCTCCGCCGCTCGCGCTCGACAGCCCCGAGTACGCGGCCGAGGTCAACCAGGTGCAGACACTCGGCAGGGCGACGAACTCCACCCGGACCGACACTCAGACGTACGTC
>JAVBUG010000142.1:0-8271 GCA_031555515.1 Microbacterium sp. | reverse complement strand
GCCATCCGCATCCCGATCACGGGCTCGAACCCCAAGGCCAAGCGCATCGAGTTCCGCGCGCCGGACGCTTCGGGCAACCCGTACCTCGCCTTCGCCGCCCAGCTCATGGCCGGCCTCGACGGCATCCAGAACCGCATCGAGCCGCACGAGCCGGTCGACAAGGACCTGTACGAGCTTCCCCCCGAGGAGGCGAAGAACATCCCGCAGGTGCCGAACTCGCTGCTCGACTCGCTCGACGCGCTGCGTGCCGACCACGAGTTCCTGCTCAAGGGCGGCGTCTTCACGCCCGAGCTGATCGAGACGTGGATCGAGTACAAGATCGAGAACGAGATCCAGCCGCTCAACGCGCGTCCGCACCCGTTCGAGTACGAGCTGTACTTCGGCGTCTGACGTTCCAGCACCGCAAGCGGGCCCCGGGAGACCGGGGCCCGCATCTGTGTTCGCTGGGAGTCGGATGCGACGACCCGGGTGCGGCCTAGGCTGAACGAGCGCTCCGTGCGCCGACCGACAGAAGGTGACGACGATGGCCGCCCGCACCACCGCGACGACACGACGACGTCGCGCGCGCCGGACGAAGGCATCGGCGCGCGGGCGCAGGCCGCAGCGGCACGCCCGCCGGGGCGTCCGGCGCACCGGCGTCGCGCTCGCGATCGCCGTGCCGGTGATCCTCTTCGCCAGCTTCCTGGTGGGGGCGGCGGTGCTGGCCGACAGCTTCCGGATGTCGTGGGCGGACGACATCGCGCTCGCCCCGGACGACCGCGCCCCCGCACCGCCGCCGATGATCGAGCCGGCGATCGCCGGGTACCGGTTCGAACAGCTCACGAACGCCTGCACGATCCTGGTGGCGGGCAGGGACCTGGGATTCGACGCCCGCGATCAGACCATCGCGGTGATGACCGCGATGGGCGAATCGTCGCTGCGCAACATCGACTACGGCGACTGGGAGACGAGCGGCGTCACCAATCCCGACGGCTCGAGCACCACCTCGATCGGGCTGTTCCAGCAGCAGGACTCCTGGGGTACGCGCGAGGCGCGGCTGGATCCCTATACGGCGGCGACCGTGTTCTACCGGGCCATGGCGGAGCGCGTGCCCGATCGCGCGGCTGTCGAGCCGACGCTCGTCGCGCACCGCACGCAGATCAACGCCGATCCCTACCACTACGCCCGCTACTGGGATCGCGCGGTCCGGGTGGTGGCCGCCGTCACGGGCAGCCCCGTGGAAGGCGACCGCATCGACGGGATCCCGCATTGCCCGAGCGTGTGAGCGGCGCGGGTCGCAGCATCCATCCGGTCAGCCGTAGAAGAGCTTCTCGAACACGCGGCGCGCGCGGCGCGTGGTGCCGAGGTAGTCCTCCTCGACCTGCGTGGCGGAGCGCGGCGGGTACTCCAGCAGCCGGCCGATGCCGTCGAGCTTCTTGCGGTCGACGGGGAGCACATCGCTCGTCTGGCCCGACAGCAGCGTGTTGGCCGAGCGGAGGCGGCTCGCGAGGCGCCAGGCGTCCGCAAGGCGGTCCGCGGCGCTCGCGGGGATCAGTCCGGCGCTCTCTGCGGCTCGCAGCGCGCCCAGCGTGGACGTCGTGCGCATCTCGGGGACCGCGTGGGCGTGCTGCAGCTGCAGCAGCTGCACCAGCCATTCGACGTCGCTCAGCGAGCCGGGCCCGAGCTTGAGGTGCCGCGACGGGTCGACGCCCTGCGGCAGCCGCTCGCTCTCGACGCGGGCCTTGATGCGCTTGATCTCGCGGGTGGCGGCGAGGTCGACCTTCTCGGGGTAGCGCATGCGATCGGCGAGCTTCATGAAGTCGCGGATGAGCTTGACGCTGCCCGCGACGCCGCGCGCCCGCAGCAGGGCCTGCGCCTCCCAGGACAGCGCCCAGCGGCGGTAGTACTCCTCGTAGGCGTCGAGCGAGCGCGCGAGCGGGCCGTTGCGCCCTTCCGGGCGCAGATCGGCGTCGAGCTCGAGCGGAACGCGATGGTCTTCGGAGTGGGTGCGCAGAGCGGCGACCAGCTTCAGGGCGAGCTCGTGGGCACGCTGCGGCTCGACGCCGTTCGGGCGGTAGACGTACATGACGTCGGCGTCGGATCCGAAGCCGAGCTCGGCCCCGCCGAAGCGGCCCATCGCGATGACCGAGAAGTCGAGAGCGGCGTCCTCGGGAGGCACCACCTCGCGGCGGACGGCGCGCAGCGTCGCCTGGATCGTGACCTCGGTGATGGTCGTGAGCGCGTCCGCGACCTCCTCGATCGTGACGCTGCCGAGGATCGCGCCCATCGCGATGCGCAGCTGCTCGCGTCGTCGCAGCGCCCGCACCGCGCGCATCGCGTCGACGACGGTGGCGTGGCGGGTCTGGATGGCCCGCGCCTCCTGCTGCAGAGCCACGCCCGAGCGCGGCCGCAGCAGCTCAGGGTCGTCGAGCCAGACGGCGGACTCGGGAATCCACTCGATGAGCTCCCCCACGTAGCGGGAGCCCGACAGCACGCGGGAGAGGCTCTCGGCCGCACCCGACGAGTCGCGCAGCATGCGCAGGAACCAGTGCGTGTCGCCGAGCCGCTCGCTGAGCCGGCGGAATGCCAGGAGGCCGTAATCCGGATCGACGCCGTCGGCGAACCATCGGATCATGACGGGCATCAGGTGCCGCTGGATGGTCGCCTTGCGGCTCAGTCCGGTCGTGAGCGCAGCGATGTGGCGCAGCGCGCCGGCGGGGTCGGAGAAGCCGATCGCAGCGAGACGGTCGTGCGCCTGCTCGGTCGACAGCACGCGCTCGTCGGCCGGCAGCGCGGCGACCGCCGACAGCAGCGGTCGATAGAAGAGCCGGACATGGATGTCGCGCACCTCGCGCTTGACGGACTCCCACAGCTGCCAGATCCCGTCGCCGGTGTCGGCGAGGCCCGTCGCGCGCGCGAGGACGCGCAGATCCTCCGGCCGTGACGGCATCAGATGCGTGCGCCGCAGTTGGCGCAGCTGCACGCGGTGCTCGAGAAGCCTGAGGACCCGGTAGTCGCGTGAGAAGGCGGATGCCTCGGCCCGGCCGATGTAGCCCTCTGCGACGAGCGCATCGAGCGCCTCGAGCGTGCCCCGCTGCCGGATGCGGTCGTCGGAGAGGCCGTGCACCAGCTGCAGGAGCTGCACGGTGAACTCGATGTCGCGGATGCCGCCCGGACCGAGCTTGAGCTGATACGGCACATCCGAGGGCGGAATGTGCTCGGTGACGCGCTCGCGCATGCGCTGCACGCTGTCGACGAAGTTCTCGCGGGCGGCACTCGTCCACACCTTGGGCTGGACGGCCTCGATGTACGCCCGAGCGAGCCCATCGTCGCCCGCGATGGGCCGCGCCTTCAACAGCGCCTGGAACTCCCAGCTCTTCGCCCAGCGGTCGTAGTACGCCAGGTGCGATTCCAGAGTGCGCACGAGCGCACCCTGTTTGCCCTCCGGGCGCAGATTGGCGTCGACCTCCCACAGCGGCGGCTCGATCTCGACCCCCGAGATGCCGCGCATCGTCTGGACCGCCAGCCTCGTCGCGATGTCGACGATGCGGCTCTCGCCGAACTCTTCCACGGCGTCTTCGTCGCCGCCGCCCACGAAGATGACGTCCACGTCGCTGACGTAGTTGAGCTCGCGCGCGCCGGTCTTGCCCATGCCGATGATCGCGAGCTTCGTGCGGGCCACCTGGTCGCGCGGGAACAGTCCCGCCCCGACAGCGCCGCCCGATCCCCGGGTACGGGCGACCGCGAGGGATGCCTCGAGCGCCGCGCCCGCGGCATCCGCGAGCCGTGCCGACACGGTGGCCACCTCGTCGACCGGTGCAGGACTCAGCAGGTCGTATGCGGCGATCCGCGCGAGCATCCGGCGATACCGCACGCGCAATGCGACCCAGGCGCTCTCGCCGCCTTCTGCGGCGAACCCGTCGACGGCGTCGACCGACGCGAGGAGCTCCGAGCGCAGCTCCTCCGGCGTGGGCAGCCGCTCCCCTGCGTCGGCGAGGTGGTCGACCTCTGCGGGGTGCCGGAAGAAGAACTCGCCGAAGCCGGTCGACGCGCCGAGCAGCGCCCACAGCGCGCGCCAGGTGGCGGGCCGTTCGCCGGCGCGGTGCACCGATGCGGCGTCCCGCCGCGCGAGACGCGCCATGGCGTGCAGCGCTTCGTCGGGATCCGCCGCGTCGACGGCTCCCTCGAGGAGTGCCTCACGGGGTGCGTCGAGGAGAGCGGAGAGCTCGTCGAGCAGGCCCTCGGCGTCGGTCAGGCGGCTGAAGCCCAGGCGGGCGAGCGGGGTGAGGGAACCCGGCCGGTCGCTCGCAGACATGCGTCAGCCGGTCTCAGAGCAGCTCGAGGTTGCTCTTGAGCTCGAACGGCGTGACCTGGGAGCGGTACTCCTGCCACTCGCGGCGCTTGTTGAGGAGCACGTGGTTGAAGACCTGCTCCCCCAGCGTCTCGGCGACGAGCTCGGACACCTCCATGAACTCCAGCGCGTGGTCGAGGCTCGCGGGCAGCGGGGCGTAGCCGAGAGCCCGGCGCTCGGCATCCGTCAGCGACCAGACGTTGTCCTCCGCCTCGGGCGGGAGCTCGTACTCGTTCTCGATGCCCTTGAGGCCCGCGGCCAGCATGAGCGCATACGCCAGGTAGGGGTTGGCGGCCGAGTCGAGGGCGCGGTACTCGACGCGCGACGACTGACCTTTGCTGGGCTTGTACAGCGGCACACGCACGAGAGCCGAGCGGTTGTTGTGGCCCCAGCAGATGAAGCTGGGCGCCTCATCGCCGCCCCAGAGCCGCTTGTACGAGTTGACGAACTGATTCGTGACGGCCGAGATCTCGTTCGCGTGACGCAGCAGGCCGGCGATGAACTGACGGCCGACCTTCGAGAGCTGGTACTGCGCGCCCTCTTCATAGAACGCGTTGACGTCGCCCTCGAACAGCGACATGTGCGTGTGCATGCCGCTGCCGGGCTTGCCCGTCATCGGCTTCGGCATGAACGTCGCATAGACGCCCTGCTCGATCGCGACCTCTTTGATGACGGTGCGGAACGTCATGATGTTGTCAGCGGTGGTGAGGGCGTCCGCGTAGCGCAGGTCGATCTCGTTCTGACCCGGGCCGCCCTCGTGGTGGCTGAACTCCACCGAGATGCCGAGGTCTTCGAGCATGCGCACGGAGCGGCGGCGGAAGTCATGGGCGGTGCCGCCGGGGACGTTGTCGAAGTAGCCGGCCGAGTCGACCGGTTCGGGACCCTCGGTGCCGAAGGACGAGGACTTCAGCAGGTAGAACTCGATCTCGGGGTGCGTATAGAACGTGAACCCCGCATCGGCGGCCTTCGCGAGCGTCCGCTTGAGCACGTGGCGCGGATCGGCGACGGCCGGCTGCCCGTCGGGCGTCGTGATGTCGCAGAACATGCGCGCGGTCGGGTCGATCTCGCCGCGCCAGGGCAGGGTCTGGAACGTGGTGGGGTCGGGATGGGCCAGCAGGTCGGACTCGTAGGAGCGCGTCAGGCCCTCGATCGCGGAGCCGTCGAAGCCGAGGCCCTCGCTGAAGGCGCCCTCGACCTCGGCCGGTGCGATGGCGACGGACTTCAGCGTGCCGATCACGTCTGTGAACCACAGCCGTACGAACTTGACGCCTCGTTCTTCGATGGTCCTCAGAACGAAGTCCCGCTGCTTGTCCATCGCGTCCTCTCCGGTGCCGGATCCGCCCGAGGTGTCTCCACGCCCGCGGTGAAAGCCAGACTACTGGTCGTCGCCGCCCTCGCCTGACACGGTGTCGGAGCCCCATGAGTCCTCGCGAGCCTCCTCCGCCGCCCACGCGCGAGAACGCTCCTTGATCACCTCGGGGGCCTTCGCCGCCTCTTCGGGTGTGTCGAAGGGGCCGGCGCGGTCGGGCGCGGGCGATTCGAAGCCCTTCTCGACCTCGCCGGTCTTGAGGTTATACCAGTACTTCTCGCTGCCGCTCGTCATCGTGCACGCTCCTCGCATCGCGGGCTGGTCGCCCTCAGCACGATCCTAGTGACGCCCGCCTCGGTGACGGCGTCGGCGTCGATAGGCTGTCGACATGGCATCTGACGCGGCACGCGCCGTCGGCGTGGACATCGGCGGTACCGGCATCAAGGCGGGGATCGTCGATCTCGAGAAGGGCGAACTCGTCAGCGATCGTGTGAAGGTCGCGACGCCCGCCGGGGCGCACCCTCCGGACGTGCTGGCGGCGGTCACCGAGGTGCTGTCGACCCTGGGGGTCGCCGACGACCAGTCGGTTCCGCTCGGCGTGGCCTTTCCCGCGATCGTGAAGAACGGCCGCACCCTCTCCGCCGCGAACGTGTCGGACGACTGGATCGACTTCGCCGCCGAGAAGTTCTTCGAGGACGGCCTGGGCCGCGACATCCACTTCGCCAACGATGCGGACGTCGCGGGCGTCGCCGAGGTCCGTTACGGCGCCGCGAAGGACCGCCCGGGGCTCACGATCCTCACCACGCTCGGAACCGGGATCGGCTCGGCGCTCCTGTACGACGGCGTGCTGGTGCCGAACTCGGAACTCGGGCACGTGCAGCGCGCGCGGCACGGCAAGGACGCCGAGGCGTATGCCGCCTACTCCGCGATGGAGCGCCACCACCTCTCGTGGGAGCAGTGGGCGAAGCGGCTGCAGTGGTACTACAGCCACATCGAGTTCCTGTTCAGCCCCGACCTGTTCGTCGTGGGCGGGGGCGTGTCGAA
This sequence comes from Microbacterium sp., assembly GCA_031555515.1. GTDB lineage: Bacteria > Actinomycetota > Actinomycetes > Actinomycetales > Microbacteriaceae > Microbacterium. The sequence goes on along the minus strand of JAVBUG010000142.1, from coordinate 1,588 downwards.
GCACTCCGACAAGTTCCTGCACCTGCTCGACCTCAAGACGCCGATCGTCCCGGCGGTGCACCGCAACAACGCGGGGATCATCGGCGCAGCCGCTCTCGCGCGGGGCTGAGGTCCACTCCACGCCGCGTCGCCGCGCGACGTGTCGGAGAGGGCGAATGGGCCGGCCTGTACGCCGGGTTCTGTCCGGGGGCGTGAGCCCCGTGGACGGTCATCTCTCTCGGCGACACGTTGCCGTGCCGCTCCAGCGGCCTACCCGGGGACTCGGCGGGCCGCGTCGTCATCCCCTGTGTGGCCTTGCTCCGGGCGAGGTTTACCGTGCGGGCCGTGTCACCACGACCCCGGTGGTCTCTTACACCACCCTTTCACCCTTACCCGGCCGAAGCCGGGCGGTCTGCTCTCTGTGGCACTGTCTCGCGGATCGCTCCGGGTGGGTGTTACCCACCGCCCTGCCCTGCGGAGCCCGGACGTTCCTCGGCGCAGGCGGCGAACCGTCCGCGACGCGACCGTCCAGCCGACCCATTCGCTCGCCCGATCTTAGGCGATCGACGCGAGACTTGTATGAGGACGGAGGTTCCGTCGGGTGGAACGAGGGAGTAGAATCACGCGCGCGACACTCCTGGGGCGGGGGGTCGCAAACCGGGCCCGCCCGAGCCCGGTCACGAGCCTCTGGGGAGGCAGTTGTGAAGCGTTCATCATTCAGCGTGCTCGCCGTCGTGATCCTCGTCGCGCTGGGAGCACCGACGGCCGCCCAGGCCGATTCCGAGGACTACACGCCCAGTCAGCCTCAGGCGCCGACCTTGGCCGGCTCGACCGCGGTGGGCGTGTGCGAGAAGGATGCCCCGTGGATATCGTTCGACGTGATGCTCACCGATCCCGATGAGCAGGTCACGAGCAACGACGCACGGCTCATCCTGACCGACGGCGCCAATACCGCGACCATCGCGCTGGGCACCCTCGTCGACGGGAAGCTGGCGGGCCGCGTGCTGTGGCCGGGAGCCGCGGTCAATGCCGCCGGCGAGGCGACGGGATGGCCCGGGTGGGCGTTCCAGAACGGTCAGTGGGTCGAGATCGACGGCAACTTCGCGTGGACCCGCGGCAAGATCACCGCGACCATCGAGGTCAACCCTTCGGTCGTCGTGCCGCTGTCGTATCCGCCCGCGACGCCACAGTGCTCCGCGAATCCGCCGGGCTCGCCGGCGCAGAGCGGCAGCACGACCGCGCTCCCGGCGACCGGCTTGACCGCCGCGGTCTGGCCCATCGCGATCGTCGGAGCAATGGTGGTGCTGGCCGGACTGGTCCTGTTCCTGCTGCGACGGCGCTCCGCGCGGCGCTGACGTCTCGCGACGGCAATGGGGCGGCTGCACAGGCGTCGCCGATGGCTCGGGGTCGGCGTGCTGTCGATCGGCGTGCTCGCGATCGCCGGTGCTGCCTGGCTCGGCTGGCGCGTGTGGACGGTGAAGGCCGAACTGGACCAGCTCATGCCCTTGGCGAGCGACGCACGCGCGGCCATCGACGTGGGCGATCAGGCGGGGCTGTCGGATGCTGCGGAAGCGATGTCGGCCGCCGCAGGGCGAGCGTCCGCGGCGAC
>JAVBUG010000291.1:0-7984 GCA_031555515.1 Microbacterium sp. | reverse complement strand
GCCATGAGCGACCGTAACGACGACCTGTTCGAGCGGGCCCAGCGCGTCACGCCGGGCGGGGTCAACTCACCCGTGCGGGCCTACGGCTCGGTGGGAGGTTCGCCGCGCTTCCTCGCGTCGGCGCAGGGCCCCTACGTGACGGATGCGGCGGGCAGCCGCTACGTCGACCTCGTCGCGTCATGGGGACCCGCCCTCCTCGGGCACGCGCATCCCGAGGTCGTCGCCGCCGTGCAGGACGCGGCATCGCGCGGCCTCTCGTTCGGGGCTCCGACCGAGGGCGAGGTCGAACTCGCCGCGCTGATCGCGGACCGCGTACGCGTGGGCGACGCCGCGCCCGTGGAGCGGGTGCGGCTCGTCTCGACCGGCACCGAGGCGACGATGACCGCCATCCGCCTCGCTCGCGGCGTCACCGGTCGCGACCTCCTCGTGAAGTTCTCCGGTCACTACCACGGCCACTCCGACGGACTCCTCGCCGCCGCCGGCTCCGGCGTCGCGACCCTCGCGCTGCCGGGCTCCGCGGGGGTGCCCGCCCCCATCGCGGCGCAGACGCTGGTCATCCCCTCCAACGATCTCGACGCCGGGCGCGAGGTGTTCGCGGCGCGCGGCGACGACATCGCGGCGGTCATCGTCGAGGCCGCCCCTGCCAACATGGGCATCGTGCCACCCGCGCACGGCTTCAACGCGGCGCTGGCCGGCATCGTCCACGAGCACGGCGCGCTGCTGATCCTCGACGAGGTGCTCACCGGCTTCCGCGTCGGCCCGGCAGGCTGGTACGGCATCGATCCGGTGCCGTTCGCGCCCGACCTGATCACCTTCGGCAAGGTCGTGGGCGGCGGGCTGCCGCTGGCAGCCATCGGCGGCCCCGCCGCGCTCATGGAACTCCTCGCACCGCTCGGCCCGGTCTACCAGGCCGGCACGCTGAGCGGGAACCCGCTGGCCGTCGCCGCCGGGCGCGCGACGCTCGACCACCTCGACGCCGCCGCCTATGCCCGCATCGACGCCGCCGCCGCGACGATCGCCGATGCCGCAGCATCCGCTCTCGAAGAGGCCGGCGTGACGCACGTCGTGCAGCGCTCGGGCAACCTGTTCTCGATCCAGTTCGCGGCCGAGGCGCCGACGGACTATGACACGGTGAAGGCGCAGGAGGCGTTCCGCTACCCGCCGTTCTTCCGCGCGATGCTCGCGCAGGGCGTCTCGCTGCCGCCGTCCGTGTTCGAGGCGTGGTTCGTCTCGGCCGCGCACGACGACGCCGCCGTGGCGCGGATCGTCGCCGCGCTGCCCGCGCCAGCACGTGCGCCCGCGGAGGCCGTGCCGGACTGACGCGAGCCCGTCGGGTCAGTCCGGCGCCCGGCGGCGAAAGGGCCGGTCCTCACGGACCGACCCTTCCGCCGCTGCACGGTCAGTAGGTGCCGAGATCCTGCCATGGCCCGTTCGGGCTGCCCGGGGCCTGGTTCCGGGTCCACCACTTGGCCTTGTAGGTATGGCCGTTGTGCGCGACGGTCTCACCGCCGGTGTAGACCCACGACGCCGTCCACGCCCGGATGTTCTCGCCCGCCGCCGGCACCAGGGCGCCCTGCTGCATCCACGAGCCGGTCGCGGTGCTGCCGGGCTTCTCGTTCTGCGTCCACCACTGCGCGATGTAGACGGCGCCGTTGTACGACACCTGGTCGCCCGTGTTGTACACCTTCGTCGAGATCCACGCGGGTACCGGCGGCACCAGCGTGAACGCCACCGTCGTCGCGTTGCCCGCGACGTCGTACACCTTCAGCTCGTTCGCTCCGAGCGTCGCACCGAACTCGCCGGGCTTGACGCCGTTGAGGTCCGACCAGACGTCGTCGGTGAGGTCCTTCTCGACGCCGTTCAGTGTGAGCTTGTCGACCTTGTACTCGTCGAAGAGCTTGAACGACACGATCTCGTAGCCGGAGTCTGCCGAGCCGACGGTCTCGGTCGCCCCCGTCTTCACCGTGACCGTCGGTCCCGTGACGTCGAGCACGAAGGTCAGCGTCGAGACATTGCCCTCGACGTCGTAGACCTTGAGCTCGTTGCTCCCGGCTTGACCGCCGAACTGGCCGGGCGTCACGCCGTTCAGGTCGGACCACTTGTCATCGGTGAGGTCCTTCTCGACGCCGTTCAGCGTGAGCTTGTCGACCTTGCCCTCGTCGAAGAGCGTGAACGAGACCTCCCGGTAGACACCGTCCCGGCCCTTCGACTCCGGCTTGACCGTGATCGTCGGCGGGGTGACGTCCGGACCCGGGATGAAGATGTCGGTCCTCATCTCGGGTAGCTCCGCCTCGTCGCCCAGGTAGAAGCCCGCGAAGCCGACCTGGTCGTACCCGGTGTTCTTGTTGGCCACTCCGTTGCGGTACATCGGGTCGTGCATCAGTGTGCGGATGCCGTACTCCGTCGGCGCGAGGCTCGTCACGATCCCCAGGCGGTTGCCGCTCGCCCGCAAGACGAGCTCCTCGCGCCAATCGCCGAGGAGGTCGGCCTTCAGCGTGGGTGTGCTCTTGCTGCCGGTGGAGGTCAACCCGGTCGCGAGATACGAGGTCGCCGCGAAGGTCTGGTCGTTGATCGAGTTGATCGTCGCGCCGTTCACCCCCATGTGGGTGAGCCCGCCGCCGAACCAGATGGCGTTCTGGCCCTGTGCGATGCCGCGGGCGGTGGACGTGGTCGTCAGGATCTCGCCGGTGACCATGCTGCGCACCTCACGCGTGGCGCCCGCGGAGCCGGCTTGCGCACCCGGGTAGCGATTCGAGAAGTTGCCCGCGACGCTGCCCTCGTCGTCGCTGCCGGCGTACACGCCGTAGATGAGCGAGTTCTCGTAGACGACCTGACCGTGTTCGTCGAGTCGCTTGCCCTTCATGGGATCGTAGCCCGCGGGACCGGGGATCCAGCCGCTGTGAACGCCCGTGCGGATGTCGTCGAGGAGGTGCTCCTCCATCCCCGACCACTCCCGGATGCTGTTCTCCTTGTCGACAGGCAGCAGCGCGCTGCGGTCACCGTGGCGCAGCGGAGCCCAGACGTTGGCCGGGTTGTCGCGGACCACGTCCGTGGCGAACGAGAACTCTCCCGCGACCGGCGGGATGCCGGCCTGCCCCTCGATCGTCGGCATGACGTCGCCATTGAGCACCTTCGGCAGGATCTTCGTCCTGTCGGCGTTCAGGCCGAGCACCATGGCCTTGAGCACGACTTCGTCCCAGCCGTCGCCGTCCAGGTCGGCCGACGTGGTGAAGTGGTTCCCCCGGTTCTGATAGTCGTAGGCGGTGCCGCCGAGCGACCAGTACTGCGGATCGGCCGAGTCGAAGCTCGCCTGCAGGTGCACCTGGCCGTCGACGATGTCGAAGGCCGCAAGCGTCGTGCGGTGGTAGTAGCCGCGCTGCGAGACGGCGTACTTGTTCACTCCGTCGAGGGCTGCCACGACGCCGACATACCGGTTGGGCCGGTTGCCCTGGGCGTCGCCATAGGATGCCGCCTTCCACGGGTGCTCGAGCCAGTACGCCTCGGACTCGGCGAGGATCTGCGCCTTGTAGTCGCTCGACGACGTGCCGGCGCCGGGACCGGGGAAGGCCAGGTAGGAGTAGTTGCCGCGCTGCGAGGCAGGGGTCATCGCCCAGTTCTCGCCGTCGACGCTCGCCTCGTACGGGAACGGGTACTTCTCACTGTCGACGAGCACGCCCTTCGCGCCGTCCCACTCGAACGCCGAGAAGAACTCCTGGTCATCCTTGGCGGGGCCGATCGGACCCACGTGGTAGGTCTTGATCCACCGCTTCACGGTGGGATCGTTGGGGCCGTCGTTTCCGCCGCCGACCGTGGGGCTGCGATAGGCGATGCTGAAGCTGTTGAGCAGCGCCCAGTACGTGCTCAGCGACTGCTCATCGCCGTTGGCGAAATACTCCTTGAACTTCGCGGTCGTGGCGTTCAGCCCGTCATCGCCGCCGACCACGGTGCTCAGCGTCTCGGGGAAGACGACCGACTGCGAGGCCTCGTCCCAGTTGCCGATGCTGCTGCCCAGGCCCGTCTTGAGCATGAGCTCGGACTTGCCGTCGCCGTCGAAGTCCTCGGCGAAGAGCGTGGTCTCGTGGTCGTTCGCCGCGCGGGTGTTGTAGCCCATGTCGACGCGGAAGAGCAGCGTGCCGTCCTGCTTGGAGACGTCCACGTACTCGGGAGCGGTCGTGGTGCTGCCCCCGCCGAAGATCGGCTCCGAGTACATCGGGTCGACCTGGGTGCTGCGCCACTTGACGACGATCTCGTACTCGCCGTCGCCGTCGAAGTCGCCGACCGTCATGTCGTGCGTCGAGTACGCGGAGCTCTGCGAGGTGAAGATCGCGCCCTGCGCGGTCTTCGCGTACGGCAGCGACGCGCCGGCGTCGAGGTTCTCGACGTACTTGATGAACTCGCCCTCCAGTTCGTCGTAGAGGGCCTGGTTGATCTTGCCGCCCACGAGGGGGTTCGTGAGCGCTCGGGGGGTGGTGTAGGTGGCGACACCGAGGGTGTTCGGAGTCGTGTTCTTCTCGTTCAGCTCGGCCACCCAGCCGTCGAGCTGGGCCTGCGTCACCGTGGTCTGCTCCTCGAACGCCACGCGGAATCCGCGCAGCAGATCCATGTCCACCGTGTACCAGTGCTGACCGCCCGTGCCGGGGATCACCATGCTGGCCGCGCTCAGGTTCGTGCTCGGGCCGCCGAACCGGTTGCCGGTCCCGCGGTAGGTGAAGTGCGCGAGCGGCACCGCCGCCGGCGCGGGCTTCATCGGGATGTAGTGCACCGCGCCGCGTCCGGCCTGCCCTGCCGCGCCGGCGAGGTTCGACAGCATCGGCACGCTCATCCCCTGCCGCACGCCCTCGATGCCGTCCACGACCGGGGCGACCTCGTAGACGGAAGCGAGCGTCCCCGCGGGATCGGTGTAGTTCGACGGGGTGACGTCCTCCTTCACGATGCCGGGGTTCGTCGCGTACGCGCTCTCGGGCTGCACATCTCTCGGCGCGATCGTCGCGATCTTCGCGAAATCGGCGGTGCCGTCCTTGCGGTAGACGTTCCACGAGATGCCATCGGGCTCGTTGCCCAGGAAGCGCCAGCTGAGGAAGATGCCGCCCGCGCCCTGCGCGGCGACCAGGCCGCGCGTGAGTTCCTCCATCGGGCGCAGACCAGGCTCAGGTCCGGCTCCGGCGGCCGGTGGACTGAAGCCGAACATCGACACGCCGACGGCGACGGCCAGAGACAGGGGTCCGAGCTTGCGGATCGTCCTTCGCACAATCTTCTCCTCTTCGAGCGGTCCTGCGATGTGATGTGGGACGACCGGAGGCGCGCGGAATCAGCGATCGAGCGCGACGATGACGATGCCCGAACGAGCGAGCGGGAAGGCGTCGTCGATGCTGCGGAAAGCGACGGACACCGGCTCGTCATCTCTGACGGAGGGCGGCGTCTGTGAGGCAGACATCGGAGTCCCATCTCGGTCGCCCCGGCTCGAGGCAACCGCTTTCCGACATCATTGCGGGCATCCGGCCCACACCGCAAGACCTAATTTGACCGTTTCAACGGCAGCGCCTCCGGCCGGCAGGTGCTCGCCGGGAAGGTGGCGGCACTCACGGGTGCGCCCCGCCGTGCGGTCGATCGACGACGGCACGACGGGGCGACCCGCCCGATCATTTCAGGAACGGGCTGCCGTTGCCGATCTTGCCGGGTGCGGGGTTGCCGGGAAGCGACAGGACGTACGCGCGCATGTTGCCCTTGCCCGACTGGGAGATCGTCAGCGTACCGTTGGAGACCACTTTCTGATCGCCGGTCACCGCATCGACGTAGGTGCCGTTGGGGATTCCGCTGAACGACGCCCCGCCCGAGACGGCCACCAGCACGAAGCTGTCGACCGAGCCCTCGGTGAATCGGCGCTTGAAGGCCATGTCGCCCGAGACGCCCTCCCTCGAATACTGCCCCTTCTGCAGCGCCGGGACGGCCCGGCGGATCTGGTTGAGGGTCTGCAGGTGCTTCGCGAGCGGCGAGTTCAACGTCTCGGCCACCGGCCCGCTGGCCGACGAGACGACTCCGAAGTCAGGCGCCGTCACCGATCCGGTGAGGTGACTTCCGAAGTACGCGCGACCGGTCGTCGACAGCGGGCACGTCGGACCGCAGTCGATGCGCTTTCCGGCCTGGAACTCGATCTCGGACCCGTAGTACAGCACCGGGATGCCGCGGAAGGTCCACATGAGGCTCATGTTCTCGGCCCACGCGTCGGTGCCGCCGGCGAACCGGACCTGCGACTTGCCGGGACCGTAGTCGTGGCTGTCCACGTAGACCGCGTTGTACGTCGCGTCGTTCGTGACGCTGTCGGAGTCAATGCCCGCGTGGAACGCGTTGGATGCGTTGTCGAAGTTCATGTGCATGCGCATGTCGATGATGTCCATGCCCGAGGCCTTCGAGTGATCCGGCGCGTGATACGTGTTCCCGGTGAGCTGGTGGTTGCTGCTCGTCGGCTGGTTGCCGGTGCCCATCAGGTTCTCGTAGTTGAACTGCTCGGCCGCCGCGACGACGTCGTCGAGACTGTACTCGCGCCGCTCGTCCCACGTGTAGAACGGCGCCGAGTGGTTGACCGATCCCCTGTTCCACTTGTCGTGCACGAACTGGGCCACTTCGCCGAACACGTAGAAGTCCTTGCCCTTCTCGCCGTGCACCGCGGTGGCGTGCTCCTGGATGGCCGGAAGGAAGTGCCGGTTCCACATGACGCGCGGGATGTGCACCGCCGTGTCGATGCGGAAGCCGTCCACACCCATGTCGATGTACTTGTTGTACGTGTCGATGAGGTAGTCCTGCACGACCGCGCTCTCGGTGTTCAGGTCGGCGAGGTCCTCGTGAATCCAGCAGTCCTGCGCATCCTTGCCTTCCCAGTTGCCGATCCAGCACGGGTGGTAGAGGTTCGACGGGAACATGCCCGACGTCGCGTTGGGCCACTGGCAGTTGTAGACCTTGTATCCCTCGGCTGAGAAGCCACTCTGCACGCCCCAGTTCCGGCAGTTCTGGCCGGCCGGCTGGGTCTGGCTCCACAGGTCGCCGTTGTAGGTGCTGCCGTCCGCGTCGGGCTTCGACGGGTCGTAGACCTTGCCCTCGACCTTCTGGTCGTAGTACCAGCTCCACTGCGCATCGCGCGTGCCGTACACGGTGGGCACGAAGAGGTTCTTCTCACCCCAGCGCGACGTGTGGTTGTAGACGACGTCCTGGTAGATCTTGATGCCCTTGGCATGGGCGGCGTCGATCAGCTCCTGATACGTCGCGCCGGGCGACTCGAGCCGCGGATCGATCCGCTGGAAGTCCCAGCCGTGATAGCCGTGGAAGTCGTAATCGCTGCGGTTCGTGACCACGGGGGTGATCCAGATCGCAGAGAAGCCCAGACCCTTGATGTAGTCGAGCTTGTCGACGATGCCCTGGAAGTCTCCGCGGAACATCGGGTCGCCGGCCGCCGCATTGCCGGACTTCGCGTGCTGACTGCCGCCCATGTTGTTCGACGGATCGCCGTCGTTCCAGCGTGCGGTCATGATGAAGTAGATGGAGTCCTCGCGCGGATCGCCGCCGAGCGGGCTGCCCTGCGTCGCACCGGCGACCGACCCACCGGGTTGTCCGGCCGGCGCCGCCTCACCGGTGGTGACCGTGACCGCCGCAGCGTAGGCGGACGCGCCCGCGGCGTTCTCGGCACGCACCGTGAAGGAGTATTCGGTCAGGGGCGTCAGGCCGACGAACGTGCGGGCCGTCGTCGCGGTGACCTCGGCCGTCGCAGGCGTGCCGCCGGTGCTCGCGTACTCGACGGTGTACTTCGTGGCGCCGGTCACGGCGTTCCACGACACCGCGACCGTCGTGCCCGTGGCGATCGCCGCCACGCCGGTCGGCACGCCGGGAACCACCGGCTGCTCGCCGTCGGTCGTCGCCGACGCCGGCGTCGAGTAGGCCGACGCACCCGCGGCGTTCTCAGCACGCACCGTGAACGAGTACGCGGTCGCGGCCG
>JAVBUG010000320.1:0-3184 GCA_031555515.1 Microbacterium sp. | reverse complement strand
CACGTTCGTCGAGGTGCACCGCGCCGGATCTCTCACGGCGGCGGCCGCACGGCTCGGGATCAGTCAGCCGTCGGTGAGCGAGCGGATCGCCCGGCTCGAGGCGGAGCTCGGCACGCCGCTGTTCACGCGCTCGGCGCGCGGAGCCGCCCCGACTCCCGCCGGCGACGCCCTCGCCCTGCGCGTGGCCGGGCCGGTCGACCGGCTGCGCGACGTCTGGGTCGCGCCGGTCCCCGGCCCCGCCGAGACGGTGCGGGTCGGGGGCGCGAGCGATGTCGTGGCGGCGCGCGTCATCCCGGCGCTGGCGCCGCTCACGGGTCAGGGTGTGAGTCTCGCGTTCACGCTCGGCCTCGCGCCGGACCTGCTCGCGAGCCTCGCCGACGGCGAGCTCGACATCGTCGTGTCGTCGGTGCGGACGCCGGTGCGCGGCATCCGCTATCGCGGTCTCGTCGACGAGGAGTTCGTTCTGGTCGGCGCGCCGTCGCTCGCCCGCACGATCGACCGGATGCGTCTCGCAGCCGAGCCGGCCGCCGCGCTCCAGCACCTGCCCCTCGTGGCCTACGACGCCGACCTGTCGATCGTGCGCCGCTACTGGCGCAGTCAGTTCGGCCAGCGACCCGCCAACCCCGTGGCTGTCACGGTGCCCGATCTGCGGGGTGTGCTCGCTGCCGTCGTGGCGGGTGCGGGCGTCTCGGCGCTGCCGCGCTACCTCGCCGAGCCCGCGATCGGCGCCGGCACCGTCGAGGTGCTGCACCGCTCCGACGAGGCGCCGATCAACACGCTGCACCTCGCGATCCGCGCGGCGGAGACCCTGACGCCGGCCACCACGCGCGTGATCGATGCCCTCGTCGAGCGGGCGCGCGACTGGGACGTGTTCTGAACGGAGCGGACGCACGACGACGCCCCGGGTCCGCGGGGATCCCGGGGCGTCGTCGTCGGCAGATCACCGGTCGTCGGTGAACGCGTCCTTGATGTCGTCGCCGGCCTTCTTCATCTTGGCGCTGGCCTGATCGGCCATGCCCTCGGCCTGCAGCTTCTCGTTGTCGGTCGCGTCACCGACCTTCTCCTTCACCTTGCCCTTCAGGTCTTCGGCGTTGTGCTTGATGTCGTCATCCATACCCATGGGCGGATCCCCTTCTCTCGTGATCTTTCGTTGGGCGAGGCTCAAGAGCGGACGCGGTCGGCGCGGTCCACGCCGTCGAGGCCGACGCGGTCGACGCGGCGGTGGTAGCTCATGCCCGCCATGCCGCCCAGGACCGCGGCGACGAGCGTGATGACCGCGGCGCCGATCGCGGTGAGAATGCCGGTGAGCGTGGCCGTGTCGGCGGTCACCGGGATGCGCGGGAAGATGTCGACGTTCGCGAGGATGTCCCACTGGCTGCCCGCGATCAGCGTGATCACGGCGACGACGATCGCGATGAGGACCGCCCACAGCCAGACCGCGAAGCCCTGCTTCGCACCGCTGAACCGCGCCATGCGGCCGGCGACGTAGCCCCCGGCGAAGTAGGCGACGAACAGCACGACCGCGATGGCGATCGCGCCGATGATCGTCGCCGCGCCGATGTTGTCGGACGCGGCCTCGGCGGCGTCGTCGACCGCCTGCGGCGAGGTGAGGCCCGTGGCAGCGCCGATCGCGGCGACCACGGCGGTCAGGGCGACGAGCGCGCCCAGCGCCGTGAGCCAGCCGAAGAAGGCACTGCCGAACTTGATCCCGCCGAAGCGCTCGCGTTCGCGTGAGACGACGACGTCGCGGAGCGACGCCTCGCGGGTCTCGGTGACGCTGTCGATGTCGCGGGCGCGACGCGCCTGCTGGGCGTCGGGCACACCGTCGCCGTCGCGGTCGCCCACCACGGCGGTGTCGCGGTCGCGAACCAGGTCCTCGTCGGTCCTCCGCGGGTCCGTCGTGCGGTAGTCGCGGTTGTCGGTGCTCATGACGCGAACGTATGCGTCGGGCCCGCGACACTCTGCCCGGTTGATATCCGACCCGCTGAGAGGTACCCTGCGCGGCTTTCCGCCCGGGCGGAAAGGACTGGCCACCGTCGTCCGGGCTCCGGTGCGAGTCCGCGCGCGGGGGCCGGGAGCAGAATGGCGATATGGATGCCGTCGCCCCTCTCCTGCGCACCGAGATGCCGCCACCGAGCTACATCATGTCTGCAGAGGGCTACCAGCTCGCGACGTACGCATGGGGCGAGCCCGAGGCCGACACCGTGCTGTGCGTCCACGGGTTCGCGTCGAGCTGCCGCGACAACTGGGTCGAGACCGGGTGGGTGCGCATGCTCACGAACGCCGGCTACCGCGTCATCGGGGTCGACCAGCGCGGCCATGGCGCGAGCGACAAGCCCGACGACCCGGTCGCGTACTCGATGGGCGCGTTCGTCGCCGACCTCATCGCTGTGCTCGACACGTACCTCGTCGACGACGTGCGCTACGTCGGCTACTCGCTCGGCGCCCGCGTCGGCTGGCAGCTCGCGGTCGACGCGCCGGAGCACGTGAGCCGCGCGGTGCTGGGCGGCATCCCCGACGGGCGCCCACTCGGCCGGTTGCGCATCGAACAGGCCCGCGCGTATGCCGAGCGCGGCATACCCGTCGAAGACAAGGTCACCCAGAACTACGTGGCGCTCGCCGAGCGCGTGCCCGACAACGACCTGCGCGCCCTCATCGCGCTCGCCGAGGGCATGCGGTTCGGTGACGCCGATCCCGACCCCGAGCGCCCGCCGCAGCAGCCCGTGCTGTTCGCCACGGGATCCGAGGACGCGATCCTGGAGCGGTCGCGCACACTCGCCGCGACGGCTCCGAACGGCCGCTTCCTCGAGATCCCGGGCCGGCACCACTTCAACGCGCCGGGCTCGCGCGCGTTCCGCGAGGCGGCGGCAGAGTTCCTCTCGGCGGAGGGAGGCGGCGCATGACCCACCGCATCCGCGTCGTCTACTGCACCCAGTGCGCGTGGATGCTCCGCGCGGCATGGGTCGCGCAGGAGCTCCTCACCACCTTCCAGGACGAGCTCATGGGCGGCGGCGCGACGCTCGAGCCCGGCACCGGCGGCATCTTCGAGGTCTACGCCGACGACCAGCTCGTCTGGTCCCGCAAGGCCGACGGCGGCTTCCCCGACATCGTCGCCCTCAAGCGCCGCGTGCGCGACCGCATCGCCCCCGGGCGAGCGCTGGGTCACGCCGACCGCGCCGCCGCG
>JAVBUG010000109.1:0-6547 GCA_031555515.1 Microbacterium sp. | reverse complement strand
GTATGTTGAGGGCGTCTACGCGAAGGAGCTCCTCGCCGGCGGCGAGGGCGGCGTCGGCTACCTCCTGAAGGACCGCGTCACGTCTCTCGACGAGTTCACGGATGCTGTGCGCCGTGTGCGCGAACGTGGCACGGTGCTGGACCCGCTCGTCGTTCAGGGTCTGCTCTCCGCCCGTCCCGATCCGCTCTCGACGCTCACGCCGCGCGAGCGCGACGTGCTGACGCTGATGGCCGAGGGGCGCAGCAACGCGAGCATCGCCGAGCGGCTGTTCATCGGCGTCGGTGCGGTGGAGAAGAACATCAGCGCGATCTTCGCGAAGCTCGGTCTGGAGGAGTCGGGAACGGAGCACCGCCGGGTGCTCGCGGTCCTCGCCTTTCTGCAGCATCCGTGACATGACGAAAGCCCCCGGAGAACCGGGGGCTTTCGTCATGACCTCTCGGTCACTCGGCGAGGTGCGCGAAGAGGAACCAGCGGTCCTTCTCGAGCGACTCCTTGATGCCGATGGCGATGTCCTGGCTGGTGAGGTCGAACTCGTCGAGTCCGTCGATCGCGGCCTGCGTGTCGGCGATCACCGTGTCCATGTCGGAGATCACGTTGCGGATGAGGGCGTCCCACTGCGTGAAGCCGGCGGGGACCGCCGTCGAGGTCTTCTGCGCGACCGTGCCGACGCGGGCGTCGATCGGGAGTCCGAGGGCGACGATGCGCTCCGCGGCCTGGTCGGCACCGGCCTGTGCGTTGGCGACCACGGAGTCGAGCAGCTCGTGGATCGCGATGAAGTTCGCGCCGCGCACGTTCCAGTGCGCCTGCTTTCCGTTCACGGCGAGGGCCTGAAGGCCCAGGACGACGGGGGTGAGGAACTGCGCGGTCGCGGCGGCGACGTCGGGGTTCGCTGCGGTTGCGGGGGTGGTCTGGGTGTTCGTCATGTCTCTCGTCTCCATCGTTCGGCCTCCGGTGACTGCAACGCTACTCAGCACGAGTCATTCCGCAAGCAAGAGAAGGCTGGGCTAAACCGGGGAATCCGCGCCGCCGGTGCAGGCCTGGAGGACGACAGCGGCTAACGTCGATTCGTGCCTTCCGCCGATCACGACCTCGGACCGCAGCATCTGGGCGTTCCCGCCAAGACCGTGACCCGCGAGCCCCGCGACCGCTCGCCCGAACACGCCGAGCCTTCGCGCTTCATCCCGCACGTGCAAGGCCTCCGCGCGATCGCCGTCCTGTGCGTCGTGCTCTACCACTTCTGGCCGGGCCGTCTCACCGGCGGCTACATCGGCGTCGACATCTTCTTCGTGATCTCGGGCTTCCTGATCACAGCGCATCTCATGCGCGAGCTCACCGCGACCGGCACGGTGAGACTGGGCCAGTTCTGGGCGCGGCGCGCACGGCGTCTGCTGCCTGCGTCCCTTCTCGTCCTGCTGTTCTGCGCCGTCGTCGTGATGTCTCCGTACCTCATGCCGACATCCGCGCTGCCGAACGAGGTGCGCGAGATCCTCGCGTCGACGTTCTACGTCGAGAACTGGTACCTGGCACTCAACTCTGCCGACTACCTCAACCACTCCGGCTCGCCCACCACGGTGCAGCACTACTGGTCGCTGTCGCTCGAAGAGCAGTTCTACGTGATGTGGCCGCTCATCATGCTGCTGGCCGCGTGGATCGGCGTGAAGTTCTTCCGCGGGGCGCGCCGGCGCGCGATCATCACGACTCTGGGCATCGTGACGGTGATCTCGTTCGTGTTCTGCGTCGTCTTCACGATCACGAACCCGGCGCCCGCATACTTCGTCACCTTCGGCCGCATGTGGCAGTTCGGCGTGGGCGCGCTCATCGCGCTCGTCCCGATGCTCCGGGTGCGCAACGCCATCGGCAGCTTCGTGCTCGGCTGGGGCGGCATCCTGCTGCTCCTCTACGTCGCCTTCACGTTCGACGGGCAGACGCCGTTCCCCGGCTACATGGCCGCACTGCCGACCGTCGGTGCCGCCGCGGTGATCGCCGCATCGAACGCCGAGCGCTGGTGGTACCCGACCCGCATCCTCGCGATCCGTCCGGCCCAGTTCGTCGGCGACATCTCGTACTCGCTCTACCTCTGGCATTGGCCGCTCATCGTCATCGCGCCGTCGGTCCCCTTCTGGGGACTCACGATCTACCACCGCGTCGCGCTGCTCGTGCTGTGCTTCGTGCTCGCGTGGCTCACGAAGCGGTTCGTGGAGGATCCGGCGCGCGGCTGGAAGGTGCTCACGTCGCGCCCCGCGCGTGTGACGCTTTGGGCGTCGCTGGGCGCGATGATCGTCGTCGGGCTCGTGGCCGCCTCCGCGTGGTTCGTCAACGCGCCGCTGTACAACCAGGGCACGCGTGACATCGCCGAGCTGCAGCAGAACCCGCCCGAGTGCTTCGGCGCGGCATCGGTCCTCGACTCCTCGTGCGCCGACGCCGACTTCGGCGACACGATCCTGCCCGCCCCGGGCTTCGCCGGCATCGACCGCCCGGAGAACCCGGACTGCTTCGTGCAGCTCACCGACTCGCGCCCCGTCTCGTGCACCTTCGGCTCGGACGACCCCGGTGCCCCGCGCGTCGCGCTCATCGGCGACAGCCACGCGTACCAGCTGCTGTCGACGTTCCAGCGGATGGCCGACGAGAACGGCTGGCAGCTCGTCACGTGGTTCAAGGGCGCATGCCCCTGGAACACGACGCCGCTGTCGACGCCGGGAGCGTTCGGCGCGGCCTGCACCGAGTGGCGCGACCGCGTGCAGCACGCGATCGACGACGCCGACCTCGAAGCCGTGTTCACCGCCGCGATCGCGACCACCCCGTACGCGTCGGCCGGATACGACTCCTCCTACGACGCGGCCGTCGCGGGCTACCGCGATGCGTGGAGCACGGTCACCGATCGCGGCATCCCGGTCATCACCGTCGTCGACAACCCTGTGTGGGAGACCGACCCGAACAAGTGCCTGCGCACGCGCGATGCCGCCCAATGCGACGGCGCGCGGTCGGATGCGCTGGTGGACGACGATCCGCTGCGGGCCGCAGCATCCGGTCTCGACTCCGTCACACTGCTCGACTTCACCGACGTGTTCTGCGGCGCCGAGACGTGCGCGCCCGTCGTGGGCGGGGCGAACATCTACCGCGACCAGGACCATCTCACGGTCACCTTCGCCGATACGCTCGCCCCCTGGTACACCGAAGCGATCCAGACCGCGCTCGCCAATAGAGTCGCCTCATGACGATCGCACCCGGAGCATCAGTCCTCACCGCGGCGGGCCGGACGCCGTCGGTCGACCCCACGTCGTTCATCGCGGCCGGCGCCCGCGTCGTCGGGGGAGTGACCCTCGGCCCCGGCGCCAGCGTCTGGTACAACGCGGTGCTCCGCGCCGACGGCGACACGATCACGGTCGGAGCCAACAGCAACCTGCAGGACAACGTCTCGGTCCACGTCGATGCGGGGAGGCCGGTCGTGATCGGCGCGAACGTGTCGGTCGGCCACAACGCCGTCGTGCACGGCTGCACGATCGGCGACGGCTCCCTGATCGGGATGGGCGCGGTCGTGCTCAACGGCGCGAGGATCGGGTCCGGATGCCTCGTCGCCGGCGGGGCCGTCGTGCTCGAGGGCTCCGAGATCCCGGACGGCTCCCTCGTCGCCGGCGTGCCCGCGAAGGTGCGCCGCGAGCTCACCGAGGAGGAGCGGGCCGGGCTGCTGCGCAACGCCGAGCACTATCTCGCGCACATCGACGAGCACCGCGACGCGACGCCGCTGACCTGAAGCGTCAGCCCGCGGGCCTCAGTCGCGGGGCTGCGAGGGCGGGTGGTGCTTGCCGCGGTGCACCTCGTACAGGCGCACGTGGCCGGGCCAGGCGGGGTCGTTCTCGATCGGCAGGTCGTCCATGAAGTGACGGATGACGTGCGCCAGCTGGCCCGGGTGACTGAAGTTGATCGCGTGGGCGGCGCCCTCGAGCATCACCACCAGCACGTGACTGTCGGTCTGGCTCGCGATCTCGTCGACCCGGTGGGCGTGCGGAAGCAGCGGGTCGCGCTGGCCCAGCACGACGAGCGTCGGGATCCGCATCTCGAGCAGCCGCTGCAGCGACGGGTACTGCGTGAGCGACCGGAACATCTTCATCGTGCTCGGCACGCCGAAGCGGACGTAGTCCGGGACGGCGACGCGCGCCATCTTGACCGGCTCGCGCGGCGCGTCCTGCGAGAGCTGCTTGATCGCCCGCCGCAGCGGCTGATTGAAGAGCCCGCCGGCAGGCGAGACGAGGATTGCTCGGTCGATGCGCTCGGGATAGCGGTGCGCGAACTCGATGATGACGGGGCACCCCATCGAGTTGCCGACGAGAGTGGCCTTCTCGACGCCGCGGTCGTCGAAGAAGTCGACCGCGGCGCGCGCGAGGTCGGGGATGTCGAGCATGTCCTTGCGCTTGCCGCTGCGCCCGAACCCGGGAAGGTCGGGGACGAAGGTGTGGAACTCGTCAGCGAGTCGCTCGGCCGTTGGCAGCAGGTAGCGGCCGGAGAGCCCGAACCCGTGCACGTGCGCCATGACGCGCTCGTCCTTCGTCGGGTTCGGCGACTCGCGGTAGAACACGTCGACGCCGTCGATGCGCGTCCACTTCTCGGCGAGTTCCGACGCGGGGCGCCGTGGGAGCTTGCGCTCGCCCGGCTCAGGGGTCGGCTTACGGCTGCTCATCGTGGCTCCTGGAGGGCATGGAACAGTTCCACAAACAGTCTGCCGCGACAGGGCGATCCGGGAACAGTAGGGCGCGCGGAATGAGATCGCGCGATGTGCATGAAATCGCGCGCGCGCCGCCCTCGACTCAGACGAATCGCGCCCAGTTCGCCCCGTTGCCGGTGTCGACCCGCTGCAGCAGGTCAAGGCGATCCTCGTCCACCGCGTAGAGCGCCACGTCGGACGAGCGTTCGCCCGCAGCGACGAGATAGGCCCCGTCCGGACTGATCGCGAAGCCGCGCGGCTGAGTCTCGGTCACCGTGAAATGCGTCGCCGCCGAGAGCGATCCATCCGCCGACACGGATGCCGCACCCAGTGTGCTCTCCGTGCGCTCGGTGGCCCAGAGCCATCGTCCACCCGCGCCGACGTGCAGATCTGCGCCCCAGATGAGGTGCTCCGCCCGCGGATCGGCGCCGAACCGGCTGTGCGTCAACCCCTTCGACGGATCGAACACGGATGCTGCCCCCACCAGCTCGAGCGTCCCGTCAGCGGTATCTCGGGCGAAGTGCAGCACCTCGCCGGAGAACTCCGTCAAGACGTACACCGAGTTCTGGGTCTCGTTGAGCACGAGGTGCCGGGGACCGCTGCCTTCCGGCGCTGCGACCGTCGCCGGTTCGAGCGGCGCCAGCGAGAGGTCGTCGCCGATGGCGTACTGCGCCACAAGGTCCGCGCCGAGCGAGACGAAGTAGGCGAACCGGCCGTCTGCGCTCGGCAGCACCGAGTGCAGGTTGGGGAACTGGATCCGCGACACCGGCTCGCCGACGACCCCGTCGGTCACCGGCGCGATGATCCCGTATCCGCCGCCGTACGACACCCCGAGGAGGCCGGAGCCCTCGCGCGTGAGCGCCAGGTAGTTCATGCCGCCGCCGACCAGATCCGTGCGGGCGACCTCCGAAAGCCGGCCGGTCGCGCGATCGAGCCGGAGCGTCACGATCCCGGCGGTTTCACCCTTGACCCCGGCGTAGACGAGGTCGCGCCCCGCATCCACCGCGAAGGTGGAGCATCCGTTCAGCCCTTCCGTCACCGCGAGCCGTTCGAGTGAACCGTCCGCGAGTCGGAAGGTGCTGATGCTGCCATCACCGGCATTGGCCACGAGGAGGAGAAGCGATTCGGTCACCCCTCGATCGTAGGCGTGGCGACGCGTCGGCTCTCCGACATGAAGAAAGCCCCGAATCATCGGGGCTTTCTGTTGCGGAGGGGATGACGGGAATCGAACCCGCACCATCAGTTTGGAAGACTGAGGCTCTACCATTGAGCTACATCCCCGTGCGCCCGTGGACGGGCACCGACCAATCGTATTACATCGCGAAGGTCTTTCCGTTCCGACCCGCAGCCGGCGGCGCAGGAACGTCTCGGGCAGGTCGGCTAGACTTCTCGGGGCCGAAAGGCGCACGCACGCGTGCGAACCCGCCCGGGGCGTAGCTCAGCTTGGTAGAGCGCCCGCTTTGGGAGCGGGAGGCCGCAGGTTCAAATCCTGTCGCCCCGACATCACGGCCCTCGGAATTTTCGAACCCAGACCTTCAAACCGCACGCTGCCGCGTGCGGCCGGAAAGAGGAGAAGTACAGGCATGGTGAACAGCACCGTCGAGAAGCTCAGCCCGACCCGGGTGAAGCTGCACATCACGGTCAGCCCCGACGAGCTCAAGCCGTCGATCAAGCACGCGTACGAGCACATCGCTCAGGACGTGCAGATCCCCGGCTTCCGCAAGGGCAAGGTGCCCGCGCCGATCATCGACCAGCGCGTCGGTCGGCTGGCCGTGCTCGAGCACGCCGTGAGCGAGGGTCTGGACACGTTCTACCGTCAGGCCGTCGAGCAGAACGAGCTGCGCGTCG
>JAVBUG010000004.1:0-11685 GCA_031555515.1 Microbacterium sp. | reverse complement strand
TCCATGGTGGCGGCGACGGCAACGCCTGTGTCGCCTCCTGCGTCGGCGGCGGCAGCCCGGATCGCACCCGCGACGACATCGTGCCAGGTGCGACCTTCAACCCTCGGGCAGTCGCAGCCCTGCCGGCAGTCCTGGTCGGCGTACATGTACGAGCGCCGGTCGACGAGGTCGTGGTACCTCCAGTCGGACGGCGACGCCCAAGGGGTTCGCATGGCCGCCGCGAGAGCGGCGGCCGCTGCGCTCGCCACCCCTCCGTCGCGCGCAAGGCTTCCATCGGCGACCGCCAGCAGGAGCAGGTCACGGGTCACGGCCGCCACGACCGGCAGAGCCGCGACGGCCTCCGCCAGCGTCGTCCACAGGGTCGTCGGGGACTCCGCCGCAGCGACGACCGCCTTCTTGGGAACCAGCCGGCCGCCGCGCGAGTACAGCAGACGCATGCGGCGGGCGGCCGATACGAGCGCGAGCACGCGCCGCTCGTCGCGATGCAGCGCGTCGCAAGCCTCCGCGACGAAGGCGGTGTCCGCCGTCCCCTCGTGGAGCAGCACGCCGTCGCGATCTGCGCGGTGGATGAGCCATCGGAAGGCGTGCGTGAGTGCGGCAGCATCATCGGCGGTGACGACGATGGGAAGATCGAGCCCTGCCGCGGCGAGATGGCGATGAAGCCCGGACGCAGCCAGACGAGGAAGCCGGCCGACCAAGGACTGCAGGACGCCGGTCGCGCGGGATGGGGCTTCATCCGGCGAGTCGATGCAGGTCTGCTGCGCGGTGTCGATGTCGAGCGCCTCCGGATCGAAGGACCCCCACGGCCCGAGGGCGGCGTCGACACACGCCCGCAACAGCTCATGGTCGGGGTGATCGGGATCATCGAGGACGGCGACGAGGACCTCGAACTCGTATGGTCCGCGCGCACATCCGAACGGCGAGCGACGTTCACCGCCGACGATGCGCGAGCGGGGCACAGAGGCGGGGGCGATGTCATCGACGCCCCGTTCGATCGCGACGAGCCAGTCCGCGTCGCAAGAATGCGTGAAGTAGATCGGCTCGCGTCCTGTCACCACCGTGCCGACGCGCGCGGTCGTCTCGTCGATGATGGTGGGGTCGCGGAAGTCGATCATCGTCCACCGGTCTCCCCACCGTCGGCGCGTTCTCGACCATCCGGGACTCTCGAGCGAGTCGGTGAAGATGTGATGCCGGCAGTCGAAGACCGGGAAGACCGACTGCAGGATTCGCCTCAGATCATCGAGCGAGAGGTCGTGGTCGACAACGACCTCTCGCCAGATCTCGGGGTGCGTGCCGGCCAGTGTGAGACGCAGCGGGACGAGGTGGCGCAAGGCGGATGAACGCATGAGCCGAAGCTAGGTTGCGGATGCGCGCCGTCACCGACCCCGCCGTCGTTCGGTGGAAACCTCGGCGGATCGTGGTCCTGGGGAGGAACCGCCGCGTCGAGGTCGTCGAGATCTGAACCGGCGCTCAGGCCGAGCCGAGCTCACCGCTGAGCCGGCCGTGGAAGCGGGCCGCAGCATCCGTCATCCCGTGCAGCTCGACCGTCGTGCCGCGCGCCTCGTACTTCGTGACGATGGCGTCGAGCGCGGCGACCGTCGAGGCGTCCCAGACGTGGGTGCGCGAGAGGTCGATCACGACGTGCGGCGGGTCGGCCGAGTACTCGAACTGCGTCGTGAGGTCGTTGCTGGAGGCGAAGAAGAGCTCGCCGTCCACGCGGTAGCGGGCGGTCTCGCCGTCGACCTCGCGCGTCACTGTCGTGAAGTGCGCGACGCGGCGCGCGAACAGCACCATCGCGGCGAGCACGCCGAGGATCACGCCGACGGCGAGATTGTGCGTCCACACGGTGGCCACGACGGTGACGAGCATCACGAGGGTCTCGCTCATCGGCATCCGCTTCAGCGTCGAGGGGCGGATGCTGTGCCAGTCGAACGTCATGACCGACACCACGATCATCACGGCGACGAGGGCGGCCATCGGGATGAGCCCGACGATGTCGCCCAACGCGACGACCAGGATCAGCACCCACACGCCCGCCATGAACGTCGAGATCCGCGTGCGACCGCCGGAGGTCTTCACGTTGATCATCGTCTGGCCGATCATGGCGCAGCCTCCCGTGCCGCCGAAGAACGCCGAGGCGACGTTCGCGACGCCGAGGCCCCACGCCTCGCGGGTCTTGCGCGAGCGGGTGTCGGTGATGTCGTCGACGAGCTTCGCGGTCATCAGCGACTCGAGGAGGCCCACGAGCGCGGCAGCGAACGCGTACGGCATGACGATCTGGAGCGTCTCCCACGTGAGCGGCACGTGCGGGATGAGGAGCTCTGGAAGGCTCCGGGGCAGCTCGCCCTGGTCGGCGACGTTCGGCACCGACGAGAGTCCGAACACCACCACGACCACCGTCAGCACGACGATCGCGATGAGCGGCGCGGGCACCGCGCGCGTGAT
Source organism: Microbacterium sp. (assembly GCA_031555515.1). GTDB lineage: Bacteria > Actinomycetota > Actinomycetes > Actinomycetales > Microbacteriaceae > Microbacterium. The sequence continues at coordinate 9,240 of JAVBUG010000004.1, read as the reverse complement.
CCGCGGCCAGACGAACAGGATGCAGAGACCCACCGCGACGAGCACGTACACGGCCCACGGCACCTCGATCAGCTGCGGCAGCTGCGACAGGAAGATCAGGATCGCGAGGGCGTTCACGAACCCGACCACGACGCTGCGCGGAATGAACCTCATCAGCTTCGCCACGCCCAGGACCGCGAACAGCACCTGGATCACGCCCGCGAGCGCGATCGTGACGATGAGGTAGTCCGAGCCGTATTCGCGCGCGACCGGCGCGATGACGAGCGCGACGGCGCCGGCGGCCGCGGTGATCATCGCCGGACGCCCGCCGGTGAACGCGATGACGACGGCGAGCACGAACGAGGAGAACAGTCCCACCCGCGGATCGACGCCCGCGACGACCGAGAACGCGATCGCCTCGGGGATGAGCGCCAGCGCGACGACGAGTCCGGCGACGACCTCGCGGGTGAGCAGCCGGGGTCGGCGCAGCGCCTGCATCACGGTCGGCTCGCTGCGGTGGCGATCGGCGGTTTCGACGACGGCAGACACGGGGGCTCCTCGGATTTCGGGCGCACCGGTGCGCCCGCAGGGGGAAGAGGGAGGGACGCCGCGATCCGCGCGGCCATTCGACTCTAGCCGCGTACCCAATGACGGGGCGGATCTCAAGGGCCTCCCGAAACCGCCGAGGCGATCGCGACAATCGCCCAATGGTGTTCACAGGCTTTCACGCGTCGCATGAACAGCTCCTTCCGAGCGAGCTTCTGATCGCCGTGCAGCGGGCGGAGACGGCCGGGTTCGACGGCGCGATGTGCTCGGACCACCTCGCGCCGTGGAATCCCCGACAGGGCGAGTCCGGCTTCGCGTTCAGCTGGCTGGGCGCCGCTCTGGCGCGCACACGATTCCCCATCGGCATGGTCAACGCACCCGGGCAGCGCTACCACCCGGTGATCGTCGCCCAGGCTTTCGCCACCCTCGAGGAGATGTTCCCGGGCCGCTTCTGGGCGGCGCTGGGCAGCGGCGAGGCGATGAACGAGCACGTCACGGGCGACCCGTGGCCGGCCAAGGACGACCGCAACGCGCGCCTCGCCGAAAGCGTCGAGGTGATCCGGCGGCTCCTGGCGGGCGAGGAGGTGACGCATGACGGAATGGTGCGGGTGCACCGGGCCCGCATCTGGAGCCGGCCGGCTCAGCCGCCTCCGCTCTTCGCGACGGCGGTGAGCGCCGAGACCGCGGGCTGGGCGGCGTCGTGGGCGCAGGGCCTGGCGACGGTCGTCCAGGCCCCCGACGCACTCGAGCGGGTCGTCGACGCGTACCGCGCCCACCGCGGCGGCGGGCCGTGCATCCTCCAGGTGCACGTGAGCTTCGCCGAGACGGATGCCGCGGCCTATGCCATCGCGAAGGACCAGTGGCGCAACGGCCTGGTGTCGCCGCCGCTGGCCTGGGACCTGGAGCAGCCGGAGGACTTCGACGCCGCGGTGGGCGAGGTGGACGAGGCGAAGCTCCGGCAGGCGGTCCTCGTCGACCATGATCCGATCGCGCTCGCCGAACGGATCGCCGAACTCGCGCGGATCGGATTCGACCGGGTGTACCTGCACCACGTCGGCCGGGAGCAGGCCGACTTTCTCGACGCAGCGGCGGGCGGCATCCTTCCCCGCCTCAAGGAGGCACGATGAAGATCACCGATACGAGCGACCTGTGGTGGAAGAGCGCCATCGTCTACTGCCTCGACGTCGAGACCTACATGGACGCCGACGGCGACGGCACCGGCGACATGCAGGGCCTCGCACAGCGCATCGACTACCTCGCGCAACTGGGCGTGACGTGCCTGTGGCTCATGCCGTTCTATCCGACGCCCGACCGCGACGACGGTTACGACATCACCGACTTCTACGGCGTCGATCCACGTCTGGGCAACCACGGCGAACTTGTCGAGGTGATCCGCACGGCGAACGACCGGGGCATGCGGGTGATCGTGGATCTCGTCGTCAACCACACCTCCGACCGGCATCCGTGGTTCCTGAAGGCGAAGCGCAGCGTGAACTCTCCGTATCGCGACTACTACGTCTGGCGCGACGATCCGCCGCCCAAGGGCCAGAAGAACACCGTCTTCCCCGGCGAGGCGAAGGGCATCTGGACGAAGGACGACGGGTCCGGACAGTGGTATCAGCACAGCTTCTACGAGCACCAGCCAGACCTCAACATCGCGAACCCCGTGGTGCGCGACGAACTGGCGCGGGTGATCGGGTACTGGCTGCAGCTGGGGGTGGCGGGCTTCCGCGTCGACGCGGTCCCGTTCTTCCTCGAGATGCCGCCGGGGGCGCAGATCCGCGATCCACACGAGTTGCTGCGCGACATCCGGCGCTTCCTGCAGCGCCGCTCGAGCGAGGCGATCCTGCTCGGCGAGGTGAACCTGCCGTACGACCAGCAGGTCGAGTACTTCGGCGGTGCGGAGGTGAACGAGCTGTCGATGCAGTTCGACTTCATCGGGATGCAGGCGTGCTACCTGTCGCTCGCGCGCAAGAACCCGTCGCCGCTCGTCGAGGCGCTGACCTCGCGGCCGGCTCTGCCCGAGGACGTGCAGTGGGCCAACTTCCTGCGCAACCATGACGAGCTGACGCTCGACAAACTGTCGGACGAAGAGCGCGACGAGGTGTTCGCGGCGTTCGCGCCTGATGAGGGCCAGCGGGTCTACGGCCGCGGGATCACGCGTCGGCTGCCGCCGATGCTCGGGGATCCGCGACGGGTCCGCATGGCGTACAGCCTGCTGTTCACGCTGCCCGGGACGCCGGTGCTGTTCTACGGCGAGGAGATCGGGATGGGCGAGAACGCCGAGATCCCCGGGCGCCTCGCGGTGCGCACGCCGATGCAGTGGACGGGTGACAAGAACGGCGGCTTCTCGTCGGCCCCGCCGTCGCGGCTGGTCGCACGCCCGCCGGGCGACGGCTATGCGCCCGAGCATGTCAACGCCGCCGCGCAGATCAAGGACCGGGAGTCACTGCTGCACTTCTTCCGCGACCTGATGTCGCGCTACCGGATCTCGCCGGAGCTCGGATGGGGAGACTTCGAGGTGCTCGAGCAGCCCGTGCCGGCGATCCTCGTGCACTCGCTGAGCGCGGACGTCGGCCGGATGGTCGCGATCCACAACTTCGACGAGGTGCCGGCGACGACGAGCTTCGCGCTGCGGGATGAGCCCGACGGCACGTGCCTGGTCGACCTGTTGGGCTCGGAGCGCATCGAGCCCAACGAGAAGGGCCTGGTCGAGCTCGAGGTCCCCGGCTACGGCTATCGCTGGCTCCGGGTCGCGCGGCCGGGGGACGGGCGCGTCTCCTAGCGTGAGCGAATGGTGGAGGGCTCCCGGCGCCGAGTCAAGGGGGTGTCAGCCGTTCACCCGCCCGACTTAGAGTCGCTCGAGTGGTGGACCGAGCCAGCGCCCAGCCCGACCCGTCGGGTTTCCGCGCCGACATCCAGGGACTGCGCGCGATCGCAGTCGGTGCGGTCCTGCTCTACCACGCGGGCCTGCCGTTCCTGCCGGGCGGCTATGTCGGGGTCGACGTGTTCTTCGTCATCTCGGGCTTCCTCATCACGTCCCACCTGCTGGGGCAGCTCGAGAGCCACGGCCGGCTGAGGTTCGGAGAGTTCTACGCCCGTCGCGCGCGACGCATCCTTCCTGCGTCGTTCGTCGTGCTCACGCTCTCGGTCGCGGCGGCGCTCATCTGGTACCCGCCGCTGCTCATGCGCGATCTCTGGGCGGCGGCGGTCGCCACGGCGCTGTACGTGCCGAACTACTTCTTCGCGTCGGCGAACTCGGACTACCTGGCCGAATCCTCGAATCCGTCGCTGTTCCAGCACTACTGGTCGCTGGGAGTCGAGGAGCAGTTCTACCTGCTCTGGCCGGCGCTGCTCGCGCTGGTGTGGGTGCTGGTGCGGTCGCGGCGGGCGCTGGTCGCCGTGCTCATCGCGGTCGTGGCGGCGTCGTTCGCCCTGTGCGTGTGGCTCACGTTCGCGGCGCAGCCGTGGGCGTTCTTCTCGCTGCCGTCCCGCGCGTGGGAGCTGGGCGTCGGCGGACTCGTCGCCGTGCTGCTGCGCCGAAGACCCGCAATCGTCGGGGAGCGCTGGGCGGCGCCCCTCGGGTGGGCGGGAATCGTGGCGGTCGCAGCATCCGTCCTCTTCTTCTCGTCGGAGACGCTCTTCCCGGGCGCGGCGGCGGCGCTCCCCGTGCTCGGCACGGCTGCCGTGATCGCCGCAGGTCGCGCACGACGTGGGCCGACACGGATGCTGTCGGCCCGGGGCATGGTGTTCGTCGGGACGATCTCGTACTCGCTGTATCTCGTGCACTGGCCGGCGCTCGTGCTGCCCGGCGCCGCCCTGCCCGGCGAGCTGCCGCTCTGGACGACGCTCGGCATCGCCGTCGCGTGCGTGCCGGCGGCGTGGCTGCTGTACCGGTTCGTCGAGGACCCGGTGCGCAAGGCGCCGCTGCTCACGAAGCGGCGGGCGCGGGTCACGCTGGTCGGCGCGCTCGCCGGATCGGTCGCGTGCCTGGGGCTCGCGAGCGCCGCGTACGCGGTGGCCGACACGCGCTCGCTGCACGTGGAGCGCGCGGCGTCGAGCACGGTGATCGTCGACGCTCCTCGCGGCACCGACTTCGTGCCCGACAACCTCGCGCCCGCGCTGCGGGACGCGCGCGACAGCCTTCCCGAGGTCTACGACGACGGCTGCATGCTGGGCATCGCCGCGACGGATGCCGAGGGCTGCGTGTACGGCGATCCGGCGGCGCCGCGCATCGTGCTCCTGGGCGATTCGCACGCGGCGCAGTGGTTCCCCGCGCTCGAGGGCTTCGCGAGGTCGGCCGGGTACTCGGTGGAGGTCCATACGAAGAGCTCCTGTCCCGCGGCCGACATCGATTCGCTGCGCCGGGGAGCGCCCTACCCGCAGTGCCCCGAATGGCGCGACGCCGTGATCGACCGCATCAACGCCTCACCGCCCGCGCTGGTGATCGTCGCCACCTTCACCGACCCCGAGCTCGCCCCGGGCGTCGACGACGACGCGAAGACGTGGGCGGCGGCGTTCGGCCGCACGCTCGACGCGATCGACGCGCCCGTCGCGATGATGGCCGACACCCCCGACATGCGGGAAGACCCCGCACCGTGCCTGTCGGCGCACCTGACCGACGCGGCGGCCTGCGCGCAGCCGCGGACTGTCGCGCTCGAGGGACCCGCGCGCGAGGGTGAGGCGACGGCCGCGGCCACGCGCGGCATCGCGCTCATCGACCTCAACGAGTACCTGTGCGACGCCGACGCGTGCCCGCCGATCATCGGCAACACCCTCGTGTACCGCGACTCGCACCACCTCACCGCGGCGATCAGTGCCGACATGGCCGACGTGCTCGGCAGGGCGCTGCAGCCGCTGCTGCCTCCGGGCACTCGCGGGTGAGCGGGCTCGAGGCCGCTGTCCGGTGTGTTGCGCGCGGCGCGGCGCGCCCGCGACGATGTAGGGCATGCGCGCGGTCGTGTACGAGCGGTACGGGTCGCCTGATCGGCTCGAGGTGCGTGACGTGCCGCGGCCGGTGCCCCGGGCCGGCGAGGTGCTGGTGGAGGTCGTCGCGACGTCGGTGAACCTCTCCGACTGGGAGGGGCTGCACGGGAGCCCCGCCTACGCCCGGCTGGGCGGGCTGTTCCGGCCACGGCGGCAGATCCTCGGCTCCGACATCGCCGGCCGGATCGCCGCGGTCGGTGAAGGCGCGACGCAGTTCGCGGTGGGCGACGAGGTGTTCGGCGACATCATGCCCCGCTACGGCGGGTTCGCCGAGTTCGTCGCCGTGCCCGAATCGGCGCTCGCGCCGAAGCCCGCGCAGCTATCGTTCGCCGAGGCATCTGCTCTGCCGCAGGCGGCGGCGATCGCGACGCACGCTGTCGCGCTGGCGGAGCCGGGAACACGGATGCTGCTCAACGGCGCCGGCGGAGGCTCGGGGAGCCTCGCGCTCCAGCTCGCGGCGCAGAAGGGCGTGCACGTGACGGCGGTCGACAACGCCGGCAAGCTCGACTTCCTCCGCGCGCTCGGCGCGGAGGAAGTCATCGACTACCGGCGCGACGACTTCACCCGGCAAGGCCCCTACGACCTCATCGTGGATCTGGTCGCCCACCGCTCGGTGTTCGCCTATGCGCGTGCGCTCGCCAAGGGCGGCCGGTGCGTGATGGTCGGCGGCACGGGGCGGGCGCTGATCCGGATGCTGACCGCCGGCGCTCTGCTCGGAGCCCTGACCGGCAAGCGCCTGGGCGTGCTGTTCGTACGACAGGGCCCCTCGGCGTTCGTGCCGGTCGCCGAACGCTGCGCGGCGGGAGACGTGCGGGTGCACATCGACCGCGTGTTCCCGCTCGAGCAGGTGCCCGAGGCGCTCGCGTGGCACGGCGAGGGCCGCGCGCTCGGCAAGGTCGTGGTCGCCGTCGGCGCGGAGTGAGAGCCGGTATCAGTTCCTCGCGCGAGCTGTCAACGGGGAGACGGATCGGGACACCCCGTCCTAACCTGGCGGAGCAACACAAGCAGTTCAGCGCGGAGCGGTCGAGCTTCGGCGTTCGGGTCGCCGTACCGTCTCCTGTGACGCGCGATGGTCCCGGTGGGAGGGCAACCCACCGGGACCATCTTCTTCGCCGGTGGTGAGGGATGCCGCGTGCCGCAGCATCCGTCCGGCATTAGCCTGTCGGCATGCACCGGATCTTCTCGATCAGCTTCGCCTCGGTCTACCCGCTCTACGTCACGAAGGTCGAGAAGAAGGGGCGCACGACCGAGGAGCTCGACGAGGTCATCGAGTGGCTCACGGGATTCGACGACGCCGAGCTGAAGCAGCACCTCGACGAGCACACGACGTTCGAGGACTTCTTCGCCGACGCCGACCTCAATCCGAACGCCGCGCTCATCACGGGCGTCATCTGCGGCATGCGCGTCGAGGAGATCGAGGATCCGCTCATGCAGAAGATCCGCTACCTCGACAAGCTGGTCGACGAGCTCGCGCGCGGCAAGGCGATGGAGAAGATCCTGCGCACCGCCTGATCCCTCGCGGGAGAGGTCGCGGGACACGTGCCTGCTACGTTCGGAGCTGGTCCGACGGAGGGAAACACGCGTGGAACGCAGTAGCTGGGTGCTGGTCGACGGCGAGAACATCGACGCGACGCTCGGAGGGTCGATCCTCGGGCGACGGCCGCAGCCCGAGGAGCGGCCGCGGTGGGATCGCCTCCTGGCCTTCGTGTCCGAGCGATGGGGCCGGCCCGCCAAGGGGCTCTTCTTCCTCAACGCGAGCGCGCACCTGCCGATGCCGTTCGTGCAGGCGCTCCTCGCCCTGGGCTACCAGCCGGTTCCGCTGTCGGGGCCCGCCGACGAGAAGATCGTCGACATCGCGATCCAGCGGACGCTCCGTGCCCTCGCGGATCGTGACGACGACGTCGCGCTGGTGAGCCACGACCGCGACTTCGCCGACGACCTCGCCGGCCTCGCCGGCAACGGGCGCCGGGTCGGAGTCGTCGCGTTCCACGAGTTCCGCAGCGCCGAGTTCTCGGGCATCCCCGGTGTCGAGTTCTTCGACCTCGAGTACGACGTGGAGGCTTTCGACGCGCAGCTGCCGCGGGTGCGCGTCATCCCGATCGAGCAGTTCGACCCGGCGGAGTTCCTCCGCTGAAACGGCTCCGGCCGGTCGACCGCACGTGGTCGACCGGCCGGAGCCGATGAAAGCTTCTGAGTACTCAGTAACATCCGGTGGACTGGGAGTGGCTCCAGGCGCCGCAGGGGCTGCCGTAGCGCCCCGAGATGTAGCCGAGGCCCCACGCGATCTGGGTCGCCGGGTTGCTCTGCCAGTCAGCGCCCGCGCTGCTCATCTTGCTGCCGGGCAGGGCCTGCGGGATGCCGTAGGCGCCGCTCGAGCGGTTGTAGGCCTGGTAGTTCCAGCCCGACTCCTTGTTCCACAGCGACACGAGGCAGCCGAACTGGTCGTCGCCCCAGCCGTAGCCGCCGAGCATCGAGCGGGCGGTCGCCTGGGCGTCGGCCGGGCTCGTGCCGCCCACGGCGCCGCCGGTGGCGTAGACCGGGGCACCGCCGGAGGAACGCGGCGACGACTTCTTCGCCGCGGCGGCCGCAGCTGCCTCTTCAGCGGCCTTGGCGGCGGCGGCCTCGGCCTCCTTGCGGGCCTTCTCCTCCGCCTCGCGCTGCGCCTTGAGTGCGATGGCGGCGTCGAGCTTGCCGCGCAGGCCCTGCGCCTGCTCGTTGACAGACGCCGTGAGGGTGGTCACCGCGTCCGTGAACTGCGTCGTGTACTCGGTGGGGAGCGACTGGGCGCGCTGCAGCTGCGCGACGGCGCCTTCGAGCGCGGCGGTGTCGACGGTGGTGTCGGGCGTGCCGACGTCGAGACCCGACGCGGCGATGTCGGCCGAGACGGCGGTCGCCGCGGTCACGGCGGCGTCCGCGTCGGAGACGGTCTTCTCGAAGGCACTGGGGGAGGCCGCGGTCTGCGCCTCGGCGGACGCGGCGGAGTAAGACGCCAGCGCGAAGTTCGTCAGCGAACCGGATGCCTCGGCCTGCGATGCGGGGGTCGCGGAGCTGAACGCGGCGGTGGCCAGTACGCCGACCGCGAGTGTCGCCGCGACCAGCACCGGGCGGCGGCGGAGGCGGCGTTCGGCGCGGCGGAGAGTGCGGCGGGCGGGCGGAAACGACGTGTGGGAGCGCATGTAAGACCGGGTTCCGTATCAGCGAAATGCGCCATCGGGTGGCGCGTCGTGACCGTTCGGGCGGGCACAAGTCCCCGAGTCTCCCCGGCGTTTCTGGACGGTTCCGGTGCGTTACCTGAACGTTACATGTGAGGGGAAAGTTCGAAAAGGCCAGATCAAAGGCTCGGATCCTGCCTCTCGGGACCGCCTGGGAAGGTCCTCCGAACTACGATCGAAAGACCCCAGGCCGTCACACAGGAGGCTCACCCGTGCCCTCGCCCACTTCTCCCGTCCGCTCCGCAGCGCTCGCACACGCCGACGATCTCGCCGCGTTCGTGGCGGCGTCGCCGTCGAGCTTCCACGCTGCCGCCGAGGTCGCGCGCCGCCTCGAGAACGCGGGATTCGTCCGTCTCGACGAGGCGGCCGGATGGCCGGCGCCGGCCGGCGGGAAGTACGTGGTGGTGCGCGACGGCGCGGCCATCGCGTGGGTCGTGCCCGAGACCGCGACGGCGGCGACGGGCGTGCGGATCTTCGGGGCGCACAGCGACTCCCCGGGGTTCAAGCTCAAGCCGAA
>JAVBUG010000386.1:0-11426 GCA_031555515.1 Microbacterium sp. | reverse complement strand
AGCGGGCGATCGCGGCGAGGTCCGCCGCGGTCGCGGGGGCGCCGCCGTGCGCAGCCGGCGGGGCGGTCGACCCGGCGGGAGGAGGAGTGAGTCCCACCGGCGACGCCGGCGCGGAAGCAGCGGACGTCGGCGGCCACGGGGCATTCGCGGGCGGAGCGGCAGCGGGACGCTGGTCACCGGTGACGGCTCCGGCGACATCGCGCACCATCGAGCGCCAGTCCGTGCCGCCGGGCTTCGCGCCCTGCGAACCGGACGAGTCGAGGGCCTTGGCTGCGAGGCCGAAGAGACGGTTGAGCGAGCTCATGGGGAGGGGTTCCTTCCGGGTGGGAGACATGGCGTGACGAAGAACGCCAAGGTCTCCTCCGCCCCGAAGGGCCGGCAGCCCGGGATCCGGCGCTGGATCCGTAGTGACGAGCGTGCCGCAGGCGGGAGTACTCCCCTTGTTCGATCCAGCCTAGGTTCTGACGGCTGCCGCGCCGCCCGCAGGGCGCCCGCGAACCTGCTTTCCCAGCAGATTGATCGGTTGCAGATCACCCGAGCAGTGGGCGCTGCGGCCTCCTCAGCTCGAGGTACTCGTCGCGGGCGTTCTGCGTGCTCTCGAGGGTGGAGACCTCGGGCACCGGCACGTCCCACCAGCCGGCGCCGTCTGGCGCATAGATCAGCGGGTCGCTGTTGATGTGGATGAACGTGGACCGATCGGATGCCTTCGCCTGCGCGACGGCAGCCTTGAGGTCGTCGATGGCAGAGGTGCCGGGTTCGATCTCGATGACGTCGAGGCCGTAGCTGCGGGCGTTCATCGCGAGGTCGACCGGGAGGATCTTCTCGCCCTGGAAGTTGCGGGCCTCACTGTCGTATTCGCGGTACTTCGTGCCGAACCGCTCCGAGCCGATCGTCTCGGACAGGTGGCCGATCGATGCGTAGCCGTGGTTCTGGATGAGCACGACGATGAGCTTGATGCCCTCGGCGACTGCGGTGACGAGTTCGGTGTTGAGCATCAGGTACGAGCCGTCGCCGACCATGACGATGACGTCGCGGTCGTCGCCGTCGGCGAGAAGGCCGCGCTTGGCGCCGAGGCCGCCGGCGATCTCGTAGCCCATGCAGGAGAACGCGTACTCGACGTGGTACCCGAGCGGGTCGCGCACCCGCCACAGCTTGTGCAGGTCGCCCGGGAGGGATCCGGCCGCCTGGACGATGACGTCCTCGGGGGCGCTGCTCGACTGCACGGCACCGATGATCTCGGGCTGGCCGGGCAGCGCGAGACCGGAGGGGATGAACGCCGCGTCGACCGCGGCATCCCATTCCGTCTTCTCGCGGCCGATGCGCTCCGCGTACTCGGGACTGATCTCGAAGCCCTCGAGCGCGATCGCGAGCTCCGCGAGCGCTTCGCGCGCATCGGCGATCACGGGCAGCTGCGAGCCGTGCTTGTACGCGTCGAACGAGGCGATGTTGATGTTCACGAACACCACGTCGGGGTTCTGGAACGCGGTGCGCGAAGCGGTGGTGAAGTCGCTGTAGCGGGTGCCGATGCCGATGATGACGTCGGCGTCGGCTGCGAGGCGATTCGCGGCGAGCGTGCCGGTCGCGCCCACGCCGCCGAGGTTCTGCGGGTGGTCCCAGCTCAGGACGCCGCCGCCGGCCTGCGAGGTGCCGACCGGAATGCCGGTGGCCTCGACGAGGGCGCGCAGCTGGTCCTCCGCACCCGAGTAGATCACGCCGCCACCGGCGATGATGACCGGGTTCGTCGCCGCACGGATCGCGGCGGCAGCGCGGGCGAGCGGGCCGCGCTCGGGCAGCGGGCGGCGGAGGTGCCACTCGCGGTCCTGCAGGAACTCCACCGGCACGTCGAGCGCCTCGGCCTGCACGTCCTCGGGGAGCGCGATGGTGACGGCGCCGGTCTCGGCGGGGTCGGTGAGCACCCGCATCGCGGCGAGGGCGATCGAGTACAGCTGCTCGGGACGCTGCACCCGGTCGAAGAAGCGCGACAGCGGGCGGAACGCGTCGGTCACCTGGATGCCGGTGTCCCACGGCTGCTCGAGCTGCTGCAGCACCGGGTCGGCGACACGGGTGGCGAAGGTGTCGCTGGGCAGCAGCAGCGCCGGCAGCCGGTTCGCGGTCGCGAGGGCCGCGGCGGTGAGCATGTTCGCCGCGCCCGGGCCGACCGAGGCGGCCGACGCATAGGTGCCACGGCGGCGGTGCATGCGCGCGTAGCCGACGGCCTGGTGCACCATGGCCTGCTCGTTGCGGGCCTGGTAGTACGGCATCAGGTCGGGGTTCAGGGCGTTGGACTGCTTCAGCGCCTGGCCGATGCCGGCCACGTTGCCGTGGCCGAAGATGCCGAACATGCCCGGGATCGTCCGCTCCCGGATGTCGCCGTCCACGGTCCACTGGTGGGCCAGGAACTCCACGAGCGCCTGGCTGACCGTCATCCGTCTCGTCGCGCCCATCAGCGGTCGCCTTCCTTGTTCTTCGTGCCGGTCGTGTAGGGCAGGCGCTCGTCGAACGCCTGCCCGGTCCAGGTGTCGCGCACCCAGGTGTGCGCGGGATCGTCGCTGATCAGCCACTCCCGCTCCGGGTCCGGGCCGGCCATGACGTTGAGGTAGTAGAGGTCGTAGCCCGGGGCGGCGACGGCGGGGCCGTGGTAGCCGAACGGCACGAGCGCGATGTCGCCGGTGTGCACCATCGCGTTGATGTCGATCTCGCCCGCCGGGGACGAGTACGTGCTGAACATGCCGAACGAGGTCTCGGCGGCAGCATCCGACCCCGCCACCGGCGCCGTCTCGAAGTAGTAGATCTCCTCGAGACGCGACTCGTGACCGGGCACGTGCTCGTCGTGCTTGTGCGGCGGGTACGACGACCAGTTCTCGGCCGGCGTGATCACCTCGCACACGATCAGCCGTGCCGCGTCCAGCGCCTGCGGGGTGCCGAAGTTGTGCACCTGACGGCTCGAACGGCCCGCGCCGCGCAGCTCGACAGGAGTGTCGACGGCGGGGATGTGGACGCTGGGCTTCACCACGTCGGTGGGCGACGTCGCGATCGCGACACGGCCGACGCCGGTGAGCACGGCCGTCGCCGCGGACGAGAGGTAGAGCACGTCGGTCGGCCCGTCGAACACCGACGCACGGCCCTTCAGCCGCGTGGTCATGGTGTCGGCGCCCTCGAAGCGGGCGACGGTGAACGACCCCGACAGCGGCACGACGATCCGCTCCACCCCGGTCGGGGCCAGAGCCAGCGAGTCGGTCTCGGTCAACTCGGCGACCCGGATGCCGGTGTGGGCCCAGCCCGGGGTGTTCTCGTCGACGACGCTCTCCCACCCGTCACGGGCGAGGTCGCCCCGGCGGTGGAACCAGCGCTGGTCCGAAGTGCTCATGTCGTGCTCTCGTAGGTCGATTCTGTGGGACGGATGCTGCGGGTCAGTTGTTCTGGGGGAAGCCGAGGTTGATGCCGCCGTGGGTGGCGGGGTCGAGCCAGCGGGAGGTGATGGCCTTCTCGCGGGTGAAGAAGTCGAACCCGTGGACGCCGTAGGCTTTCGCGTCGCCGAACAGGGACTGCTTCCACCCGCCGAACGAGTGGTAGGCGACGGGGACGGGGATGGGCACGTTGATGCCGATCATGCCGACCTGCACCTCGTTCTGGAACCGGCGGGCAGCGCCGCCGTCGTTGGTGAAGATCGCGGTGCCGTTACCGAACTGGCCACTGTTGATCAGCTCCAGGCCCTCGTCGTAGCTGTTCACGCGGACGACGGAGAGGACGGGTCCGAAGATCTCCTCCTGATACGCCCGACTGGTGGTGGGGATGTCGTCGATCAGCGTGGGGCCGAAGAAGAACCCGTCCTCGTGGCCCTCCACGGTGTAGTTGCGGCCGTCGACGACGATCTTCGCGCCATCCTGCTCGGCGATGTCGACATAGGAGGAGACCTTGTCGCGGTGCATGTCGGTGATCAGCGGCCCCATGTCCGGCTCGACGCCGTCCACCCCCGCCCCGTTGCCGATCTTGAGCCGGCCGATGCGGTCGGTGATCTTCGCGACCAGCTCGTCGGCGACCGGCTCCACCGCGAGGACCACGGAGATGGCCATGCACCGTTCCCCGGCGGCGCCGTAGCCGGCGTTCACGGCCTGGTCGGCGACCAGGTCCAGATCCGCATCCGGGAGCACCAGCATGTGGTTCTTCGCACCACCGAGCGCCTGCACCCGCTTACCGTGGCGCGACGCGGTCTCGTAGATGTACTGCGCGATCGGCGTCGACCCCACGAACGAGATCGACGCGACCTCCGGGGAGGTGAGCAGGCCGTCGACGGCCAGCTTGTCACCCTGCAGCACCGTGAACACCCCATCCGGCAGCCCCGCCTCCTTCCACAGCTGCGCGAGCCACAGCGCGGCGGACGGGTCCTTCTCCGACGGCTTCAGGACGACACTGTTGCCGGCGGCGATCGCGATCGGGAAGAACCACATCGGCACCATCGCCGGGAAATTGAACGGACTGATGATGCCCACCACCCCGAGCGGCTGCTTCAGCGAGTACACGTCGATCCCCGTCGACGCGTTCTCACTGAACGCGCCCTTGATCAGGTGCGGGAACCCGGTCGCCAACTCCACGACCTCCTGGCCACGGAGGATCTCCCCCATCGCGTCGGAGACGACCTTGCCGTGCTCCGCGGTGATGATCTCCGCCAACTCCCGCTTCCGCGCGTTCAGCAACTCCCGGAACGCGAACAACACCGCCTGACGGCGCGCGATCGAGAACTGGCTCCACACTTTGTAGCCGCGCTCGGCCGACGCGATCGCCGCGTCGATCTCCGCCTGATCCGCCAACGCCACCCGCGCAGACACCTGCCCGGTCGCCGGGTTGTACACCGGGGCGGTGCGGCCGGAGGTCGAGGCGCGCTCGGCGCCGTCGATCCAGTGCGAGATGACGCGGACGTCGGCGTCGGCGTCGGTCTGCGCAGGAGTGGTCTCAGTGATGCTCATGGGGATGTTCCTTCTCAGGGGTGGGGTTCAGAGGTCGGTGTGGACGAGGCCCGCCGCGATGTCCACGGCAGCGGCGACGTCGTCGTCCGGCGGGTACAGGAGGGTGCGTCCCACGGTCAGGCCGCGGACGCCGGGGAGCGACAGCGCGTCCTCCCATGCGGCGAAGGTCTCGTCGGGATCGACGCCGGCGTCGCCGCCGAGCAGCAGCGTCGGCATCGTGGTGGCGGCCATCACCCGTTCCATGTCGTCGACGACGGGCAGCTTCATCCATGTGTAGGCACTCGAGGCGCCGAGACCGGAGGCGATCGCGATCGACAGGATGACGGCATCCGTCGACAGGTCGTTGACGATGCGGCCGTCGACGCGTCGACTGAGGAAGGGCTCGAGCATGATGGGCAGTCCTGCGGCCGCGGCCTGGGTGACGGCATCCGTCATCGCGGTCAGGGTCGCGACGGTGCCGGGGTCGTCGAGGTCGACGCGCACGAGGGTCTTCGCGAAGTCGATGCCGGACGCGACCATGGCGGGCACGTCGTAGGCGGTCATGCGGTCGTCCATCTCGAACGACGCGCCGCGCAAGCCCCCGCGGTTCATGGACCCCACGATGATCTTGTCCTCGAGAAGGCCCAGTGCGGCGAGGTCGTCGATGATGTCGGGCGTGCCGAGCACGCCGTCGACTCCGGGCCGGCTGAGCGCGGTCGCGAGGCGGTCGAGCAGCTCGTACCGGTCGGCCATCGCGGTGGGGTTCGACCCGACTCCGAGCGCGCCGCGGGCGGGGTGGTCGGCTGCGACGATGAAGAGGCGCCCGTCACCGCGGAGCACCTCGCGCCGGCGGCGGTCCGCGAGTGCCGCCCCGATGATCGCCGGCTGCGTGGCGCGGATGTCGCGGAGGCGCGCGAAGTCGTCCGCGGTGAGGAACTGCGTCATCGGGAGGCTCCCGTTTCGAGAATCGCGGCGACCTCGGCTTCGGTGGGCATCGCGGTGGAGCATTCGAGCCTCGACGCGACGATCGCACCCGCGACGTTCGCGAAGCGGAGGATGCGCTCGAGGTCCCACCCCGCGAGGAGCCCGTGGCACAGGGCGCCGCCGAAGGCATCTCCCGCGCCGAGTCCGTTCACCACATCGACCCAGTAAGGCGGCACGACGACCGACTCGTCGCGGGTCTTCGCGAGCACGCCCTTCGGCCCCTGCTTCACGATCGCGAGCTCGACGCCGCGCTCCAGCAGTGCATCGGCGGCGCGCTCGGGCTCGGTCTCGCCCACGGCGACCTCGCACTCCTCGCGGTTGCCGACGGCGACCGTGGCGTGCTCGAGCGCACGCGCCACCTGCACTCCCGCCTCGGCGGGGTCTGCCCAGAACATCGGCCGGTAGTCGAGGTCGAAGATCGTGTGGCCCGTCGTGCGCGCCTGCAGCGCCGCGTGGTGCGCAGCACGACTGGGCTCCTGGCTGAGACCGGTCGCCGTGAACCAGAAGATGCGCGCCGAGCGGACCGCCTCGAGGTCGAGGTCGGCGGGCGCGACGTCGAGGTCGGGCGCCTTCGGCTCGCGATAGAAGTACAGCGGGAAGTCGTCGGGCGGGAAGATCTCGCAGAACGTGACCGGCGTCTTCAGCGTCGGGTTCACGCCCACATGACGGTTGTCGACGCCCAGCCGATCCAGCTCGGCGAGCAGGTAGCGGCCGAACGGGTCGTCGCCGACGCCGGAGATGAGTGCGACCCGACGGCCGTGCCGCGCGGCCGCCACGCTGACGTTCGCGGCGCTGCCCCCGAGGAACTTGCCGAATGTCTGCACTTCTTCGAGCCCGACTCCGGACTGCAGCGGGTAGATGTCGACGCCCAGGCGTCCGAAGGCCAGGACGTCGAGGGGAGAAGTGTTCTCGGTCATACTCCGCTGTACAACTCTCTGCGCGCCCCGCGGACTGCGCGTCGATGGACAATTTGTCCTGACAATAGCACAACGGAGTCGCCGTACAACACCATCTCCGCGTGTCGGCGGCTGACAAAGTCGAGACGATGTACCATTGTCGGGACATTATGCTGTCGGGACTTGGAGTGGATGATGGCAGACGACGTGGTCAAGATCGACGAGCTGCTCGCAGGCTTGGACCGCACCGGTCCCGTGCCGCTGTACTTCCAGGTGTCCACCGCGATAGAGCAGGCGATCCGGTCCGGTGAGATCCCTGCCGGCGCGCGCCTCGAGAACGAGATCGCGATCGGCCAGCGGGCGGGCCTCTCACGGCCGACCATCCGCCGCGCGATGGAGGAGCTCGTCGACAAGGGCCTGCTCGTGCGGCGGCGCGGCATCGGCACGCAGGTCGTACAGGGACAGGTCACCCGCCAGGTCGAGCTCACCAGCCTCTACGAGGACCTCAAGAACTCCCAGCACGAGCCGGGCACCCTCGTGCTCGAGCACGACACCCGGCCGGCCGACCCCGCCACCGCTGAGGCGCTGCGGGTTCCGGTCGGCTCCGACATCGTCTACCTCCGCCGGCAGCGCTCCACCGACGGAGTGCCGGTCGCGGTGCTGACGAACTATCTCCCGCTCGAGTTCTCCGACATCACCACTGAGCAGCTGCAGCAGAAGGGTCTCTACGAGATCATGCGCGCGCGGGGCGTCACCATCCGCGTCGCGAACCAGAAGATCGGCGCGCGCCGCGCCCACGGCGACGAGCCCGGGCTCCTCGACATCGACAAGGGCGGCCCGGTCCTCACCATGGAGCGCGTCGCCTTCGATGCGTCCGGCCGCGCCGTCGAGTTCGGCCACCACTGCTATCGCCCCGACATGTACAGCTTCCAGACGACGCTCGTCGCGAAGTAGGCAGAGGAGAGTGGATGCTGCGGGCCGCAGCATCCACTCATCCACCAGGTCAGCCGGACGTCAGCGCCTCGCTCACGTCGTACGCGCGGAGCCGGCCGCACATGCCGAATCCGCGTTCGTCGGGAAGCTGCGGGGCCTGCGACACGGCCGCTGCGGACAGGTGCGCGGCGTCGCCCGCCGTGAGCGCGCGGATGAGGTCGAGGCTGCGCGCGGCCTGAGCCGCCGGGCCGCGCTCGACGATCCTCGTCCAGCCCGCGGCTCTCCCCTGCACCAGCCGGGCGGCGGCCTCGTGGAACTCCTGCAGCGGGCCGAGCTCGCCCGCCCGTGCCGCATCGCGGAGGACGAGGAACCCCTCGACCGCGAGATCGCGTCGGCGGGCGGCAGCTTCTGCTCGCGCCGACGGCGATTCCGTCGGGAGCGTCGCGGCGGTGACGTACCGGTCGGCATCGGCGACGACGTCGGCCGGGAAGGTCATCACGGCGTCGCCCGCTTCCGGGAGCCCCGCGTTGCCCATGATCACGAGAACCTCGAGGCCGCCGTGATTCACCGCGCGATGGATCGTGCCGGGAGTGAACCACACCACCGACCCCTTGCTCAGCTCGGTCTCGCGCAGCCCGCCGGGATCGAGCGTGTGCAGCGCTCCGCGACCGCCGATCACCACGTAGCACTCTGTCGAGGCGAGGTGCATGTGCGGGCTGCCGCCGCGCAGGCCGTCGGGTGCGAGGTCGTCGTAGACATCGAGCAGCGTCACGGAGGTGGCGCCGGGGAACGTGGGCGCGGTGCCGGTCACGGATGCTCCTCTCCCTCTCGACTCAGACTAGGACCGGGAGCGGCAGCATCCGCCGTCAGTCGCGGGTTCGGGCGTCGAGCTCGGCGCGGGCCGCGTCGATCGCGACGTCGGTCGCGGAGTACCCGTGCTCGGGGCCGGGGAAGACCCCGCCCCGCACCTCGCGGGCGTACGCCGCGACGCCCGCCACCATGTCGGGGCCGACGGCGCCGTAGCGCTTGACGAACGCGGCGGTCTTGCCCTCGGTGATGCCGAGCAGGTCGTGGATCACGAGCACCTGGCCGTCGGCGGCGCCGGCGCCGATGCCGATCACGGGGATCGCGAGGGCCGGCAGCACGACGGCGGCGACGTCAGCCGGCACCGCCTCGATGACGAGCACGCTCGCGCCGGCGTCCTGCACGGCGAGGGCCTCGCGCACGATGCGCGCCGCCGACTCCGCGGTGCGCCCCTGGGCGCGCAGGCCCCCGAGCGCGACCGCCGTCTGCGGCGTGAGACCCACGTGCGCGACGACGGGAATGCCCGCCTCGGCGATCGCGCGGATGCGGCTGAGCCGCGCCTGTCCCCCGCCCTCGAGCTTGACGGCGTCGGCACCCGCCTCCTTCACGAAACGGATCGCGGTCTGCACGGCCTGCTCGTCCGACACCTCGGTCGACCCGAACGGCAGGTCGGCCACGACGAACGCCGACTGCACACCGCGGCGCACGGCGCCGGCGAGCACGAGCATCTCCTCGACGGTGACCGCGACGGTGGAGTCGTGCCCCAGCACGACCTGCGCGCCGGAGTCGCCGACGAGCACCATGTCGACCTCGGCCTGCTCCGCGACGCGGGCCGTCGGGTAGTCGTAGGCCGTGACCATCACGATCGGTTCGCGGCGGACCTTCATCTCGGCGAGTCGCTGCAGGGTGACCTGTGCGCGCATCACGCACCTCCTAGGACGGTGTTGTCGATGAGTCGCGTGCTGCCGACGCGGGCCGCGATCGCGACCAGCACGGGTGCGTCGACGACAGCGACGGGGGCGAACGTGATCGGGTCGACGAACGCCACGTATTCGGGACGGATGCCGGAAGCCTCGAGTGTCGCGAGCGCGTGGACGCGCAGCGCCTCGGTGTCGGAGATGCCGGCGGCCGCGGCATCCGTCACCCCCTGCAGAGCGCGAGGGATCGCGAGGGCTTGCGCGCGCTCGTCGGGCGAGAGGCGCGTGTTGCGGCTGGAGCGGGCCAGGCCGTCGGCGTCGCGCGAGGTGGGGCAGACGACGAGCGCGACCGGAATGCCGAGGTCGGCCACGAAGCGGCGGATGACGGCGACCTGCTGCGCGTCCTTGGCACCGAAGTACGCGTGGTCGGGCAGCGCCGCGAGCAGCAGCTTCGTGACCACGGTGGCGACCCCGTCGAAGTGTGCGCGGCCTCGCTCGGCGCCCTCAAGGGTCTCGGCGATGGGCCCGCCGACGCTCACAGTGGTCGCGAACCCGTCGGGGTAGACCTCGGAGGCTTCCGGGGCGAACACGACGTCGACACCCTCGGCCTCGGCGAGCGCGAGGTCGGCCTCCTCGGTGCGGGGGTACGCGGCGAGGTCCGACTGCTCGTTGAACTGCGCCGGGTTGACGAAGATCGTCATGACGACCGTGTCGTCGGCGTTGCGGGCGGCACGCAGCAGCGTCGCGTGGCCCTCGTGCAGGGCACCCATGGTCGGGACGAGGCCGATGCTGCCGCCGCGGCGCTCGCGCAGCGCGGCGCGGAGGTCGGCGACGGTGCGGACGACGATCATGAGCCCACCTCCTGGCGCGCGCGGAGGTCGCGCGTCGCGGCGACCAGAGCGTCGAAGAGCACGGCGCGCTCCGGGAGCCGGTCGGCCACCGCAGCGCGCTGGCGGGCGACGGTCGCCTCATCGCCGCGCGCGATCGGACCGGTGAGGGCGGCGGCGCCGTGCGCCTCCCAGTTCGCGACGGTCGCGCGCACGAGCGGCGCCAGCGCCTCTCTCGGAACCCCCGCGGTCGCCGCGAGGTCTTCCGCGAAGGACTCGAGCGTCACGAGGAAGTTCGACGCGATCGACGCGGCCGCGTGGTACGCGGGGCGGTCTTCATCGGCGACGTCGAACGGCGCCATGCCGAGCACCTCGGCGAGCGCGTGCGCGGTGGCGAGGGCACGGGCGGTCGAGCCGGCGAGCGCCGCGGGCACGCCCGCGAACGAGGTGTCGCCGGTCACGGCCGTGAGGGGATGGATGCTGAGCGCCTCATGCGGTGCGAGCGGCTCGAGCGTCGTCGCCCCGGAGACGTGTCCGACGAGGGCGCCGGGAACGAGGGATGCCGCGGCCCCCGCGATCTCGGAGTCCGGAACGGCCAGCAGCACGATGTCGGAGCCGGCACCGTCTGCGCCCCGGCCGAGCGGTCCGTGTACGTCGACACCGGCCTCGTGGAGCGCTCGCGCCAGCGCACGACCCATGCGTCCATCACCGACGATCGCGACCGTGGCCGGTGTGAAGTCCGGCATCATCGCCCTCCCGTCGTTGCACCAGGTTCAAAAATACCCGAGGCGAAGGGCTGTTAACGCGCAATGGCCACCCAGGGTGTGGGTGGCCATTGCGTGAATGGGTGTCCGGCGGTGTCCTACCCTCCCACAGGGTCCCCCCTGCAGTACCATCGGCGCTGAGAGGCTTAGCTTCCGGGTTCGGAATGGGACCGGGCGTTTCCCTCTCGCTATGGCCGCCGAAACTCTTTCGATGATGCGGTGCTTTCACAACGTGAAAAGTCTTCTGTTCAGTTGCGGTGTCCCGACCGTACATCGGGAACCACTCAGTGGACGCGAGCAATCAAAGTTCTCATGACCCCCACAAGGGGGGTGTTATCAAGTCATCGGCTTATTAGTA
>JAVBUG010000135.1:0-8423 GCA_031555515.1 Microbacterium sp. | reverse complement strand
CTCGGGGCGCTCTCGCTCGCCGACCGCGAGCGCCTCGCGTCCGCGGGACTCGACGTCGCGCCGGTCTCGCTGCAGCAGCTGATCGTGCGCACCACCCAGCACGCGGCGGCCGAGGCCGCGGCATCCCAGGAAGGAGCCCTGCGATGAACCGCACCGTCAACGTCGTGCGCATGCAGCTGATCAACAAGCAGACGTTCGTCTGGGTGCCGCTGATCGTGCTGGGTGCCTCGTTCGCGATGTCGCTCGCGATCTACGCGATCCTCAACTCCTCGGGACTGCCCGGCCCGTTCTACGGCGGCGGCTCGCAGGCTCCGCTGTGGGTCCTCCTGTTCGTGGGCATCTCGTCGCTGACGCTGACGTTCCCTTTCTCGCAGGCGATGAGTGTGACCCGGCGGGAGTTCTTCTTCGGCACGATGCTCGCTGCGGCGATGTGCGCCGTGCTGCTGGCGGCGGTGTTCGCGATCGGCGGCATGGTCGAGGAGGCGACGAACGGCTGGGGCATCAACGGGTACTTTTTCGCCCTGGACTGGGTCGTCGCCGACGGCCCGCTCGGTGCGGCGTTCTTCTACTTCGTGATGGCGATGCTCATCTTCATGCTCGGATTCTGGTCGGCGACCGTCTACAAACGCTTCGGCGCCATGCTGCTGACCCTCATCTGGGTCGGGGTCGCCGTGCTGCTGGTCGTCGCCATCTGGGCGATCACCCGCTTCGAGATCTGGGGCGAGGTGATGTCGTTCCTCGTGGGCCTGGGCCCGGTCGGGCTCGCCGCGTGGGGGCTGGTGCTGACCGTCGTGCTCGGCGGCGTCTCCTACCTGACGCTTCGGCGGGCGGTTCCCTAGTCCGGGTCAGGCTTCGGCCCGGAACATCGGATGCCCCGGCCCCGCGCATCGCGCAGGGTCGGGGCATCCTCTTTCCGTTCCACGTGAAACGGTGGCCTCAGCGGGAGTCGGCCGCCTCGGTGTGATGGCGGATGACCTCGGCGACCACGAAGTTGAACCACTTCTCGGCGAAGGCCGGGTCGAGGTCGGCCTGCTCGGCGAGGCTGCGCAGGCGCGCGGTCTGCTGCTCCTCGCGGGCGGGATCCGAGGCGGGCATGCCGTGCTCGGCCTTCAGGTGGCCGACCTGCTTGGTCGCCTTGAAACGCTCGGCGAGCAGATACACCAGGGCGGCGTCGATGTTGTCGATGCTGCTGCGCAGCCGGGCCAGCGTCGTCGTGGGGTCTTCGGTCATGGCGCTCCTTCTCGCCCCTCGACGATACCTGAGGGCCCGGGTGCTTCTTCGGGGATGACGCGGGGTCACACGATCCGGGTGAAGTTTGCCGCGCGTACCTCGTCGCGGGCACTCCCCAGTCCTAGAGTGTGTCCCATGACCGATGCCTCGCCCTCGCTCGGCGCCACGTCCGCCGAGGCCGCCGCGCCCCTGTCCGTCGACCCCGCGGTCGGTACGGACGCCCAGGTCGCCTCGCCCGGGACCAACGGCTCCACCGCGACCGACGCCGCAGACGCCGAGGCCGCGGCACCGGTGTTCACCGGCGAGGCCCCCGAAGGCAAGACGTTCTGGGCCAACCTCAACAGCCCGTTCCGACTGGGCCTGGTGCTGACGCTCGGCGGACTCGCGGCGATCGCCCTGGGCCTGGCGTTCTGGAACCTCTCGACGATCATCATCTACGTCGTCTTCGCGCTGTTCGCGGCGCTCGGCCTCGATCCCGTCGTGCGCTGGTTCGGTAAGCACAATGTCGCCCGGCCTTGGGCGATCGTGATCGTCTACACCGCATTCGCGCTGGTGCTCACGGGCGTGCTGCTTCTCGTCGTCCCCACTCTGGTCAAGCAGATCACCGCGTTCTTCAGCGACCTGCCGGCCACCATCGCCACCTTCCAGAAGTCCGATTTCTACGGCTGGCTCAGCGACACGTTCGGCTCGCAGGTCGGCACGATCACCGACCAGGTCGAGAAGTTCCTGACCAACCCCGCGAACATCGCGGCCATCGGCGGCGGCGTCGTGAACTTCGCGGTGAGCGTGGGCACGACCATCTCGGGCCTCATCATCGTGCTCGTGCTGAGCCTGTACTTCCTCGCGGGCCTTCCCAACATGAAGGTCGCCTTCAACCGCTTCGTCGCGGCGCGCAACCGCAAGAAGGCCGCCGCGATGACCGACCAGATCACCGACTCGATCGGCGCCTACCTCATGGGCATGGTGGTGCTGGCGTTCTGCAACTCCGTCGTCGCCTTCCTGCTGCACCTGTTCCTCGGGTTGCCGTTCCCGGCGCTGATGGGCATGCTGGCCTTCCTCATCACCCTGATCCCGCTCATCGGTTCGGTGCTCTACTGGATCACCGCGACCGTCATCGCACTGTTCACCGGCTGGGTGCCCGCGCTGATCTTCGCGATCATCTACCTCATCTACATGCAGCTCGAGGCGTACGTGCTGACCCCGAAGGTCATGAACAAGGCGATCTCGGTGCCCGGCGCCCTCGTCGTGATCGGCGCCATGGTCGGCGGCACGCTGCTCGGCCTCCTCGGCGCGCTCGTCGCGATCCCGGTGACGGCGTCGATCCTCCTCATCATCAAGCAGGTCTTCATCCCCAAGCAGGACGCGAAGATCTGACCCTGCAAGCCCCACGCCCGCACTGAGGGCGCGCGAGACCGCACGAACGCACCGAATCGCGGCAGCCGCCGGTGCTGTCGTGCGGTCTCGTCACGATGGGGCGCGCAGGGCGGGGCGCGGGGCTTGTCGGCGCCCCGGGCCGCGCCCATACTGTGCGCATGGCGATCCGGGAGGCCGGCGTCGTGGACTGGACGGGCCGGTACGAGGAGCTCACGGCACGCGAGGCCGCACTGGCCGGCGATGAGCTGGACGAGCTCGGCCAGGCGGCGTGGTTCGTCGGCCGCGACGACGTCTCGGTGCGGGCGTGGGACCGGGCGCACCTGCGGTATCTCGACGACGGCGATCTCGCGGCGGCGGTGCGGTGCGTGTTCTGGCTCGGCTTCACGCTGAGCGAGCACGGCGACGAGGTGCGCGCCGGCGCCTGGATGGCCCGGCTCATCGAGCTGTGCGGGCGCGCCGACGCCACACCCTCGACCGACGCCGCCCGCGCGCTGTGCGTCGCCGTCGGGACGTTCGCGCGCGGCGAGGCTGAAGCATCCATCCCGCTCTTCCACGCGGCTATCGAGAGAGCGGATGCTGCGGCCGACGCCGATGCGGTCACCCTGGGGACCATGGGGCTCGGCCGCGCGCTGCTGGCGACCGGGCGCATGGAGGAGGCGTTCGCCGAGATCGATCGCGTGATGCTGCTCATCGCCGATGGCCGCGTGAGCGACCGGGCGGCGGGCCCCGCGTACTGCGCGGCGATCGCGAGCCTGCTCGGCCGCGGCGACATCGAGCGCGCCCGCGTGTGGACGCGCGAGCTCGGCGACTGGTGCGATGCACA
This sequence comes from Microbacterium sp., assembly GCA_031555515.1. Classification (GTDB taxonomy): domain Bacteria; phylum Actinomycetota; class Actinomycetes; order Actinomycetales; family Microbacteriaceae; genus Microbacterium. The sequence continues at coordinate 4,996 of JAVBUG010000135.1, read as the reverse complement.
GCGCGGGCTCGAGCCGTTCCGCGGCGAATGCACCCTGCATCGCGCGGGCGTGCTGCAGCTGGGCGGCGAGTGGGAGGCCGCGGCGAGTTCGATCGATGAGGTGTGCACGACCGAGAAGCGCGGCGAGACGCTCGCGAACGCGTGGTACCGCGCCGCGGACCTGCACCGGGTCGCCGGGCGATCGGGGCCCGCGCGCGAGGCGATGCGCCGTGCCGCCTCTCTCGGCCGCGAGGTGCAGCCCGGACTCGCCCTGCTGCACCGCGACACCGGAGACCTCGGCGGCGCGTGGGCAGGACTCGAGGCCGCCCGGACGGCGCCTCACGAACCCGCGGTACGTGCGGAGCTGCTGGCGGCCGCTGTGCGCGTGGCGCTCGACCGTGGACGGGTGGCCGACGCGGCGGCCGCCGCCGAGGAGCTCCGCGCATGCGCGACGACCTTCGACACCCGCTACCTGCGGGCGCTGTCGTCGCGGGCCGACGGCGAGGTCGCGCTGGCGGACGGTCGCGCCACCGACGCGCTGGCGCTCCTGCGCACGTCGTGGGCGGCATGGCGGCGGCTCGACGCACCGTACGACGCGGCCCTCACGCGCATCTCGATCGGCGCCGCGATCCGCGACATCGGCGACACCGAAGGCGCGGAGCTCGAGTTCGACGCGGCACGCGGGGTGCTCGAAGGGCTCGGCGCGATCCCCGATCTCGCGCGCCTCGAACGTGTCGCCGCGGCGCGGGGCGCAGCATCCGATCCCGGACTCAGCCGGCGCGAGCGGGAGGTGCTCGCCCTCGTCGCTCGCGGTTGGTCGAACCGGCGCATCGCCGAGCACCTGTTCCTCAGCGAGCGCACGGTCGCGCGGCACGTCGGCAGCATCCTCGCGAAGCTCGGGGTGCCGAGCCGGTCGGCGGCGACGGCCTACGCCTTCGAGCACGGGTTGGCCGTCGCCACCTGAGCCTTCGGCGTGTTCCTCAATTGAGGATCTGCGCCGAGATGAGGAGCCGGCCCGGCATGTCGCTCCGCATCCCGGCAACGCTCCTCAACTGAGGATCCGCGAACCGACGCAGACGGAGGGGTGGACGGATGCTGCGGCCCGCGGAATTGGTCATTTCTGCCGATGCCGGCCCGGCCACCCCGCTCCTACCGTGAGGGTCAGGAGGTCATCATGGACACCACAACACTCGACACCGTGGTCATCGGCGCGGGGGTCGCCGGTCTTCACACCGCACGTCTGCTCGCCGCCCGCGGCGTGGACTTCGAGCTCATCGAGGCCGCTGATCGCGTGGGCGACACCTGGCGGGAGCGCTATCGCTCGCTGCGGCTGTTCACGCCGCGGCGCTGGGCGGAGCTGCCCGGCATGCGCCTCGACATCGGATTCTTCGAATACCCGACGGGCGTCGAGTTCGGCGACTACCTCGAGCGCTGCGCCGCCGCGATCGGTGCGCACGTGCGGCTGTCGACGCGCGTCGAGCGGCTCACGCTCGACGCGGATGGCAGGTTCCGGCTCGCCCTGTCGACCGGGGACGAGATCGTCGCCGCGCACGTGGTCGTGGCCACCGGGGCTCATCACGTGCCGCTCGTCCCGCCGTTCGCCGGGGACCTCGACCCCGCGATCCACCAGCTGCACTCCCTCGACTACCGCGGTCCCGAAGACCTCGAACCGGGATCGGTGCTCGTCGTCGGCGCCGCGAACTCGGGCACCGACATCGCGCTCGAGGCGGCAGCATCCGGTCATGAGACCAGGATCTCGGGGCGGCACCCGGGACAGATCCCGCCCGACATCGACACCGCGATCGGCAACCTCATGTCGGGACTGTTCCTGCGGCGGCTTCGTGCGACGACGATCGACACCGAGCGCGGGCGCGCGTTCCTGGCGGCGAACCGCGGCCACGGCGTCAACCTCGTGCGCAACAAGACCCGCGACCTCGAGAAGGCCGGGATCGCGCAGGTCGCCCGCGTGGCCGGGGTGCGCGACGAGATGCCGCTGCTCGAATCGGGCGAGACGCTCGACGTGGCGAACGTCGTGTGGTGCACCGGCTCGACGCCGGACTTCGGCTGGATCGACATCGCCGGGGTGCTGAGCCCCGACGGGGTCGCGCACCGGCGCGGCATGGTGGACGCCGTGCCGGGGCTCGCCTTCGTCGGACTGCCGTTCCAGTACTCCGTGATGTCGCCGACCCTCGTCGGCATGCGCCCCGACGCCGAGTACGTGGTCGAGCAGCTGCTCGCCCCGGCGCCGGTGCCGCAGGCGGCCTGACGTCCGCTCAGCGCGCGGGGAGGAGGCAGGTCGGCGACGGCGCCTCGGTGCGATGCCGCACGCGGCCCGGAACGCCCGTGCGCACGTCGAGCGTGAGCGACGCGACCTCGTTCGACAGCTGCCCGGCGACGAGCAGGATGTCGCGGACCACCACGTGGTGCCGCGGCCAGTCCACCCCGGCGTCGACGAGCGCGACCGGCTCGACGAACTCACCGGCGCCCCGCACGCGGAGCGTCGCGAGGGTGTTGCTGCCGCGCACGCCGGCGTACAGGAACTCGCCGTCACGCGACGCGGCGAGCTCGGCGGCGCTGTCACCCGGGAGCGTGCCGGCGCCGAGCGGCGTGCCGCCCACCAGACTCCACGTGCCGTCGGCCGCGGGCGCGAGCACGAACAGCTCGCACGAGAACTCGGTCACGACGTACAGGTGCCCGCTGGGGTGCCAGACCATGTGCCGGGGCCCGCTGCCCTGCGGCAGCGCGACCTGCTGCACCTGGCGCAGCCCCTTGGCCCCGTCACGCCAGAACCGCACGACGTCGAAGCCGAGCTCGGTCGTCGCGATGAGCCCGCCGGGCAGGAAGGCCGCTTCGTGCGCACGCGAGGGACGGGAGACGGATGCTGCGCCCTCGGCGCCGGTCGAGGGCTGGGGTTCGTCGTGGTCGGGGACGAGGTGCGCATACTCCTCGCCGGCGGCCTCGCGCAGCGCGCGGGCGGCCGCGGCGAGGTCGATGTCGCCGGCCTGTTCGGGCGCACCGTCGGGTCCGTACGGGTCGGTCGCCGCCGGAGCGATGACGGGCGAGGAGGGGCGGCCCGAGGCATCCAGGTTCATGCGGACGACGCGCCCGTCGCCCCAGCAGCTGGCGACGAGGAAGCGGCCGTCGGGCGACACCGCCACGTGGCACACGGCCTCGCCCGCGGCGACCGGCGGACCGAGCGGCGCGAACGTGGTCTCGCCGGTGCGACGGAACGCCTGTACCTGCGCCCGTGCTTCGAGCGCCGCGTAGACGACGTCTCCCGGCGCGACGGTCAACGAGCCGGGATGCGCCGCCAGCCACGACGGCGAGTCGGTCGTCGCGACCTCGCCGGCGAACGCCAGCGCGCCGCCCGCGGAGGCGTCGTCGGCGGCGCCGGCGAGCAGCATCCCGAATCCGGACGCGCTGCCGCCCATGTCGGCGGTGTAACCGCCCAGCCAGAACTTCATGAGTCTCCGTGGGGCTCGGGGCGTTTCGACTCTGCGTTTCGTCTCGCAAGCTCGCTCAACGACCGCGTTCCTCGCTCGCTCAACGACCGGCAGGGTCAGTCGACGAGGTCGTGGCGCACGATGACGGCGTCGCGGGCGGCGCCCACGCCGATCACCGAGATGCGCGTGCCGCTCATCTTCTCGAGCGCGAGCACGTACTCCTGCGCCTCGATCGGGAGCTCGTCGAAGGTGCGGGCGCCCGAGATGTCCTGCTTCCAGCCGGGGAAGTACTCGAGGATCGGCACGGCGTGGTGGAAGTCGGACTGGTTCACGGGGACCTCGTCGAACCGCTCGCCCTCGACGTCGTACGCGACGCAGACCGGGATCTGGTCGAGGCCGGTGAGGATGTCGAGCTTGGTCAGCACGAGGTCGGTGATGCCGTTGATGCGGGTCGCGTAGCGCGTGATGGGCGCGTCGTACCAGCCCACGCGACGCGGGCGGCCCGTCGTGGTGCCGAACTCGAAGCCGCGCGAGCGCAGGAAGTCGCCGTTCTCGTCGAACAACTCGGTCGGGAACGGTCCGGAGCCGACGCGCGTCGTGTACGCCTTCACGATGCCGACGATGCGGTCGAGGCGGTTGGGTCCGACGCCTGAGCCGGTCGCGGCGCCGCCCGCGGTCGCCGACGACGAGGTCACGAACGGGTAGGTGCCGTGGTCGACGTCGAGCATCGTCGCCTGGCCGCCCTCGAAGACGACGACGTCGCCCGCGTCGAGGGCGTCGTTGAGAAGGAGCGACGTGTCGGCCACCATCGGGCGCAGGCGCTCGGCGTACGACAGCAGGTCGTCGACGATCTCGTCGGCGGTGATCGCGCGGCGGTTGAAGATCTTGACCAGCAGGTGGTTCTTCTGGTCGAGGGCGCCCTCGACCTTCTGGCGCAGGATGTTCTCGTCGAAGAGGTCCTGCACGCGGATGCCGACGCGGTTGATCTTGTCGGCGTAGGCCGGGCCGATCCCGCGACCGGTCGTGCCGATCTGACGCTTGCCGAGGAAGCGCTCGGTGACCTTGTCGAGCGTGCGGTGGTACTGCGTGATGATGTGCGCGTTCGCGCTCACGCGCAGGCGCGAGGTGTCGAGGCCGCGGGCGTGCAGCGCCTCGAGCTCGTAGAAGAGCACCTCGAGGTCGATGACGACGCCGTTGCCGATCACAGCGTTCACGCCGGGAGACAGGATGCCGGACGGCAGCAGGTGCAGCGCGTACTTCTCGTCGCCGATCACGACAGTGTGGCCGGCGTTGTTGCCGCCGTTGAACTTGACCACCCAGTCGGTGCGCTCACCCAGGAGATCGGTGGCCTTGCCCTTGCCCTCGTCTCCCCACTGGACTCCGACGATCACGATGCCTGGCATGGGCTACTCCCCCGTTATCGGACGGTTACACCCCATCCTATCCGGATGCTTCGTTACGCCTTCTGGCGCCGCGAGTCCTCCCGTGACGACCGGGGTTGGACGCACGCCTGACCTCGCGGGAATCGTGAGGAGCGGATCGCCTCGTGCGAAGAAGGAGAATTCTCGTGACCG
>JAVBUG010000243.1:0-27329 GCA_031555515.1 Microbacterium sp. | reverse complement strand
CGGTCACGGCGATCAACGTGGGGCGTCGCGTGCACGTGTGGGAGATCCGCATCGCCGACGAGGCCGGGCGCCTCGTGTGCGTCTCCCGGTGCACGCTGGCGGTCATCGAGCAACGCAGCACCTACGCGACGCCCGACGCGCGCGCCTGACACGGATGCTGCGGCCCCGTGCGCGAGCGGCGGGCCGCGGCATCCTCGATCGAGCCTGCCTAAGGTGGCGCAACACGCCGTACCGATCGACCGACCCGGCGTGTCGTGACCCCTGAGTCGCAGGGTCCGGCGCGATCGGCCGGCCTCGACCGCAGAAGTGGCGCAACACGCCGTACCGATCGAGCGACCCGGCGTGTTGCGACCCCCGAAGGGCGGAGCGGTCGAGCGGCGGAGCGTCAGAGCGGTGGGTTCGTGTAGAGGGACGTGGAGCAGCCGACCTCGCCGGGTTCGAGCGAGATCCGCCGGAAGCCGGGGAACGTGATCGCACCGGATGCGTCGCGGAAGACCAGGACGCACTCGCGCTCGGAGGGAATGCCGACGGCCGCCACGATGCCACCCTCCGCAGCCTCGGTCTCGATGCGGACGTGCTCCTGCGGGTAGGCGTCGCGGAGCGCTCGATCGACCTCTTCGGCCGTCGCGCCGGCGGCGACGATCGCGGCGATGCGTTCTGCGTCGGCCTGAGTGAGCTCGGGACGGGGTGCCGGGGTCGGCCGGGGCGGCGGCGGCCCGTCGGGACACGGGATCTCCGACCGGCGCGCCTCTTCGTACTGCTGCCACTCCAGCCGGAAGCACCGCGTCGCCGATCCGGCGCTCCACGACTCGCCGAAGAGCTGCGTCGAGGACGTGGCATCGACCTGGGCGGTGACCCTGATGTCGATCGTGGCGCTGCTGCCGGCCGACTCGCCCGACCAGGCGAGCGGTTCGACGACGGCGGTGCCGGAGCCGGCCGGTACAGCTCCTTCCGGCACCCACCACGCGACCATCTCGAGCAGCGTGATCTCGGGGGAGTTGGCGGAGTGCGACCCGATCTCGGCCGCGGCTGCTTCCGCAGCGTGCTGGGCGCGGGTATCGCCACTGCTCGTCGGCTCCGCGGCGCAGCCGGCGAGCGCGATAGACAGCCCGACCACGAGGACGGCGGAGGCGCGCACCCGCTGCCGGAGGGACGTCGTGGTCGACAGGGCAGTGGCGCGGGAGCAGCGGTCGGTCACCGGCCGATTCTGTCGCGCCGCCGACCGAGGCGGCCAGATCTCTGTCGAGTATCGACAATCAGCATCCCGCGTGACGTCGCCGGCGCGGCGCGCAGCATTCCTCCTCGAATGCGTCAGGTGCTGTGCGGTGCGGGAGTGGTGTCGCGCGAGGCGACGGGGCGGTCCTCGACGTGCTCGAGGACGAAGTAGAAGGCGCGGCCGCGATCGTCGGCGTCGCGGCCGGTCATGACGCCGAACACCGTGTCGGGCCCGAGCCGCACGAAGCGGTCGATGATCGGCTGGCCGTCGTAGACCATCGACGCCGTGGCGACGCCGTCGTGCACGATGGTGCGCAGCGTCGCGCCGCCGCGGGCGAGGCCCGCGTCGGCGACGAGCGTGCCGTCGTCGGTCTCGCACACGATGGGCGCGACGTCATCGTCCGATCGGAAGAGCTTGCCGTACCACCGGCTGCGCTCGAGCAGGCGCCCGGCGCGGTGGTCGCGCGTCGCGGCCCAGCCGCGCCAGAGCCCGCGCAGCTCCGCCGTCCGGACCGGGGGAAGCGAACGCCACAGCGCCGCGAGGTCGTCGTCGGGCACGCCGTCGCGGAGCCGCTCGACCAGAGGGCGGACGGATGCTGCGGCCGCAGCATCCGTCACCATCTCCATCTCGAGCACGGGCTTGATGACGCGTCCCGCGCGGGCGTCGGCGATCGCGGCCTGCGCGTCGGCGAACGCGTACGTGCCGATGAGGCGCTCGACCGGGAGCCGGCCCGCGCGCCACAGCGCCGCCAGCAGCGGCACGTCGCGGGCGACGTCGGCGTCGCCCTCGATCACACCGGTGAGGGTGCGGCCCCACAGCAGGCGCGACTGCGACACGGTCACCGGGTTGGCGCCCGGCTTGAGCGCCACGGTGGCGGCGATGCCGCGCGGCGCGACCACGGCGAGAGCGGCGTCGATCGACGACTGCGTGCCGGCGGTGTCGAGCACGTGGCTGAACGACGGGGCGGGACGCTGCGCCGCGAGGTCGTGGGGGGAGAGCGCCTCGGTCGCGCCCACCTGGAGGGCGAGAGCGCGGCGCGCCTCGACCGGATCGCTCACGACGATGCGCGTGACGCCCCGGTGCGCCGCAGCCATGACCGCCGCGACCCCGGTGGTGCCGGCGCCCAGCACGAGAAGCGCATCGCCGGGTGCGGGGCGCAGCACGTTGAGCACGGTGCCGGCGCCGGTCAGGATGCCGCAGCCCAGCGTCGCGGCCACGGCCCAGGGCACGTCGTCGCCGATCGGCACCGCGCTCGACTCGTGCACGACGACGCGGGTCGCCCAGGAGGACTGGGCCATCCACCCGGTGGTGACGCGCTCGCCGCCTTCGGCGGCCGCATCGGAGCGTGGGGCGTAGTTGAGCTCGGCGAAGCGGTCGCAGTACGCGGAGTGGCCGTCGCGGCACGGGCCGCACGCGCCGCACGAGCCGAAGCCGAGCACGACCCGGTCGCCGGGCCGCACGCGCGTGACCTCCGCGCCGACGGCTTCGACGACGCCCGCGCCCTCGTGGCCGAAGACCGCGGGGAAGCGGTCGCCCGCCCCGCCGTCGATGCCGAACAGGTCGGTCGGGCAGACGCCGGAAGCCATCACCCGGACGACGAGTTCGCGTGGGTCGGGGGAGCGCAGGGTGACGTCCGTGAGCGCGACGGATCCGCCGCGCTCACGGACGAGCGCGGCCACAGCAGCTGTCACGGCCTACGCGGGGGTCAGCTCGCGGTCGGCCGCGCGCAGCGCGACCTTGTTGACCTTGCCGCCGGCGTTGCGGGGGAGGGCCGGCACGACGACCAGCGCCTTGGGCTGCTTGAAGCGCGCGAGCTTGTCGCTCAGCCACGCCTGCAGCTCGTCGATCGTGAGCTCCTCGCCCGGTGCCAGCGCGACCGCCGCGACCGGGACCTCGCCCCAGCGCTCGTCGGCGCGACCGTAGATCGCGGCGTCGAGGATCTTCGGGTGGGCGAACAGCACGTTCTCGACCTCGGCGCAGTAGATGTTCTCGCCGCCCGAGATGATCATGTCCTTCTTGCGGTCGACGACCCACACGAAGCCTTCTTCGTCCTGGCGGACGAGGTCGCCGGAGTGGAACCAGCCGCCCTCGAAGGCCTCCGCGGTCTCGGAGGGCTTGCGCCAGTAGCCCTTCATCAGGTTGGGCCCGCGGTACAGGATCTCGCCCACCTCGCCGCGTTCGACGTCGTTCATCTCGTCGTCGACGACGCGGTACTGCAGCGTCGGGATCGGCCTGCCGACGGATCCGAGCTTGCGCAGCGAGTCCTCGCCGCTGAGCGCGCAGGTGATGGGGGTCATCTCGGTCTGCCCGAACACCGCGACGTTGATCGCTCGTGGGAAGCTGTCGCTCATCTGGCGCAGCAGGGTGTCGGAGGCGGGCGCCGCGCCCCAGCTGATGATGCGCAGGTGCAGGTCGCGGTCGGCGATCGTCGGGTCGGCGCAGATCACCTGCCACTGCTGCGGCACGTTGAAGACGATCGTGGCCTTCTCCTGCTCCCACGCGTCGAGCAGTTCCGTCGGGTTGAATGCCCCGAGCGGGTGGATCACGGTGACGATGCCGATGACGAAGTTCGGCGCGATCGACCCGAGGCCCGCGATGTGGAACAGCGGGGCGGTCATGAACGAGATGTCGTCTTCGCCGAACACCTGGTTCACGCGCAACAGGGTGAGACTCTGCGCGAAGAGGTTGACGTGATCGAGCATCGCGCCCTTCGGGCGGCCCGTGGTGCCGGACGTGTACATGATCAGGCAGGTGGTGTCTTCGCGCACGTCGGGAGCCTCGAAGCCGGCCGGGTCCTCGGCGACGAGGTCGGCCCAGGACTCCTGGCCCTCGCCCGCGTCGCCGATCACGATGACCTTCTTGATGCGGTCGGTGATCTGGGCGACCGCCTCGACGAGGGGAGCCAGGGGTGCCTCGACGATGAGCACGTCGGCGTCGGCGTCGTCGACGATGTAGGCGATCTCGGGGGGTGTGAGGCGGATGTTGATCGGCACGGCGATGGCGCCGAGGCGGTTGACGCCGAACACCGAGAGCACGACCTCGGGCCGGTTCAGGGTCAGCAGCAGCACGCGGTCGCCGAAGCCGACGCCGCGTCGCGCGAGAGCGGCGGCGAACGCGTCCATGCGCTCCGCGGCCTGGCGCCAGGTGGTCGTCTCGCCGAGGAATCGGAAGGCTGCGGCCTCCGGCTTCATCTCGGCGTGTGTGGCGACCTGGTTCATCCAGTGGTTGCGCCGCGCTGAGGCGGGGATCGCGGTGGGGGCGGAGTCGTTCATCGGGTGGCCTCTCGTCACGTCGTCGTCACGGATGCCGCGACTCTGCGACACCGATGGCTTGCGTCGAGTATGCCAGGCGCGGCGGCGGATGTCACCACTTTTGTTAACCGAGATTCACATCGGTTGGTCCGGAGGAAGTGAACAGCGCCTCGCGTTCGGGACCCGAGCCCGAGGCCGCGAGTAGGCTGTCCGCATGCCCGCCGCCGCGCCACCCGCCTCACGCACGAGGCCGCGGGACCGCAAGCGCCGCATCGAGGAAGCAGCCGCTCTCGCCTTCGCGCAGAACGGCTATCACGCCGTCGCCATGCAGGACATCGCGGCGGCCGTCGGCATCTCGGCGCCCGCTCTCTATCGACACTTCCCGAACAAGTACGCGCTGTTCGTGCAGACCGCGTTCACCATCGCGCATCGCCTCATCGAAGACACCGACGCGGCCGCCGCGCTCCCGCTCGACTCGCCCGACGAGGCGCACGCGGCCCTCGACGCCCTCGTCGACGCGGTCATCGCGACCACCGTCGAGCTCCGCGCGACCGGCGGGATCTACCGGTGGGAGGGGCGCTACCTCGAGCACGACGACCGCGAGCTGCTCACCTCCGAGTTCCGCCTCCTTCGCCAGCGGTTCGAGACGGCGCACGTCGTCTACCGCCCCGGTGTCGACGAGACCGACCGCCGGCTGCTCGTGCTCGGCGCATTGAGCGCGGTCGCGAGCATCACCGCGCATCGCACGGTGGTCGGCGCCAGGGCCTTGCGCAGCCTCCTGGCGGGGGCCGCATGGCGCGCGCTCGACGGCTCGCTTCCGGCTCCCGACGCGGTGACGGCGACGGATGCTGCGCCCCCGCCTCCGCCCGACGACGAAACCGCCTCCGAGCAGGGCCGCCGGGCGCGTCTCATCGACGCCGCGATCCGCCAGTTCGCCGCGCGCGGCTACAACGAGGTCACCATCGAGGACGTCGCGGTCGAGGTCGACCTCACGCCGTCGGGCGTCTACCGCCACTTCGACGGCAAGTCCGCGCTGCTGCTGGCCGCGTGCGATCGGGCCGCGGTGGAGCTCGAGCGCGCCGCGCTGCACGCACGGGAGTCGGCCTCCTCGCCCGAGGATGCGCTGCGCCGCCTCTGCCGTGCGTACGTCGACCACACGTTCTCGCACCTCGCGCTGATGCGCATCTACTTCTCCGAGATCGGCAACCTCGCGCCCGAGGAGCAGCGGCGCCTGCGCGCGATGCAGCGGGCGCACATCGCGGACTGGGCGGCGCTGCTGCAGGCCGTGCGTCCCGAACTCGGCGGGCGCGAGGCATCCGTCCTCGTCCATGCCGGGCTGGGCGTGGTCGCCGACCAGGCGCCCCTGCTCACGGTGCGCGACGACGCGGCCGCTGCGCGGCTGACGCGCCTGGTCGAGATCGTGCTGGGCATCGACGCACGCTGACGCCCCCGGTGGGGTCAGCGCGCCTTGCCGTGGAGCATCGGGATCATGCGCTCGACCATGTGCATGTCTTTGGGGGACCGCTCGAGCGTCAGCAGGTTGAGGGCCGCCTTGCGGGTCTGGCGCGCGATCGACTTCGGCACGCTGAACTCGCGCAGGCCGTCGGCGCCGTGGATGCGGCCGAAGCCCGACCCCTTGACGCCGCCGAACGGGAGCGCGCCGATGGCCGCGAAGCCGAGCACCGAGTTGATCGTGACGACGCCGGCGCGCAGCTGCGCGGCGACGCGCTCGCCCTTCTTCGCGTCCTTCGTGAAGACGGCGGCGCCGAGTCCGTACTCGGTCGCGTTGGCGCGCGCGACGGCTTCGTCGAGGTCGGCGACGGCATTGATGACCACGGTCGGTCCGAAGGTCTCTCGCTGCACGGCGTCGGAGTCCTCGGGGACGTCGACGAGCACGATCGGCGACACCGTGCGGTCGGCGACCGACTCGGGGCCGCCGAAGACCGCCGTGCCGCCGCGCGCGAGGGCGTCCTCGACGTGGGCGGAGACGACATCCGTCTGCGTGGCGAGGGTCATCGGCCCGTACGTCGGGGCGTCGCCGGTCACGACGATGCGCTTCGCTCGTTCGACGACCTTGTCGACGAGTGCATCGCGCACGCGCTGCTCGACGTAGACGCGCTCGACGCCCACGCACGTCTGACCCGCGTTGCCGAGAGCGCCGAACGCGATGAAGTCGGCCGCGGCGTCGAGGTCGGCATCCGTCGCGACGATCAGCGCGTCCTTGCCGCCGCACTCGGCGACCAGGGGGGTGAGGGTCTCAGAGCATGCCGCCATGACCTTCTTCGCGCTGGCGGTCGAGCCCGTGAACGCGACCTTGTCGACACCTGCCCGCACCAGGTCCGCGCCGGTCGCCCTGCCGCCGGTGACGACCTGGAGCACCGGGCGGTCGCACACCTCGCGCCACTTGTCGGCGACCCACACGGCGGTGCCGGGCGTCAGCTCGCTCGGCTTGAAGACGACGGCGTTGCCCGCGGCGAGCGCATACGAGATCGAGCCCATCGGCGTATAGAACGGGTAGTTCCATGGCCCGATCACGCCGACCACGCCGTAAGGCACGTACCCGAGCGTCGCGTGCTGGTTGTAGTTGACGAGCCCCGCCTTGACCTTGCGCCTCTTGAGCACCGGCTCAGCGTTCTTCGCCGCCCAGTCGAGGTGGCCGAGCGTGAGCATCACCTCGAGGAGGGCATCGCCGTCGGGCTTGCCGGTCTCGCGCGCGATCATCCCGGCCAGCGCTTTCGCGTCGCGCGCGATGGCGGCCTTGAACGCGATCAGCACTCGCCGTCGCTCGGAGAACGCGAGACCCGCCCACCACGCCCCTGCGTCGCGGGCGCGATCGACGGTGCGCCGCACGTCGTCGGCGGACGCCACGGGGTACGAGGCGATCGGGCTGCCGTCGCGGGGGTCGGTGGTCGTGAGGACGGACGTGCTGTCGTCGTGCAGGAGGGTCATGTCGGGTCATTTCCATCTCGTCGCCGAGACTCGTCATTGAGGGCGGGAAGTGAATGGTGATTCACAGTATCGCCGCCGTGTTCGCGCCGCAAGGGTCCGCGCGAAGATTTTCGAATCCTGGTTAGAATGTGAGGAACGAGAGGGGTCCGGGTGTCGCAGAGCAGCGAGGACGGCGCGACGGCGAAATCGCAGCGCACGCGTCAGCGAATCCTCGACGCCGCCGCCCAGGTGCTCAGCCGCAAGGGCTACGCCGGCACGCGTCTCGCCGACGTGGCCGACGTGGCCGGCGTGCAGGCCCCCGCGATCTACTACTACTTCGGCTCGCGCGACGACCTCGTCGAAGAGGTCATGTGGGCCGGCGCGCACCGCGTGCGCGTGCACGTCGAAGAGGTGATCGCCGCGCTGCCCGACGACGCCACGCCCCTCGACCGCATCCTCGCGGCGGTCGACGCGCACCTGCGCTACGAGCTGCAGATCTCGGACTACACGACGGCATCCGTGCGCAACGCCGGGCAGGTGCCCGAGCACCTCCGTGTGCGCCCCGCCGCCGAAGAGGCGTCCTACAGCCGCATCTGGCGCGACCTCTTCCACGCCGCGCAGGATGCCGGCCAGCTCCGCGCCGACCTCGACATCAACATCTTCCGCCTGCTCCTCCTGGGCTCGATGAACTGGGCAGTGGAGTGGTGGAACCCCCGCACCCGCAGCCTCGACGACCTCGTCCGCCAGACCCAGGACCTCGTCCGCCACGGCGCCGGCGCCTGAAACCCGACTGCTCACCTGTCACGATGTGCCGCCCGAGCGGGCACTTCGTGACAGGTGAGCGATCGAGAGGCGGGGCCCGCGGAGGGGGCCTGTGGAGGGGGACCTGCGGAGGGGGCGCGGGGGGCGCGGAGGGGGGCGCGGAGAGGGGCGCGGAGGGAGGACCCGCGGAGCGGGGACGGATGCCTCGGGCCGAGGCATCCGTCATCGACAACTCCGTCAGGCGAACAGAGACAGGCGCTGCGACAGGACCTCGTGGGCCTGCGACACCGTGCGGCGCACGATCTCGCCGGCGGGCGGGATGTCGCGGATGAGGCCCTGCACCTGGCCCACGGTCCAGATGCCGGCGTCGAGGTCGCCGTCCTCGAAGACCTTGCGGCCGCGGGCGCCGGCGACGAGCTCGCGCACGTCGGGGAACTGGCCGCCGTCGGCGAGGATGCGCACCACTTCGTCCGACACGGCGTTCTTCGCGACGCGCGCGGTGTTGCGCAGCGACCGGAAGATGAGGTTCGTGTCGAGCTCGCTCGCTTCGACGATGCGCTCCTTCACCGCCTGCGACACGGGCGACTCCTCGGTGCACATGAACCGCGAGCCCATGTTCACGCCGTCCGCACCGAGCACGAGCGCCGCCGCGAGACCACGGCCGTCGGCGAACCCTCCGGAGGCGATGAACGGGATGCTGAGGGCATCCGCCGCGGCCGGGATCAGCACGAGCCCCGGCACGTCGTCTACGCCCGGGTGCCCGGCGCACTCGAACCCGTCGATCGAAACCGCCGTCACCCCGACCTTCTCGGCTTTGAGGGCGTGCCGCACCGACGTGCACTTGTGGATGACCCGCACGCCATGTTCGCGGAACATGTCCATGTGCGGCTCGGGGTTGGCCCCGGCGGTCTCGACGATCGTCACACCCGCGTCGATGATCGCCCGGCGGTACTCGTCATAGGGCGGCGGGCTGATCGACGGCAGGATCGTGAGGTTCACGCCGAACGGCTTGTCGGTCAGCGTCCGCGCGCGCTCGATCTCGTTCACGAGGTCCGCGGGGGTGGGCTGTGTGAGCGCGGTGATCATGCCGAGGCCGCCCGCCTCCGAGACCGCGGCGGCGAGTTGGGCGCGGCCGACCCACATCATGCCGCCCTGCACCACGGGGTGCTCGATGCCGAGCGCCTCGGTGAAGCGGGTGCGCAGGCGGGGCGTTTCGACTCGCTCGTTCCTCGCTCGCTCAACGACCGAGAGATCACTCATACGTCTCACCCGCCTCCGCCTTGGCGATCAGCGACGCCGGCGGCAGGAACCTGTCGCCGTACCGCTCGGCGAGCTCGCGGGACCGGGCGATGAAGCCGTCCAGCCCGCCCTCGTACTGGTTGATGTACTGCAGTACGCCGCCCGTCCACGCCGGGAACCCGATGCCGTAGATCGACCCGATGTTGGCGTCGGGCACCGAGGTCAGCACGCCGGCGTCGAGGCACGCGATGGTGTCGAGGGCCTCGGCGAACAGCATCCGTTCCTGCAGATCCTCGAAGGGGAGCACGGTGCGCCCCGAGCCGTACTTCTCGCGCAGGCCCGGCCAGATGCCCACTCGCTTGCCCGACTCGTCGTACTCGTAGAAGCCGCCGCCCGCGCGCCGTCCGGGTCGCTCGGCGTCGACGACCATCCAGTCCATGACCGCCTCGGACGGATGCTCCGTCCAGACCTCGCCGGATGCCTCTTCGGCGGCGCGCGTCTCGAGGCGGATCTTGCGCGAGAGCGAGATGGTCAGCTCGTCGAGGAGCTGCAGCGCACCCGCCGGGTATCCGGCCTGCAGCGCCGCCTGCTCGACGGACGCGGGCTCGACGCCTTCGCCGACCGCGGCGACCGCCTCGGCGATGAACCGGCCGATGACGCGGGACGTGAAGAAGCCGCGGGCGTCGTTGACGACGATCGGCGTCTTGCGGATCTGCTGGACGTAGTCGAACGTCTTGGCGAGCACCTCGTCGCTGGTGCGCTCGCCGCGGACGATCTCGACGAGCGGCATCTTGTCGACGGGGGAGAAGAAGTGGATGCCGATGAAATCGTCGGTGCGCTCGACTCCCTCGGCGAGCAGCGTGATCGGCAGCGTCGAGGTGTTCGAGCCGAGCACCGCGTCGGGCTCGACGAGGTGCTGGATCTCCTGGAACACGCCCTGCTTGACGGGCACCGATTCGAACACGGCCTCGATCACGAAGTCGACGCCGGCGAAGTCGGCGGGGTCGGCGGTCGGCGTGATGCGCGCCAGCAGCGCCTCGGACTTCGACGTCGTGGTGCGCCCTCGCGCGAGCGCCTTGTCCTCCAGTGCCCGGGAGTAGTCCTTCCCCTTCTCCGCGGCCTCGAGCGTGACGTCCTTGAGCACCACCTCGATGCCCGCCTTCGCCGACACGTACGCGATCGCCGCGCCCATCATGCCCGCACCGATCACGCCGACCTTGCGGGCCTGATACCTCGGATACCCGTCAGGGCGCGATCCCCCGGCGTTGATGTGCCCCAGATCGAAGAAGAACGCCTTGATCATGTTCTTCGCGACCTGGCCGTGGGTGAGCTCGACGAGATAGCGGGTCTCGACCTTCGACGCCGTCTCGAAATCGACGTAGGCGCCCTCGACCGCCGCGGCCATCGCCGCGCGCGGCGCGGGCAGCGGCGCGCCCTTCAGCTGTTTGCGCAGCGAGGCAGGGAACGCCGGCAGCGCGGCCGCGAGCGACGGCGAGTTCGGCGCGCCGCCGGGGATCCGGAAGCCCTTCACATCCCACGGCTTCACGGGTGCGGGGTTCGCGGCGATCCACAGCTTCGCGGCGGCGACGAGATCCGAAGCCGACGGCACGAGCTCGTCGACGATGCCCACCGCGAGGGCGTCCGACGGCGAGAACTTCGTCGCCGGCAGGATGACGTCGGTCAGCGCCTTCTGCAGTCCGAGCATCCGCACCAGGCGTGTGATGCCGCCGCCGCCTGGCAGGAGGCCGAGCGACACCTCGGGCACGCCGAACTGCGCGCCGCGCACCTCGGCGGCGATGCGGTGGTGCGCCGCGAGGGCGACCTCGAGGCCGCCGCCCAGCGCCGTGCCGTTCATGGCCGCGACCACGGGCTTGCCGAGCACCTCGAGCCGGCGCATGTCGGCCTTGACGGCGTCGATGTGGGCCGCCTCCTCCGCTGCCCGGGAGGGGTCGGCGGCCCGCAGCAGGTTGAGGTCGCCGCCGGCGAACCAGCTCTTCTTCGCCGACACCAGGATGACCCCGCGGATGTCGTCACGCTCGGCTTCGAGCCGGTCGGCGGTCGCCTTCAGCGCCGCGACGAAGTGCGGATTCATGGTGTTGACGCTGCTGCCGGGGTCGTCGAGGGTGATGACGACGTCGCCGTCGGCATCCTGCTCCCACGCGTACCCCTGGTACACGGTCGTGTCGTCGATCGTGGTGCTCATAGGTGTTCTCTTCTCAAGTCGGTTCAGACGGATGCCGCGGGCTCAGACCCGCTCGATGACGGTGGCGATGCCCATGCCGGCACCGACGCACAGCGTCGCGAGACCGCGCTTCTGGTCGCGGCGCTCGAGCTCGTCGAGGAGGGTGCCGAGGATCATGGCGCCGGTCGCGCCGAGGGGATGGCCGAGCGCGATCGCGCCGCCGTTGACGTTGACCTTGTCGTGCGGGATGTCGAGGTCCTTCATCCACTTCATGACGACGGCGGCGAACGCCTCGTTGAGTTCGAAGAGATCGATATCGGATGCTGCGAGCCCCGCCCGCTCGAGCGCCTTGAGCGTCGCCGGGGTCGGGCCGGTGAGCATGATGGTCGGCTCGGAGCCGGTGACCGCCGTCGACACGATGCGGGCACGCGGAGTCAGTCCGAGCCGCTCGCCGGCCTCCTTGCTGCCGATGAGCATGAGCGCGGCACCGTCGACGATGCCCGACGAGTTGCCTGCGGTGTGGACGTGGTCGATGCGCTCGACGGCGTGGTACTTCTGCGTCGCGACGGCATCGAAGCCGGCGCTCTCTCCGAGCGCGGCGAAGGCGGCGGGCAGGTTGCCCAGCCCGGACGTGTCGGGACGGCGGTGCTCGTCGGTGTCGAGCAGGGTCACACCGTTCTGGTCCCGCACCGGCACGACGGATCCTTCGAACCGCCCCTCGCGCCACGCGGTGTCGGCGCGGCGCTGCGACTCGGCGGCGTACGCGTCGACGTCGTCGCGCGAGAAGCCCTCGAGGGTTGCGATGAGGTCGGCGCCGATGCCCTGCGGCACGAAGTAGAGGTCGTAGTTGGTGGTCGGGTCCTGCGCGTAGGCGCCGCCGTCCGAGCCGATCGGCACGCGCGACATCGACTCGACGCCGCCGGCGAGCACGAGGTCCTCGAAGCCGGAGGCGACCTTCTGCGCCGCCACGTTGACGGCTTCGAGGCCCGACGCGCAGAAGCGGTTGAGCTGCACGCCGGCCACCGTCTCGGGCAGTCCCGCGACGAGCGCGGCCGTGCGGGCGATGTCGCCGCCCTGCTCGCCGATGGGCGACACCACTCCGAGCACGATGTCGTCGATGAGGGCGGGGTCGACTCCCGGGTTGCGCTCGAGGACCGCGTGGATGAGCCCCACGACGAGGTCCACGGGCTTGGTGCCGTGCAGCGCGCCGCCGCGGTTCTTGCCGCGCGGGGTGCGCACGGCGTCGTAGATGTATGCGTCAGCCATGTGGCCTCTCCTCACAGTCCCAGGCCCCGGCCGACGATCTCTTTCATGATCTCGGTCGTGCCGCCGTAGATGGTCGTGATGCGCGCGTCCTCGTAGTCGCGCGCGATGCGGTACTCCCGCATGTAGCCGTAGCCGCCGTGCAGCTGCAGGCAGCGGTTCACCACCTGCACGAGCTGCTCGGTGGTCCAGAACTTGGCGGCCGCCGCGTCTTCGGCCGAGAGCTGCCCGTCAGAGTGCAGCCGGATGCAGCGGTCGATGTACGCGCGGCTGACGTCCGTCGCCGTCACCATGTCGGCCAGCTCGAACCGGGTGTTCTGGAACGAGCCGATGGGCTTGCCGAACGCCTTGCGATCCCTGACGTAGGTGAGAGTCCGCTCGAGCACGCCCTCGCTGGCGGCGACCGCGGCGGCCGCGATCGACAGGCGCTCCTGCGGCAGGTTGCGCATCAGCCCGATGAAGCCGGCACCCTCGGCGCCGAGCAGGTTCGCGGCCGGCACCCGGACGTCTTCGAAGACGAGCTCGCTCGTGTCCTGGGCATGCAGCCCGACCTTCTCGAGGTTGCGGCCGCGCGAGAACCCGGGGGTGTCGGTCTCGATCACCAGCAGGCTGAGTCCGCGGTGGGGGTCGTCGCTCGTGCGCACAGCGGTCACGACCAGGTCGGCGTTCTGTCCGTTCGAGATGAAGATCTTCGTGCCGTTGACGACGTAGTCATCGCCGTCGCGCACCGCGGAGGTGCGGATGCCTGCCAGGTCGCTGCCCGTGCCCGGCTCGGTCATCGCCACCGCGACGATGAGTTCGCCGGCAGCGATGCCGGGGAGCCACCGCTGCTTCTGCTCGTCGCTCGTGAGATCGGTGAAGTACGGGATCACGATGTCGTTCGACAGTGCGATGCCGGCCATGCCGTCCGACACCGGGTTGTGCGCGAGCTCCTCGCCCATGATCGCGTGGAAGCGGAAGTCATCGGCACCGCCCCCGCCGTACTCCTCCGGGATCGCGAAGCCCAGGATGCCGGCCTCCGCCGCCTTCGTGAACAGCCACCGGTCGACCTTGCCCTCGGCGCTCCAGCGGTCGGCGTTCGGTCGTGCGTGCTGCTCGACGAACGCCCGCACCACCTCGCGGAACTGCTCGTGGTCCTCGTCGTAGATGTCTCTCTTCAGCGTCATCGCCGAACCTCCGTGTCGCGGATGCGGCGTCCTCGCCGCGAAGCATGTTTTTATTATGCATTAGAAACTGGATGCTGCAACCCGGTGCTTCCCGCCGGATCACAGGGTTGTGCCGGTGAGATTTCTTACGCACGATTAAACGCAGGCGCCGTAGCCCCATCGGCGACGACGCCGCCCGAGAGTGAGGACGACGATGACCACACCGCTGAGCGGACGCACCGCGATCGTGACGGGGGCGAGCCGTGGCATCGGCCTCGCGATCGCGTCACGGCTGGCTGCCGAGGGGGCCCGGGTGTGCCTGACGGCCCGCCACCCCGAGGAGCTCGAGGAGGCCGTCGCATCGCTGCCGACGGGCTCCGCGATCGGCGTCGCGGGCGGCGCCGACGACCCCGATCACCGGGCCGAGACGCTCGACCGCGTCGTCCGGGAGTTCGGCGGCATCGACATCCTCGTGAACAACGCGGGCATCAATCCGGTCTACGGCCCGCTGGCCGAGCTCGATCTCGGTGCGGCCCGCAAGATCCTCGAGGTCAACGTCGTCTCGACGCTCGCGTGGACGCAGGAGGCGCTGCGCCG
This sequence comes from Microbacterium sp., assembly GCA_031555515.1. Taxonomy (GTDB): domain Bacteria; phylum Actinomycetota; class Actinomycetes; order Actinomycetales; family Microbacteriaceae; genus Microbacterium. The sequence continues at coordinate 12,746 of JAVBUG010000243.1, read as the reverse complement.
CGACCTCGGTGAGGGCGCGCACGGCGGCAGCATCGTGAACCTCTCGTCAGTGACGGGTGCGATGCCCTCGCCCGGCATCGGCTGGTACGGCGTCACGAAGGCCGCGGTCGCGCACCTCACCGCGACCCTCTCGGTCGAGCTCGCCCCGCGGGTGCGCGTGAACGCGGTCGCCCCGGCGGTGGTGAAGACGCGGTTCGCCCGTGCGCTGTACGAGGGGCGCGAGGAGGAGGTCGCGGCCGGCTATCCGCTCGGGCGTCTCGGTGTTCCCGAGGACGTCGCCGGCGCTGTCGCGTTCCTGGTGGGCGACGACGCCTCGTGGATCACCGGCCAGGTGCTGACCCTCGACGGTGGCCTGCTCGGCGCGGGAGGCACGGCATGAGCCCGACCGCCGTCGACGACCTGCGCGATCGAACGCGGGCCTTCATCCGCGAGGTCGTCCTCCCGGCGGAGCCGAAGCCCGGCGCTCCGCTCGACGATGCGACCCTCGACAGGCTGCGCGCGCAGGCCCGCGAGGCCGGGGTGTTCGCACCTCACGCACCCGTCGAGTACGGCGGTGGCGGCATCCCGATCGATCAGTGGTCGCCGATCTTCCAGGAGGCCGGGTATTCGCCCATCGGCCCGGCGGTGCTCAACATCATGGCGCCCGACGAGGGCAACATGCACCTGCTGCACGTCGTCGGCACGCCTGTGCAGCACGAGCGCTACCTCGCGCCGCTGGTGCGCGGCGACATCCGCTCGAGCTTCGCGATGACCGAGCCCCACCCGGGTGCGGGCTCAGACCCTCGCGCGCTCTCGACCACCGCGGAGCGGGTCGACGGCGGTTGGCGCATCACCGGACAGAAGCGCTTCATCAGCGGGGCGAACGGCGCAGCCTTCGCGATCGTCATGGCGCGCACGCCGGCGGTCGAGGGCTGGGACGAAGGGGCGACGATGTTCCTGCTCCCGCTCGATGCGCCCGGTGTCACGGTCGGCCCCGACGTCCACACGATCGAGGGCGCGATCGCGGGCGGGCACCCGTACGTGAGCTTCGACGGATGCCTCGTTGCCGACGACGACGTGCTCGGCGAACCGGGCCAGGGGTTCCGGTATGCGCAGGTGCGCCTCGGCCCCGCACGGCTCACGCACTGCATGCGCTGGCTCGGCCTCGCGCGTCGCGCGCACGACACCGCCCTCGACCGGGCCAACGCGCGCGAGCTCTTCGGCTCGCGCCTGCGCGACCTCGGCGTCGCGCAGGCGCTGCTCGCCGACAGCGTCATCGACCTCGAGACCTCCGACGCGATCATCGACAAGACGGCACGGATGCTGCGCGCCGACCCCCGCGCGGGAGAGGCGCTGTCGTCGGTCGCCAAGGTGCACTGCTCCGAGGCAGTGTTCCGCGTGATCGACCGGGCGGTGCAGCTGTGCGGCGGCGACGGCGTCACGGACGCGCTGCCCCTCATCCAGTACCTGAACGAGGTGCGTCCCTTCCGGATCTACGACGGCTCGAGCGAGACCCACCGCTGGGCGATCGCGCGGCGCGCAGCATCCGCTCGCTCCCGCGAGGTCGAGGCGGGCGCGGCCCGGCTCGATGAGGTCGCCCCGTGATCGCGGTGCCCGACGGCGTCGAGGCGGTGGCGACCTGGACGGAAGCCGCTGGGCTCGAGCGCCCGCCCCTGCTCGTCGTCGACGCGGTCGAGGAGTACCTGCGAGGTCTCGGAATCGGCGACGGAGCGCTCGCGTGGGAGCGGATCGGCGAGGGGCATTCCAACGTCACCTATGCCATCGCGTACGCGGGCCGCGACCTCGTGCTGCGGCGCGGGCCGCGCCCGCCGCATCCGCCGTCCACCCACGACATGGCCCGCGAGGCGCGCGTGCAGCGCGTGCTCGGCGCGGCGGGCGCGCCGGTGCCGGTGATCGTCGCCGAGTGCGACGACCCCGCCGTGCTGGGCGTGCCGTTCTACGTCATGGAGCGCGTGGACGGGGAGGTCATCACGGATGCTGTGCCCCCACCACTCGACGACGCCGACGGTCGTCGCGGCATCGGCTTCGCCGCCGTCGACGCGCTCGCCGACCTGCACGCCGTGCCGGTCGACGCCGGCGAGGTCGCCGCGCTCGGACGACCCGACGGCTACCTCGCGCGCCAGGTCGGCCGCTTCGCGGCACTGTGGGACGTGAACTCGCGGCGCTCGTTCCCCGCGGTGGGCGAGCTCGCCGCGTGGCTGGCCGAGCGCATGCCCGAGACCCAGCGCGCCGCGGTCGTGCACGGCGACTTCCGCATCGGCAACCTCATGTACGCGCCCGGAAGTCCGGCGCGCGTCGCGGCGATCCTCGACTGGGAGATGGCGACGCTGGGCGACCCGCTCGCCGACCTCGGCTACTTCACCGCCACGTACGCCCGCCCCGGATCCGCGCCCACGCCGCTCGAACTGACGCCCGTCACCCGGCTCGACGGGTTCCCCGAGACCTCGGACCTCGTCGCGAGGTATGCGGCGCAGCATCCGCTCGATCTCTCGATGCTGCCGTGGTACGAGGCACTCGCGTTCTTCAAGGCGGCCGTGTTCTGCGAGGCGCTGTACACCCGGTGGCTCGACGGCCAGCGCCCGGGTGACACGTTCGGCCCGACCCTCGAGGACGGGGTGCCGCGGCTGCTCGACGCAGCGCAGGACAGGGCCGCCGCCCTTCACGGCTGACCGCCGGAATCGGAGATCCCGCGGGAGTCGGACCGATGCGCGCAGGCCCTCCGCTTCTCGCGGGATCGCCGACTTTCGCGGGACGGCGCCGGGGCTGAGGCAGCGGCATAGGCTCGAGGCAGGAGGTCTCCCATGCCCCACGCTGTCATCGTCGATGTGGTCCGCACCCCGTCCGGGCGCGGCAAGCCCGGGGGAGCGCTGAGTGCGGTGCACCCCGTCGACCTCGTCGCGGGGGTGCTCACGGCGCTGCTCGAGCGCAGCGGCCTCGAGTCGCGACAGATCGACGACGTGCTGATGGGATGCGTCAGCCAGGTCGCCGACCAGTCCCTCAACATCGCCCGGCAGGCGGTGCTCGCCGCCGGGTTCGACGAGACGGTGCCGGCCGTCACCATCGACCGCCAGTGCGGCTCGAGCCAGCAGGCGGCGCACTTCGCCGCGCAGGGCGTGATCGCCGGTGCGTACGACATCGTGATCGCCACCGGCGTCGAGTCGATGAGCCGCGTGCCCCTCGGGTCCAACGCCCACGGCGGCACCGTGTCGCACGGCGTCGCCCACCGATACCCCGATGGCCTCGTGAACCAGGGCGTCTCGGCCGAGCTCATCGCGCAGAAGTGGGGATTCAGCCGCGAGCAGCTCGATGCGTTCTCCGCCGAATCGCATCGACGGGCGGCGGATGCCTGGACCCGCGGCGCGTTCGACTCGCAGGTCGTGCCGGTCTGGGGCGGCGGGTCCGAGGCTGTCGCGTTCGACGAGACGGTGCGGTCCGGCACGACCGTGGAATCGCTGTCCGGGCTGAAGCCGGCCTTCCGCACCGACGAGCTCGCCGCCCGGTTCCCCGACCTGGACTGGCGCATCACGGCGGGCAATTCGTCGCCGCTCACGGATGCGGCATCCGCTGCTCTCATCATGAGCGAGGAGAAGGCGGCCGAACTCGGCCTCACGCCCCGGGCGCGCTTCCACTCGTTCGCGGTCGTCGGCGACGACCCGATCATGATGCTGACCGGACCCATCCCCGCGACGCGGCGCATCCTTGAGCGCAGCGGCCTGTCGATCGGCGACCTCGACGCGTACGAGGTGAACGAGGCGTTCGCCTCGGTGCCGCTCGCGTGGCAGCACGACCTCGCCGCCGACCCGGCGAAGCTGAACCCTTGGGGCGGCGCGATCGCGCTCGGCCACGCCGTCGGCGCTTCCGGCACGCGCCTGCTCGGCACGCTCGTGTCGTACCTCGAGGCGACGGGCGGCCGCTACGGACTCCAGGCGATGTGCGAGGGCGGCGGCATGGCGAACGCCACGATCATCGAACGGCTCTAGAAGACGGACGCTGCATCACCTATCGTTATTCGATGGATTACGATCGAGAAACGATAGGCCCGCGCCCGGATGCCACTCGCCGGGTCCTTCGCTCGCTGGGGCGGGTCCTCGGGGTGCTTCTCGCCGTCGCGGTCGTGGGCGGCACGCTCGTGCTGTGCGCGGGGACGTTGCTCGTCGGCGTGCTCGCCGACGACACCGGCTACCGCGAACCCCGCACCGCGGTGGACTGGATGCAGGCGATCGACCGTGCGACGTCGGCCTTGATGTTCGCGTCGGGCGCGCTCGCCGTCGCGCTCCTCGTGACGTGCCTGATCGCCGTGGCCGGCGCTTTCGGCCGGCGCACCAGCTGGACCGTGATCGGCGTCGTCTGCAGCGCGCTCCTGGCGCTCGCCCTCGTCAGCGTCAGCGTCAGCGGCCAGGTCGAATCCCTCGTCGCCCGCGCCTCCTCCGCGGTCGGGAACGCTCCTGCGGTGGCACCGATCCCGCCGTCTCCTCCCGCGCCCGACCCGCTCACCGTCGACGAGGCCCGCGCCGAGATTCTCGCGATGGTGTCGACGACGATCGACGCCGCGGCGGCGCCCGTCACCACAGCCGACGGCTCGCCGCCGATCGTGGACCCCGCGCAGCTGCAGGCCGCGCCGTGCGGCGAGGTCGGCTCGCGCCTGACATTGACTGCGGAGCTGGCGACCGCCGACAACGCGGCCTCGCTCGTCGCGATCCTCGCCGCCTGGGACGCCGCCGGCTACCTCCCCGACCGTGCGATGCAGGAGGACATCCGCTACAGCACGACCCTTCCGGTCGAGCGCCTGAGCATCCGCGACAAGACCACGATCGACGGGCTCCTCCACCTGAGCGTCCAGAGCGCGTGCGCGGTCGCCGGAGGCTGACGGCTACGGCGCCTGCAGCCGGGCCTGCCACCGGTGGTGCTCGCGCACCAGGAGGAGAGCGAGGATGCTCCAGACGCCGAGGTCGTCGGTGAATCCGAGGGGCCCGAGCACGAGCTCGGGGATGAGGTCGATCGGCGAGACCGCATAGACGACCGCAGCGGTCGCGGCGATCCACGTCGTCGGCGCGACGCGGTGCTCACCGCCCTTGAGTGCCTTGAGGAAGCTCCACCACATGCATCGAGTGTGCGCCGCGATCGACCGATGAAGGCCCGGCGAGATCAACTCGTGATGCTGAGCATTCGCTGATCGCCTCTGCAAGCGATTGCGTGAAGGGGAGGAGAACGGATGCCTCGGCCCGCAGCATCCGCTCGATTAAGGCGTTCTCATTCTGTAAGCGCTTGCAATTCTCGCGAACCCGCTGTTAGTGTCGGCCGCACAACTGCACCGCGGGCACGTCGGCGTGCCCACCGCCCCACCCCAGGAGCTCCCGTGTCGAAGTCGACCTCAGGACGTGCCCGCATCCTCACCGCCAGCCTTGCCGCGGCGGCGCTCATCGTGACGGGTGCGGTCGCCATCACGCCCGCCGCCGCCGCCGAGCGCACGTTCGCGCTCGTCGGCAGCCTGCAATCCGAGCTCGGATGCGCCGACGACTGGAAGCCCGACTGCGCGGCGACCGAGCTCGCCGCGACCGAGACCGCTGGCGTCTACGCGGCCGAGTTCGACGTGCCGGCAGGCTCGTACGAGTACAAGGTCGCCGTCAACGACGCGTGGGACGAGTCGTACGGACTCAACGGCGGAGGCGACAACATCCCGCTGACCGTCGCCGGCCCGTCGACGCTGCGTTTCGTGTTCGACGACAACACCCACCGTGTGGGCCTCGAGGCGAAGAGCCTGCGCGCGGGCTACACCGCGGACGACGACGCGCTCGTCACCGCGCCGGTGCGCCAGCCGGGCAGCCAGGAGCAGTTCTACTTCGTGATGACCGATCGCTTCGCGAACGGCGACTCGTCGAACGACCAGGGCGGGCTCGCAGGCGACCGTCTCACCACCGGCTTCGACCCGACCGACAAGGGCTTCTACAACGGCGGCGACATCGCGGGCCTGCGCGAGAAGCTCGACTACATCGACGGCCTCGGCACGACCGCGATCTGGCTGACCCCGAGCTTCAAGAACAACCCCGTGCAGGGCGAGGGCGTGAACGCGAGCGCCGGCTACCACGGGTACTGGATCACCGACTTCACGCAGATCGACCCGCACCTCGGCACCAACGCCGAGCTCGAGGCGCTCATCGCCGAGGCGCACGCCAAGGGCATCAAGGTCTACTTCGACATCATCACGAACCACACGGCCGACCTGATCTCGAACACGCAGGGCCAGTACTCGTACATCGACCAGGCGACGAGCCCGTACAAGGACGCCTCGGGCACGCCCTTCGATCCGGCCGACTACGCGGGCACCGACACCTTCCCCGAGCTGGACGCCGCGACGTCGTTCCCGTACACGCCGGTCGTGAACGACGCGACGGCCAAGGTCCCGGCCTGGCTGAACGACCCCACGCTGTACCACAACCGCGGTGACTCGACCTGGTCGGGGGAGTCGGTCACGTATGGCGACTTCTCGGGGCTCGATGACCTCATGACCGAGCACCCGACGGTCGTGAACGGCTTCGTCGACGTCTACCAGAACTGGATCGACCTCGGCATCGACGGCTTCCGCATCGACACCGCCAAGCACGTGAACTTCGAGTTCTGGGAGCAGTGGACCACCGAGGTGCTCGACTACGCGCACTCGCTCGGCAAGGACGACTTCTTCATGTTCGGCGAGGTCTACGACGCCGACCCGGTGAAGCTGTCGCCGTACGTCCGCGACACCGACATGAACTCGGTGCTCGACTTCACCTTCCAGTCGTCGGCGGTCAGCTACGCCGCGGGCAACAGCGCGAAGGGGCTGCAGTCGCTGTACGCGGGCGACGACTGGTACACGACGACCGACACGTCGGCGACGGCGCTGCCGACCTTCCTCGGCAACCACGACATGGGCCGTGTCGGCTACATGCTGCAGTCGACCCCGAACGCGCTCGAGCGCGACCTGCTCGCGCACGACTTGATGTTCCTCGGCCGTGGCCAGCCCGTCGTCTACTACGGCGATGAGCAGGGCTTCGCGGGCACCGGCGGCGACAAGGACGCGCGCCAGACGCTCTTCGCGACGCAGATCGCCGAGTACCAGAACCAGAAGCTCATCGACGGCACCACGGCGGGATCGGTCGATCGCTACAGCACGACCGCACCTGTCTACGAGCGCATCGCCGATCTCGCGGCCCTTCGCGAGGCGCACCCCGCACTCGTCACCGGCGCGCAGGTCGAGCGCTACGCCGACAACGGCGCCGGCGTCTACGCCTTCTCGCGCGTCGACCGCGACGAGAAGGTCGAGTACCTGGTCGCGCTCAACAACACGACGGCTGCCAAGACCGTGAACCTCACGACGCTCACCGCGAACGCGGACTTCGCCCCGGTGTACGGCACCGCAGCGAGCCTGTCGACCGACGCGTCGGCCGCAGCATCCGTCACCGTCCCGGCCCTGTCGGCCGTCGTCTACCGCGCCGGCACCACGGTCTCGGCCCCCGAGTCGCCGCTCGCCATCTCGGTGAGCGCGCCGGCCGCGGGCGCCGCCCTCACGGGCTCGGTCGCCGTCAGCGCCGACGTGGACGACGCGACCTGGCAGGAGACGAGCTTCTCGTGGCGCGTCGCAGGATCCGACGAGTGGCACGCGCTCGGCACCGCCGAAGACACCGACCCGCGCGTCTTCCACACCATCGAAGGCCTCGCGAACGGCACGCTCGTCGAGTACCGCGCGGTCACGACCGACGCCGCCGGGCACCACGCCGCCGCCTCGACCTACGCGTCGGTGGGCAACGCCGTGTCGCTCGTCGTCGAGGAGGAGCCCGAGTCGCCGATCGACATGGTGACCGTGCCGGGAAGCCTCAACTCCGAGATGGGCTGCGCCGGCGACTGGACCCCCGGCTGCGAGGCCGCGAAGCTCACGCTCCGCGCCGACGGCATCTGGGCCGGCACGTTCGACCTGCCCGCAGGCGACTACGAGTACAAGGTCGCGATCAACGGCACGTGGGACGTCAACTACGGCGCGAACGGCGTCCCGGGCGGCGGGAACGTCAGCATCTCGCACGCCGGCGGCCCGATCACGTTCTACTTCGACCCGCGCTCGAACGTCGTGCAGTCGACGGCCGAAGGCCCCATCGTCACGCTGCCGGGCTCGGCGCAGAGCGAGCTGGGCTGTGCGGGCGACTGGGCGCCCGACTGCCTCGCGACCCTCATGGCCGACGGCGACAAGGACGGCGTCTACGAGTTCTCGACCGATGAGATCCCCGCGGGCGCGTACGAGCTCAAGGTCGCGCACGGCCTCAGCTGGAACGAGAACTACGGCGTGGGCGGAGCCCCGGGCGGCGCGAACTACTCGTTCAGCGCGAGCGACGGCAAGCTGATCGTCTTCCGCTACACCCTCGCGACCCACGTGCTCGAGATCGAGGTCACCGACCCGCCGCTGGCCGGCGTGGGCGAGCAGCGCGCGCACTGGATCGACGCCGAGACGATCGCGTGGCCGGCCGACCTCGGCGCCGTGCCCGCAGACGCCTCGTGGCAGCTGCACGCGTCGGCCGATGCGACGATCGCCCTCGTCGACGGCGAGGTCACCGGCGGCGACGCGATCGACCTCACCGTGATCGACGGCGGCCTCACCGCTGAGCAGAAGGCCGACTTCCCGGCTCTCGCGAACTTCGTCGCGCTGAGCGTGCCTGCGGGGACGGATGCTGCCGCCCTCGTCCGCGGGCAGCTCGCGGTGTCGCAGCGCGACGCCGAGGGCGTGCTCTCGGGCTTCACCGGGGTGCAGATCCCGGGTGTGCTCGACGACCTGTACGCGGACGCCGTGGCCGACACGACCCTCGGAGTCGCGTTCAAGGCCAACAAGCCGACGTTCCGCCTGTGGGCGCCGACCGCGCAGAGCGCGACACTGCTCACGTGGGAGGCCGGCACCGACGGCGACCCGGTGCGTCACGAGGCGGCGTGGGACGCAGCATCCGGAATCTGGACCGTCGCGGGCACGAAGGCGCTGAAGGGCGACGAGTACCTGTGGGAGGTCGTCGTCTACGCGCCGACCACCGGAGCGATCGAGACCAACCAGGTCACCGACCCGTACTCGGTCGCGCTCACGACGAACTCCGAGCGCTCCGTCGCGATCGACCTCGCCGACAAGCAGTGGCGCCCCAAGGGCTGGGAGAAGACGAAGGCGCCCGTGATCGACCGCCCGGTCGACCGTGCGATCTACGAGCTGCACGTGCGCGACTTCTCGATCACCGACGAGTCGGTGCCCGAGGCCGAGCGCGGCACGTATCGTGCCTTCACCCGTGACAGCGCGGGCACGAAGCAGCTGCGCCAGCTCGCCGACGCCGGCATCAACACGGTGCACCTGCTGCCGACCTTCGACATCGCCACGATCGAGGAGGACCGCTCGAAGCAGGCCGTGCCCGACTGCGACCTCGCCTCGTATGCGGCCGACAGCACCGAGCAGCAGGCGTGCATCGAGAAGATCGTCGACGCCGACGGCTTCAACTGGGGCTACGACCCGTTCCACTACACGACACCCGAGGGCTCGTACGCCGTCGACCCCGAGGGCGGGGCGCGCGTGGGCGAGTTCCGTGAGATGGTCGGCGCGCTGCACGGCATGGGCCTGCAGGTCGTGCTCGACCAGGTGTTCAACCACACCTCGGCGTCGGGTCAGGCTCCGACGTCGGTGCTGGACCAGGTCGTGCCCGGGTACTACCAGCGCCTCAACCTCGCCGGCGGGGTCGAGACCTCGACGTGCTGCCAGAACGTGGCCACCGAGCACGAGGTCGCGCAGAAGCTGATGGTCGACTCGGTCGTGACGTGGGCCCGTGAGTACAAGGTCGACGGCTTCCGCTTCGACCTGATGGGCCACCACTCGAAGGAGAACATGCTCGCGATCCGTGCGGCGCTCGACGAGCTCACGCTCAAGGCCGACGGTGTGGACGGCACGGCGATCTATCTCTACGGCGAGGGCTGGAACTTCGGCGAGGTCGCGAACAACGCCCTCTTCGAACAGGCCACGCAGGGCCAGCTCGGTGGCACCGGCATCGGCACGTTCAGCGACCGGCTGCGCGACGCCGTGCATGGCGGCAGCCCCGTCGCCGGCGAGACGATCCAGCAGCAGGGCTTCGGCACCGGCCTCGGCACCGACCCCAACGGCGCGCCGATCAACGGCACGACCGAGCAGGCCCTCGCGGACCTCGCGCACCAGACCGACCTCGTGAAGCTGGGACTCGCGGGCAACCTCCGCGATTACACGCTGACCGATCACACGGGCGCCGTGAAGGCGGGCGACGAGCTCGACTACCGCGGCTCGCCGGCCGGGTACGCCGACCAGCCCGACGAGATCATCACGTACGTCGACGCGCACGACAACGAGACGCTCTACGACCTGTCGGTGCTGAAGCTCCCCGCCGACACGACGATGGCCGATCGCGTCCGCATGAACACGCTGTCGCTCGCGACCACGGCGTTCGCGCAGACCCCGTCGTTCTGGCACGCCGGCACCGAGCTGCTGCGCTCGAAGTCGCTCGACCGCAACAGCTACAACTCGGGCGACTGGTTCAACCGCATCGACTGGACCGGCCAGGAGTCGACCTTCGGGTCCGGCCTGCCGCGGGCCGCCGACAACGAGACGTCGTGGGCGATCAAGCAGCCCCTGCTGGCGAACCCGGCGAACAAGCCGGCAGCATCCGACATCGCCACGGCCGAGGCATCCGCTCTCGATCTCCTGCGCGTGCGGGAAGAGGTCGGGCTGCTGCGCCTCGGGTCTGCCGAGCTGATCGGTGAGAAGGTCACGTTCCCGAACAGCGGACCGGATGCTACGCCCGGCGTGCTCACGATGCTCATCGACGACCTCGTCGGCGAGGATGTCGACCCCGAGCTCGAGGGCGCGCTGGTCGTGTTCAACGCGGGAGCCGAACCGACGACCCAGACGATCTCGTCGCTCGCGGGACGCTCGTTCTCGCTGACGCCGGCGCTCGCGAACGGCTCGGACGCGGTCGTGAAGACGACCACGTGGGATGCCTCGACCGGCACCGTGACGGTGCCCGCACGGTCAGCGGTGGTACTTGTCGACCGCGAGCCGGTCGCCACGTCGACGCTCGTCGCGCCGACGAAGCTGCTGGTCAAAGCGGGCGGCAGCGTGACCGTGGCGGGCAAGGTCACCGCCGCCGACGGATCCGCGCCGGTCGGCACGGTGACCGTCACCGACAACGGCAAGGTCGTGGCGACCGTCGAGCTCACCGCGGCGGCGAAGGGCAAGGTCGCGGTCGACGTGAAGCTCTCGGGCAGGGGCGTGCACCTGATCCGCACCGCGTTCACCGGTGCCGGCGACTACGAGGGCTCGCGGGCCGCGATCCTCGTCCCCGTGCTCGTCTACTGACAGGTCCTGCCGGGCGGGCGCATCCCGCCCGGCAGGACGCCGCGGTCAGAGCGCGAGCCGTTAGGGGAGCGGGGACCCGATGCGCAGCAGGTTCCCGTTGCGGTCGACGACGGCGAACTCGCACATGCCGTAGTCAGTGTCGACCGGCGCGACGATGCGGCTACCCGTGGGCGGATCGGGCTCCACCAGATCGGCCCACGCGGCGTGGAGCTGCCGGGCGTCGTCGACGTAGAGGTAGCACATCGACGCCGTGGACAGCGGGTCCACCGACGGGTCCTCCGTGAAGTGCAGCTCGATCGCGCCGCGACCGATGATGAGGTACTGCCACACCTCGGGCGCCGCGCCCCGATTCTCGAACCCGAGCCGCTCGTAGAACGCCAGGGTCTCGGCGAGGTCGCGGCTGAGAAGGATCGGGACGGCGCGCTCGCTCATCCCCGCAGGCTAGCGTGCGCCCCGGCGGCGGCGACAGAGTTAGAGCAGCTCCATCAGCTGCGGGCCGAACACGGCGACGGCGGCCGCGGCGACGCCTGCGACTCCGATCGCGGCGATCGTCACGACGACGATGTTGCCGCCGATCGTGAGGAGCAGCGCGGCGGCCGTGGACAGCTCGCGGTGGCGGGCGACCGGGACGGTGGACGTGGTGCTGGTCATGTCTTCGACGCTACGGAGCCGGACGCGGCGCCGCGTCAGCCCGGAGTCTCATCCGGGTCCACCCGGAGGATGATTCCGCGCGGTCGGAATCGGCGTCCGCGGTCGGAATCGGCGTCCGCGGTCGGGGTCCTTCGTCCGCGCGGCCGGAATCGGCATCCGCGGTCGTCTGATCGGGCCGCGAATGCCGATTCGGACAGCGCGAAGAATCCGCGTCACGGAAGTGTCGAGATCGTCGTGGTTCGTGCGACGACCGGAGTGAGGCTGGCGCACAGCCGGCCGCAACCGGAAGGATCACCCCATGAAGTACATGATGTTCGTCGTCACGTCGCTCGAGCCCGATGCCGAGACCGACGAGTCCGACGTCGACCTATGGGTCGACCCGCTCGACGCCAGCGGCAAGCGCGTCATCGGCGAGGTGCTCGCGCCGCAGGCCGACTCCACGGTGGTGAAGGTGCGCGGCGGCAAGGTTCTCACGAGCCGCGGCCCGTATGTAGAGACGGCCGAGGTCATCTGCGGCTTCGACATCCTCGAGGTCGAGACCCTGGAGGAGGCGATCGAGATCGCGTCGCGGCATCCGATGGCACGCTACGGCCAGCTCGAGCTGCGCCCGTTCATGGTCTGGGACCCGTGACACGCCGAGGCGGGCCCCCCCCCCCGGGGGGGGGCGCCGCGTGCGGGCGGGTGGGGGGGGCGCGGGGGGGTGGGGACCCTGGGGGAGATCGATGAG
>JAVBUG010000089.1:0-9851 GCA_031555515.1 Microbacterium sp. | reverse complement strand
GGGTCCGCTGTCGCCGCCGGTGAGCTCGCCCTCCTCCGGGCCGACCACGATGACGCCGCGCTCGCGCAGGACGGCCAGGTTGTGCACGGTCGAGGGGTGCCGCCACATCTCGGTGTGCATCGCCGGCGCCACGACGACCGGCGCCGTGGTGGCGAGTAGGGTCGTTCCGAGGAGGTCGTCCGCGAGTCCCGCGGTCATCTACGCCAGGGTGTTCGCCGTCGCGGGCGCCACGATCACGAGGTCGGCCGCCTGGCCGAGCGCGACGTGTCGCACGCGTGCGACGTCGTCGTGGACGGAGGTCGTCACGGGGTGACGGCTGATCGCCTCCCAGGTCGGCATGCCCACGAAGCGCAGCGCGTCTTCCGTGGGAACGACGTGGACCTCGTGCCCCGCTTTGACCAGCAGGCGCACGAGCTGAACCGTCTTGTAGGCGGCGATGCCACCGGTGACCCCGACTACGACGAACACCCTCCGATCTTGGCACGACTGCCCGAACACCGGCCCACCGGCCCACCGGCCCACCGGCCGACCGACCCACCCGAGGAGTCCCCCGCAATGTGCACCGTCGTCATCCGCGTCCCCGAATCGGAGGGCGAGCCCACGCGTGTGCTCGCGATCCGCGACGAGGACCCGGCCCGGCCGTGGAACCCGCTCGGCCGCTGGTGGCCCGAGGCCCACGACGGCGTCGTCGGCGTGCGGGATGTGCGGGCCGGTGGCGCCTGGCTCGCCGCGGACCCGGCGGCGGGGCGACTGGCCGTGCTGCTCAATCGCGCCGACGAGTCGACGCGCCCCGAGTCCGAGCTCGTGTCGCGCGGCGGCATCGTGCTCGACGCGGTCGCTGGCCGCTCCCCCGCCGGCGAGCCGGCGACGCACGGCTTCAACCTCGTCGAGGTCGAGGGTGCGCGCGCCCGGGTGCTGACGTGGGACGGCGTCGCGCTGCGGACGACCGAGCTCGAGCCCGGCACGCACATGATCGCCCACGACGACGTCGACGACAGCGGAACACCGCGCATCGCCCGGTGGCTGGGCGAGTTCCAGTCGACGGAACCCGCTGCCGAAGGACGATGGTGGATGCCGTGGGTCGATGTGCTCGAGCGCTCCGCCGAGCTCGCTCCCACCGACGACGGCGCGATCATCCGCGACAACCGCCCGCTGGGCTACCCGACCCTGTCGCTCCTGGCCTGCGTCGCCTCTGTGTCCGATCACGACGTGGACGTGCACTACGGCGAACTGCGCGAGCCCGGTCAGTGGGGCGGCCTCGAGCTTCGCTGACCTCCCCCTCGCTTTGGGACACCCCGTCCCAGTACGTTGGTCCGGATGAACCTCGCCGCCAAGATCACCACGGGCGTCGCCGTGCTCGTCGTCGGCGGCCTCGTCGCGCTCGCCGCCCCGACCGTATCGGCTGCTTACTCGGAGTTGTCATCCTGGGCGATCTTCCAGCCGACCGGCGAGCCGACCGTCGAGCCCACGCCCGAGGAAGACGACCCGATCGGCGAGAAGATGATCGAGGAGCTGGGCGACGGCTACGTGTACGTCGGGAACGGCACCGCGATCCCGAAGAACAGTCCTGCGGGTTGCGAGAACCCGGCCTGGATCCACCTTGGCGGAATGAGCGCCAGCCTGAGCGGAGACCTGGTGGACCGGGGCGCACGCGACCTCGCCGGCGGCACCGTCGGCCTGGACGACGACGGACGGGTCGTGACCTACACCGTCGAGCCCGGTGACGCGCTGTACGCGATCGGTGATCGATTCTGCATCGCCAACGCGCTCACCATCGCGACCCTCAACCACACGCGCACCATCCAGCCCGGTGAGGTGCTGCTGCTCCACCCCGACGGCTCGATCCCGTGGATTCCGTACTTCAACCCCGCAGGCGCGCCTGCCGGCTACCAGCAGATCCCCTACCAGCTCGCGATCGAAGCAATGAGCAATGCGGCCCAGGTGGGCGACCTCGAGGCGATGCGGGCGATCTTCACGGACCGCCTGTCCGGCCTCTTCCCCAATCCCGCCCACGCCGACCTGATCAAGCAGGCGCTCGATGTCGGCGACATCGAGGTGCTGCGTCAGATGTTCGCGTGAGCAGCAAGACTTCCGAAGGCCCTCCTCCCGCTGCGGGAGGAGGGCCTTCGCGGTTCTCGACCTAGTCGGTCATCCCACACCGCACCCAGTTCTGCACGCGCCAGACGACGTTGTAAAGGTTCAGCGGTGCGACATCGTACGTATCCCAGCGCTGTCCGACGCGGGCGGTCCACGCGGGGATGCGGCCGCAGCAGACGCGGTGGCCGAACAGACGGAAAAGGAGGTCGCAGAGCATGCCACGCATAGGGGTTTCCCCTTCGTTGTCGCCGCCCCCGGACGGGGCTAGCGTAGGCAGCTGCTCATGCGCTCCATCCTTGCAGTTCGTGACGGAATCTGTCGCGTCAGCCCTCGGCGACCTCGGCACGGGCCTTCGCGCGGCGGCGACGACGGGCCGCACCGGCGACCCAGAAGATGAAGACCCAGACTCCGAGCACGTTGACGGTGAACAGCAGGAGCACCCAGATCCACCCGAGTGCGGGCGGCGCCGCACCCATCGCAAAACGCGCGATCAGGTATGCCACGAGAGAAAGAGTGAAGAGGGACTCGGCGAGGGTCATGGCCTGCTCCTCGATCACCATTGATCGCGTGCATTCCGCGTGCCGCTCACTATGACAGAAGGCGCTGACCCTCACAACGGCGAACGAGAACGCACGATCGCACCCGCCGACCACCGGCGGTGGTGCTGTTGCGCGGTCTCGCCATGGCGTGGTGGGGGACGACGACGGAGCGGAACGGATGCTCGTCCTGAGGCAACCGTTCCGCTCCTTCCGTCGGCAGTCCCGCGCTCGCTACACGAGGCTCTTGGGGTGCCAGACCGTCTTCGTCTCGGTGAACGCGGTGATGCGGGCGAGGCTCGGGGCCGCAGCATCCGTCCCGTTCTCCGGCGGGAGCACCCGCGTGAGCGTCTCGGCCGCGGCGATCTGCAGGTCGATCCAGTCCAGGTCGCCGGCGCCGACGAGGTCGAGCGCGTGCACGTCGGGGTGCGAGGCGAGCCACGGGGCGATCTCGGCGGGCGAGCCGGTGAGCACGTTGACGACTCCGCCGGGCACGTCGCTGGTCGCGAGCACCTCGGCGAGCGAGATCGCCGACAACGGGTAGCGCTCCGAGGCCACCACGACCACGGAGTTGCCGGTCACAAGCGCGGGGGCGATGGCCGACACGAGGCCGACGAGCGCGGTGTCCTGCGGAGCGATGACGCCGACGACGCCCGTGGGCTCGGGCACCGAGATGTTGAAGTACGGACCGGCGACGGGGTTGCCGTTGCCGGCGACCTGGCCGAACTTGTCGCACCAGCCGGCGTACCAGACCCAGCGATCGATCGACTCGTCGACCTCGGCGCCGGCGACCGCGGCGGAGACGCCCGTCTGCTGCACGATCTCGTCCACGAACTGGGCGCGACGGCCCTCGAGGATCTCGGCGACGCGGTAGAGCACCTGACCGCGGTTGTACGCGGTGGCGCCCGACCAGCCCTTGACGGCACCGCGGGCCGAGACGACGGCATCCCGGGCGTCCTTGCGGGAGGCGAGCGCGGCGTTCGCGAGGAAGTCGCCCTTCGGCGTCGCCACCTCGTAGGTGCGACCCGACTCGCTGCGCGGGAAGGCGCCCCCGATGTAGAGCTTGTACGTCTTGGGAACGGTCAGTCGCTTGCTCATGCCGAGACCTCCTTCTTCGAACGGCCGGCTTCGACGCGGGCGGCGCCGGTTCCGACGGCGGGCGCGCCCTTGAGGTAAGCGGCGAGTCCGTGGCGGCCGCCCTCGCGGCCGTAGCCGGACTCCTTGTAGCCGCCGAACGGCGACGACGGGTCGAACCGGTTGAACGTGTTCGCCCACACGACGCCCGCACGGAGGCGGTCGGCGACGGCGAGGATGCGCGAGCCCTTGTCGGTCCAGATGCCGGCCGACAGACCGTACGGGGTGTTGTTGGCCTTCTCGATCGCCTCGGCGGGCGTGCGGAAGGTCAGCACCGAGAGCACCGGGCCGAAGATCTCATCGCGCGCGATGCGGTGCGACGCCTGCACGTTGGTGAAGATCGTCGGCGCGAACCAGAACCCGTTGTCGGGGATGACGCACGGCGCGCTCCAGCGCTCGGCGCCTTCCTCCTCGCCGACCTTGCTCAGCTCCTTGATGCGGTCGAGCTGCTCGCGCGAGTTGATGGCGCCGATGTCGGTGTTCTTGTCGAGCGGGTCGCCGAGGCGCAGCGTCGAGAGGCGGTGCTTCAGCCGGTCGACGACCTCGTCGTGGATCGACTCCTGCACGAGCAGGCGGCTGCCGGCGCAGCACACGTGCCCCTGGTTGAAGAAGATGCCGTTGACGATGCCCTCGATCGCCTGGTCGATGGGGGCGTCCTCGAACACGATGTTCGCGGCCTTGCCGCCGAGCTCGAGCGTGAGCTTCTTGTCGGTGCCGGCGACGGCCTTCGCGATCTCACGGCCGACGGCGGTGGAGCCGGTGAAGGCGACCTTGTTCACGTCGGGGTGCCGCACGAGCGCCGCGCCGGTGGCCCCGGCGCCCGTCACGATGTTGACGACGCCCGGGGGCAGGTCGGCCTGCTGCAGGATCTCGGCGAAGATGAGCGCCGACAGCGGCGTCGTCTCGGCCGGCTTGAGCACGACGGTGTTGCCTGCGGCGAGCGCAGGAGCGATCTTCCACGCGAGCATGAGCAGCGGGAAGTTCCACGGGATCACCTGCCCGGCGACTCCGAGCGAGCGCGGGTCGGCGCCGAGGCCGGCGTAGTCGAGCTTGTCGGCCCAGCCGGCGTAGTAGAAGAACCACGCGGCGACCAGGGGCACGTCGACGTCGCGGCTCTCCTTGATGGGCTTGCCGTTGTCGAGGCTCTCGGCCACCGCGAGCTCACGGGCGCGCTCCTGGACGAGGCGCGCGATGCGGAACAGGTACTTGCCGCGGTCGCGGCCGCTCATCTTCGACCACGTCTTGTCGTAGGCGCGGCGCGCGGCCGCGACGGCGGCGTCGACGTCGGCGTCGCTCGCCGAGGCGATGGCCGCGATGTGCTTCTCGTCGGCGGGCGAGATGGTGGCGAACGACTCGCCCGATCCGGGACGGAACTCGCCGTCGATGAACAGCCCGTACTCATCGCGCAGGTTCAAGATCGCGCGGGACTCGGGGGCCGGTGCGTATTCGAGGAAACTCATGTCTTCTGGTCCCTGGTCTCAGTCGATGGTCACGTAGTCGGCGCCGGAGTAGTGGCCGGTCTTCAGCTTCTGCCGCTGCAGCAGCACGTCGTTGAGGAGACTGGATGCCCCGTACCGGAACAGGTGCGGCTGCAGCCACTCCTCGCCCACGGTCTCGGCGACGGTGACGAGGTACTTGATGGCGTCCTTCGACGTGCGGATGCCTCCGGCCGGCTTCACGCCGACCTTCTCACCGGTCGCGCGGTGCCAGTCGCGCACGACCTCGAGCATGAGGAGCGTCACGGGCAGCGTCGCCGCCGGCTGCACCTTGCCGGTCGAGGTCTTGATGAAGTCGCCGCCCGCGAGGAGCGCGAGCCACGACGCGCGCTTGATGTTGTCGTAGGTGTTGAGTTCGCCGGTCTCGAGGATGACCTTGAGCGACGCGTACGAGCCGTCCTCGCGACGGCAGGCCTGCTTCACTCGGGCGATCTGGTCGAAGACGAGCCCGTAGCGCCCCGCGAGGAACGCCCCGCGGTCGATGACCATGTCGATCTCGTCCGCGCCGTGCGCGACCGCCTCCGCCGTGTCGGGCTGCTTGTCGGCGTGCGACGCGCGGGCGCTCGGGCACGCCGTGGCGACGGCTGCCACCGACACGAGTCCGTCGTCGGGGTCGCCGTGCGCGGCGCCGAGCGCCTCGACGGCATACGGCACCATGTCGCCGTAGACGCAGACGGCTGCGACGCGCGGGCACGTCGGGTCGGAGGCGTCCGGATTCAATGCCTTCGCGACCAGCGAGCGCACTTTGCCCGGCGTGTCGGCGCCTTCGAGCGTGGTGAGGTCGATGAGCTCGATGATCTTGTCGAGCGCCCACGCCTTCGACGTGGTCTTGATGGAGCGGGTGCCGAGCGCGGCGGCGCGCTGCTCGAGGCCGACCGCGTCGACGCCGGGGAGCCCGTGGAGGTAGCGCCGCAGCGTCGTGTCATCGGGCTGCCCGCCGAGCAGCTCGACGGCCCGCTCGGGCAGCGTCACGATGGAGGTGCCTGACATGTCCTGACCTGGCTTTCGTTGGGATGGGAAATCGGATGCCGACGCCGAGGCTCACTCGTCGAGCAGGTGCTGCGCCGTGGATTCGTCGGTGACGAGCACGGTGCACAGGCCCGAGGCGACGACAGCGGCAGCGATCGCCCGCTTGGGCGTGCCGGTGATGGCCGCGATGGCGATGTCGGCGCGGCGCAGATCATCGAGCGAGAGGCCGACCGTGCGCGCGTCGAGGCCGGCGTCGACGACGCGCCCGTCGGCGTCGATGTACCGCCCGACGACGTCGCCGACCGCGCCCTCCTCGACGAGGCGGTCGATGTCGGCCGTCGTGAGATAGCCGCTGTCGACGTGCACCGAGTCGTGGTCGGCCGCGCCGGCGCTGAACAGGTACGCGTTCGCCGAACGCGCGGCGTCGAGCACGCGGGCGACGACGCGGTCGGCCTCGATGGCCTCCTTCGTCGCGCGCTGCTCGAGGATCGCGGGGCTCGGCAGCAGCGCCGCCGTGCCCCCGCCCTTCTGCGCGATGCTGACCGCGGTCGCCGCCGCGGTTCCGGGTCGCTGGCTCATGCTGACGCCGCCGTTGATCTGCACGACATCGGTGCCGCGCGACCAGCCGTCGCGCAGGTGGTGTGCGATGTCGGTCAGCGTGCGCCCCCAGCTGACGCCGAGCACCGCCGGGCTCGGTCTCAGGGCTGCGAGGTAGTCGGCGCAGGCCTGCGCGACGCGCTGCTGGAGCTCGTCCTCGCTGCGGACGCCCGCGCGCGAGACCACGACGGCGTCGGCCAGACCGCGCTCATCGCGGAGGCGCCGCTCAAGCTGCGGTCGGCGGGCGCGGGAGTGGAGGATCTCGATGCGGACGAAACCCTCCTCTTTCGCCTGGGTGAGGAGGCGCCCGACCTTCCAGCGCGTGATCTGGAGATGACGCCCGATCTCCTCCTGGGTGAGGTTCTCCTCGTAGTAGAGCTCGGCAGCGCGGATCGAGAGAAGTTCGTCGACGGCGTCCACGATCCTCCCTTCGTCGTCCCCTCAAGGGTGTCACAGACCGGAGCGCGCGCCAACATCTGCACAGACTTTGCTCAGATGAGCACGCGCATCGGCGAAGGAACGGAGCGGATGCCTCAACCGCCGGTGCTCGCCGGAGGCGGCGCGGCGACCTTCGCCTGCCTCAGCAGGACGACCACGCCGATACCCACCACGACGATGAACGCGATAGACAGCGTCGTGAACGCGAACCAGTTGTCATCGAGTGCGAGGACGATGGCCGCCGACACCACCGCGATCGCCGCGGCGATGAGCTTCGAGGCGAACTTCATGCCGATGCCCGGCGTCAATCGCCCCGCCGGCGAGTCGCCGCGCGCGAGGATCAGATCGGCGAACGCGTCGAGCGTCGCGAGCAACGAGGCGGAGTACGCGACCGCGCACCCCAGCGCGCCCCACAGATTGGGGGAATCGGCGGAACCGGCGGCCGCCAGCAGGTCCAGCGCGGGCACGCCTCGATCGTAGGGGCGCGCAGGTGTGCGGGTCTACGGGTCGTGCGCGCACGGCCGTCGGCGGACGGATGCTGCCGCCCGGCGCGTCAGGTCAGCTCGCGCCGCACGCGCTCGATGTCGTCGCCCATCTGCGCGATGAGAGGTTCGATCCCCTCGAACGCGACCATGCCGCGGATCCGCGAGACGAACTCGATCTCGACGACGTGTCCGTAGAGGTCGAGGTCGGTCTCGTCCAGCACGTACGCCTCGACCTGACGCACCTCGACGTCGTCGAAGGTGGGGTTGGTGCCGATGCTGATCGCCGCGGGATACCTCACGCTGCTGCGAGGCTCGGATGCCCCGTCCCGCGGCATCCCCTCATCCACCAGCCATCCGGCATAGACGCCCTCGGCCGGCACGAAGCCTTCGAGATCGGCCGAGAGATTCGCGGTCGGGAAGCCCAGCTCGCGGCCGCGCTTGAGGCCGTGGAGCACTTCGCCGCGCACCGAATGCGGGCGGCCGAGCAGACGCGTGGCGCCGGCCACGTCCCCGGCGTCGAGCAGTTCGCGTACCCAGGTCGACGAGACCCGGCGACCGGCGTCGATGGCGCGGACGTCGTCCACGACGTCGACCTCGAAGCCGAACTCGGGTCCGAGTTCGCGCAGCAGCTCTGGGTTGCCGGCGCCGCCGCGGCCGAAGCGGAAGTCTGCTCCGACCATGACGATCCGCACGCCCAGCGCGCCGACCAGCACGTGCTCGACGAACTCCCGCGCGCCGAGGTCGGCGAGTGCCCGGTCGAAGGTGAGCATGAGCGTCGCGTCGACGCCGGCGTCGGCCAGCAGACGGAGTTTCTGCTCGACGCCGACGAGGCTGTCGGGGCAGATCTCGGGACGCAGGAGCGCCAGCGGGTTGCGGTCGAAGGTCACCGCGACGACCCGAGCACCCGAGGCCGCAGCATCCACTCTCGCCCGATCGATGACCGCACGATGCCCCGAATGCACGCCGTCGAACTTGCCGATCGCGACGACGGAGGGTCCGAAGCCCGCGGGCACCTCGCTCGGATCGCGGAAGACGATCACGACGCGACCGCCGCGGGTGCCGGCGTCTGCGCCTCGGAGGAGGGGTGGTGGGTCGCGAGCCACCAGATGCCGAGGAACGGCAGCACGAGCGGCACGAAAAGGTAGCCCATGCCGAACCACGACCAGACGGTCGAGTGCGCGAAGAGCCCGGGCATGACGAGGCTGAGGGTGCCGATGACCAGGACGCCGACGAGTTCGAACACGATCGCCACCCATGCCACGATGTACCAGCCGCGGCGGCCGGCGAACACCAGCGCGAGCGTCGCGACGACGTAGACGACAGCCGAGAGCGCCGAGAGCGTGTAGGCGACCGGCGCTTCGTCGAAACGCTGGACGATCTGCACGAAGGACCGACCGGTGGCACCGAGGGCCATGATCGCGTAGACGATCACGAGCACGCGGCCGATGCCGGTCATGCGGGGGCGAGCGGGAGTGGTCGACATAACCAGACGAGTTTAGTTCGTGTCGCCGGGGCCGCGGCTTCGTCAGGCGACCTGGACGGTCCAGATGACGTACATGCGCCACACCATCACGGCGATCGAGAGGGCCGCGATGCCGAGGATGACCGTGCTCCAGCGGCTGCGCTCGAGCAGCGCCCACGCGACGGCCGCGACCGGCAGCAGGACCGCCGAGACGAGGTAGACCCAGAACTCGAGGAGACTCCCCGAGGGCGGATTTCCGGCGAACGGCGCGATGATCGCGATGACGACCTGCACGAGCAGCAGCAGTTCGACGAGCGCGAGCGAACCCACCGTCCAGTCGCTCGGGCGGCGGCCTGCGAGTCCGGCGATCACGCAGAACAGGCCCGCGACGACGGCGACGGCGACCTGCGCGATCGTGAACCACAGGATCATCGGGCGGCCTCCTCGGGCATGTTCATGGCGCTCTTGACGTCGGCGCCGCGGCGCTCGACGATGCCGACGAGCACGCCGTCCGGGTCGATCGCCGCGGTCGGGGTGGCGGGGAGCCGCTCGGCCGCGCCGAGGAGCCGCTTGCCGTGACGGAGGTCCCGTGCTTCTTCGGCGGTGACGTCGAAGCGGCCGAGCACGGCGGCGGCCG
>JAVBUG010000281.1:0-4397 GCA_031555515.1 Microbacterium sp. | reverse complement strand
CTGTTCCCGCCGATTGTTCAATTGCCCTCCCCATCCGTGCCCCCGGGGCCGGGCCCCCCGGGCGGGGCGCGGCCCACGGCCGCGCCCCCGACAACCCGACAGAAGCGCCGCCGCTCCGGTACGCACGGTCACGAGAACCGTGCCGGCTACACGTTCCTCCTTCCGTGGCTGCTGGGGTTCTTCCTGCTCACCGCGGGACCGATGGTCGCGTCGCTCTACCTCTCTTTCACCACCTACAACCTCTTCCAGCCGCCGCAGTGGGTCGGGCTGCAGAACTACGAGCAGCTCTTCGCCGACCCGCGCTTCCTGCAGTCGGCCCAGGTGACGCTCGTCTACGTCCTGATCGGCACGCCGATCAAGCTCGCGACAGCGCTCGCCGTCGCGATGCTCCTCAACAACAGCCGGCGCGGGCAGGGCTTCTACCGCTCGGCGTTCTATGCGCCGTCGCTGATCGGGGCATCCGTCTCCATCGCCATCGTGTGGCGGGCGATGTTCATCGACAACGGCATCGTCGACCGCATCGGCGCCGCCCTCGGCCTGGACTGGGGCGGCTGGGTCGGCAACCCCGACTACACGATGCCGATGTTCATCCTGCTCGCCACGTGGCAGTTCGGCGCGCCGATGGTGATCTTCCTCGCCGGCCTGAAGGACATCCCGCAGGAGCTGTATGAAGCGGCCGACGTCGACGGCGCCGGCTGGTGGCGCCGCTTCTGGAGCATCACGCTGCCGATGCTTTCGCCGGTGCTCTTCTTCAACCTGCTCCTCGAGACGATCAACGCCTTCCAGGTGTTCGCCTCGGCCTACATCATCTCGGACGGCACCGGCGGCCCCGCCGGCTCGTCCCTCTTCTACACGCTGTACATGTACACGAAGGGCTTCGTGGAGCTGCGGATGGGCTACGCGTCGGCGATGGCGTGGATCCTGCTGATCGTCGTCGGCATCATCACGCTCATCTTCTTCCGCAGCTCGAAGTTCTGGGTGCACTACGGAGGTGACTCGCGATGACGCTCACCGACGAGCTCATGACCACTCGGGCGATCACGACGGGCTCCCGCGCGGGGTCTGCGAACCGCCGTCGCCGGACGCCGAAGGCGATGGCCAGATCGGTCGCCTTCCACGTCCTGTCGCTCGCACTCCTGGTCGTCGTGCTGTACCCCGCGGCGTGGATGATCCTGTCGTCCTTCAAGCCGAGCGACCAGATCGTCGGCGACGTGGGGCTGCTGCCCAAGGAGTTCACCTTCGCCAACTTCGCGAAGGCGTTCGACGGCATCGCCGGGATCTCGTTCTGGACGTTCTTCGGCAACTCGATGGCGCTCGCCGTGCTCGCGGTGATCGGCGTGGTGGCCTCGTCGGCCGTCACGGCCTACGCCTTCGCACGCATCTCGTTCGCCGGCCGCGGCATCTGGTTCGGGCTCATGATCGGGACGCTGCTGCTCCCGTTCCACGTCGTGATCATCCCGCAGTACATCGTGTTCAGTCAGGCCGGCCTCGTGAACACGTACTTCCCGCTGCTGCTGGGCAAGTACCTGGCGACCGAGGCGTTCTTCGTGTTCCTCATCGTCCAGTTCATGCGCGGCGTGCCGCGCGACCTCGACGAGGCCGCGCGCCTGGACGGCGCCGGGCACGGTCGCATCTTCTTCTCGATCATGCTGCCGCTGATGCGGCCGGCGCTCGTCACCACGGCGATCTTCGCCTTCATCTGGACGTGGAACGACTTCTTCGGGCCCTTGCTGTACTTGAAGGACCCCGACCTGTACACGATGCCGATCGCGCTGCGCCTGTACGTGGACGCCACGTCCACCTCGGACTTCGGCGCGCAGATGGCGATGGCCGTGCTCGCGCTCGTGCCGGTGCTTGTCTTCTTCCTGGTCTTCCAGCGGTACATCATCGGCGGCATGGCGTCGTCGGGACTGAAGGGCTGACATGGCACGCGCGCGGACGACGAAGAGACGGATGCTGCATTCCGCCGGCTTCGCGCTGTTCGGCGAGACGCTGCTCGTCGGGATCGTCGTGGCAGTCTGCGTGCTGCCCGCCGTCACGGCCCTCGCGGGCCTGGCGGCGGGCGCGCGCCACCTCAAGCGCCACGTCGCGGGTGAGGGCGACGGCATCCGCTCCCTCCTCGAGGACCTCGGAACCGCGCTGCGCACACTGCTCGTCCCGGGGATCGCCCTCGTCGCGGCACTGCTGGCCGTCGCTTTCGATCTCTGGCTCCTCACGTTCGTGGACGTGCCGGGCAAGGGGGCGGTCACCATCGTCCTCCTCGGGGCGGCCGGCCTAGCCGTGCTGATCGCGGTGCGTTTCGCGGCAGGCTGGGTGCCCGGCACCCCGTGGCGCCGGCAGGTGCGTGAGGCACTCCGGCTGACGTGGACCGACGTGGCGGGCTCGGCGCTGCTCGCCGCGGCGATCGGCGGGGTCGCGGTGTTCGCGTGGATGTACCCGCCCCTCGTCCTCATCGCGGGCGGGCTGCTCGCCCTGGCGGGAGTCGGCGTCGAGATGCGACGCCTGCGCCGCGCAGAACTCGGCAGCGGCGGGTGAGGGGTGCTGCGCGACGTGCCGCTCGACGGCGTCGAGATCCGGGGCGCCGCGCACCTCGGCTTGACGGATGACGGCATCCGGCCCACACGGCTGACGCCGGAGGCGATGGCGATGCTGCCCGACGACTGGGTGCGCCGCGCCGCCACGCAAGGCTGCGGTGTGCGGGTCTGTTTCACCACCGACGCGCGCACCGTCGAGCTCGGCGTGCGCGTGCTGAGGCCCGTCGCCGTCGACGGGCTCGACGGGGGAGCGGTCGGGGTCGTCCCGCCGCCCGGCGCCTTCGACCTCGTGGTCGACGGCGAGCTCGTCGCCCGGCGCCACGCGCAGGACCACGGCCTGTATCGCCTGCACTTCGCGTCCAAGATCGCCGAGCCGGACCACGCACCCGCCACCACGATCGTCTTCACCGACCTTCCCGGGCGAACGGCGAACGTCGAGATCTGGCTTCCGCACCAGGAGACGGTCACGATCACCGGGCTGAGGGCGGACGGCGCCGTGGCCCCGCCGCCACCCGAGCGGGCCCGATGGGTGCACCACGGCAGCTCCATCAGCCACGGGGCCGGTGCCGCGTCACCCAGCCGCACCTGGCCGGCCGTCGCCGCGCGGGAAGCGGGCCTGGAGCTCACGAACCTCGGCTTCGCCGGCAACGCGCTGGTCGATCCGTTCGCGGCGCGCACGATCCGCGACACCCCGGCCGAGGTGATCTCGATCAAGCTGGGCATCAACGTCGTCAACCATGACGCGATGCGGCGCCGCGCCTTCGTCTCGGCGATCGAGGGCTTCATCGCCACGATCCGCGACGGGCACCCCGGGACGCCGCTGCTGGTGGTCACGCCGATCCTGTGCCCGATCGTCGAGGAGGCCCCGGGACCCACCGTCGCCGACCCGGTCCGCGACGGGGAGACGGCCGCATACCGAACGCGGGGCCGCGCGGAGGAGATCGGCGACGGAAAGCTCAGCCTGCAGTCCATCCGGGGCGAGCTCCAGAAGGTCGTCGAACGGCGGCGCCTCGCCGGCGACGACGCGATCCACCACATCGACGGCCGGCTGCTGTACGGCGAGGCGGATGCCGTCTTCCGGCCCCTTCCCGACAACCTCCACCCCGACGCCTCGACGCACCTGGTCATCGGGCATCGGTTCGCCGAGGTGCCGCGCGGGATCGGCCTGACCGCTGATGCGCCGCTGCGGGCGGGAGCCGGGCATGGCTGAGACCACCCTCGTCGATGTCGCGCAGGCCGCCGGCGTCTCGCAATCCACCGCATCGCGCGTGCTCAACGGGTCGACGCGCACTGTGCGGGCGGAGAACGCGAGACGCGTGCGCGAAGCCGCAGCGGAACTCGGGTACATGGTCGATCTGCGGGCGCAGGCGACGGCGCGCCGCAGATCGAGCACGGTGGCCATCGTCGTCGATGCCCTCACCGACCCGATGCTCATGCGCACCGCCGAGCAGGTCCACATGCTCGCCGAGGAGGCGGGTCTCCTCGCGCAGATCACCGCATGCCCGGTGGCGTCCGACCGGGCGGCCGACATCGTCCGGCTCCTTCGAGGGCAGCGCCCGCGGTCCATCGTCCTCGTGCACTCCGCGTGCGCCCCGAGCGCCGCCGTCGCGGTCGAACTCGCTCAGTACGAGACCCACGGCGGTGTGCCTGTCGTTCTGGACACCTCGTCTGCGGCGGACGCGGGTTCGCCGGTCCTGACCGATTTTGTCCGATTGATCAGCGCGAGCGAGCCGTCGTCCTAGTTTCGGTGGCGGTCGGGGCCAGCGACGGCTCCACGGATTCATCGAGGAGTCATCACCATGGACATCAGTCGTCGAACCCTGCTGCAATCGTCGGTCGCCGCCGGCGTCGCCGCGGCCTTCG
>JAVBUG010000002.1:0-11822 GCA_031555515.1 Microbacterium sp. | reverse complement strand
TGAGCGAGCGAGGAACGAGCGAGACGAAACGTCCCGAGCGCGGCGCACGAGTCAGGCGTGCAGCCGCCGCAGCGCGGCCACGACGTCGTCGTGCCAGCGGCGGGCCGCCGGCAGCGCGCCGGTGAAGATCGGGGTGTCGTGGGTCACGCCCTGATACCGCACGACGCTCGCATCGACGCCGGCCCGGCGGAGCGCAGCACCATACGCATCGCCGTCCCCGCGCAGCGGGTCGTACTCGGCCGTGAGGATCACAGCCGGCGGCAGCCCTTCGTGCGACGCGGCGCGCAAGGGCGATGCGTATGCCTCGCGCGCGTCGGCCGGGCGTGTGAGATACGTCCGTGCGACCGAGCGCAGCTCGCGCACCGTCAGGAAGCGGGGGATGCGCAGTGCGCGCATCGCGCCGAGGTCCATGTGGGCGCCGGTGAGGTCGACGACGGGCACCTCGAGCACCTGCACGCCGAGCCGGTGCCCCGCGCGGTCCCTGTTGACCAGAGTGACCGCGGCCGCGAGGCAGCCGCCCGCCGAGATGCCCAGCACGCCGATCCGGCTCGGGTCGATCCCGACCTCGCCGGCCGACGCGAACAGCCACTGCAACGCGGCGTAGCCCTGCTCGATCTGCACCGGGTAGCGGTGCTCGGGCGCGAGGGCGTAGTCGACCGCGGCGATCGCGACATGGGCGTCGACGCAGCGGCGGCGGTACGCGGCATCCGTTGTCGGATAGTCGATCCCCCCGATGCGGAACGCGCCACCGAAGAACGCCAGCACGGCCGGCACCGGCGTCGCGCCCACGACGGACGGGTGGTAGATCCGCACGCGCACGGACGGATGACCCGGCACGGGCACCGTGTGCTCGGTGATGCGCACCTCGGGACCGGGAGTGCCGACGGTGCTGAGCTCGGTGCGGTCCCACGCCAGCGCGGCGCGACGGTGTCGGGCGCGCGCCCGAGCGTGCGGGCCGACGGCCGGCCCGGAGGTCGCCTTCTTCGCCGGCTTCGTGGTCGCGTCCGAGGCCGGCGCGGCGGCGGGCAGGATCGGCCCGCGACTGAACGGCCAGAGCGCGGTGATCCGGGTTCTCACGGTGCTCATCGCCTGATCGAACATGTACTTGCGGTGCACCCGCAGGCGCTCTTCGAAGAACGGGTCCAGCGGCATGGATCCATCCTCGCGCCCGCCGGCGGCGGCGCGCACGGTGCTTGACAACGCGGAAGGCCCGGAGTTCGGAAGAACCCCGGGCCTTCGAGCGGGCCGCGACTACTCGCCGGACTCCTGCGCGAGCTTCGCGTCGAGGGCCGCCCCGACGTCGGCCGGAGTGGCCTGACCCTGCGCCATGAGCTGGATCTGCGCCACCAGCTCGGTGTAGAGCGCGTCCTGGTACTTCGGCCACGAGATCATCGGCAGATAGAACTTGCCGTCGAGCAGCGCCTGGAACGGCACCTCGAGCGACTCGTCGATCGTCGGCGTGTAGTTCGACGTGGTCGTCATGTCGTTGGTCTGCTCCTGGAAGATGCGCACACCCTCCTCGCTGGCCAGGAACTCCAGGAACTTCTTCGCGGCCTCCGGCTCCTTGGCGGCGGTGTTGATGGCGTAGCCCGGCGACGCGGCGCCGGTGAAGAAGGGCTCGCCGCCCTCCTGGGGCACGCCGGCGAACGTGAAGTCGATGTCGGGGTTCGCCTCGCGGATCGTGCCGACGTCCCACGGGCCGGTCGTGATCATCGCGACGCGCCCGCCGACGAACTCGTCGCGCACCTGGTCACCGGTGAGGCCGACCATGTCGGGGCTCAGCACGCCGTCGGCGATGAGCTCGTCCCACGGGGTGAGCGGGTCGGTCCACAGGTCCTCGAACGTCGACTCGCCCGCGAAGATCTGCGCGTCGACGTCGCCGCCCTGCTCGAAGTTCGCGAGGCCGACAGCCGAGCCGAGGGAGGTCGGGAAGCCCTGCCACGACTCGAGGAACGGCACGACGCCGGCGCTCTTGAGCGTGGTGAGCATCTCGACGAACGAGTCCCAGTCCGTGGGGAACTCGTCGTAGCCGTGCTCGGCGAGCAGGTCCTCGTTGTAGAGGATGCCCGATGCCCACGACGAGATGGACAGCCCGTACGCCTCGCCGCCGGGACCCGCGTACGTCGCCGTGTTGAACTCCGACGCGACGTCCATGAAGGGCTCGTCGCTGAGGTCCTCGACGAACCCGCCCTCGATGAGGTTCGTCTTGTTCTCGGCGGCGATGAGGAACACGTCGGCGGCGGTGTTGGAGCCGAGGCGGTTCTGCAGGGTGGAGATGTACTCCGCGACCGGCGGCGCCGAGGAGAACTCGATGCGGATGTCGGGGTTCTCCTCCT
Source organism: Microbacterium sp. (assembly GCA_031555515.1). Classification (GTDB taxonomy): domain Bacteria; phylum Actinomycetota; class Actinomycetes; order Actinomycetales; family Microbacteriaceae; genus Microbacterium. The sequence goes on along the minus strand of JAVBUG010000002.1, from coordinate 9,486 downwards.
CGAAGGCCTCGATCACGGGCGTCATGGTCTCCTCGTTCGACCACGAGAAGAACGTGAGCACGGTCCGGTCGTCGGCGGGCGCTCCGGAGCAGCCGGCGAGCGCCACGGCCGTGGCGAGCGCGGCGGCGCCGGCGGCCAGCCGGAGCGACGCCCGGGCGGAGGGGAAGGTGTGCGTCATTGCTGTGCCTTTCGGTTGTTGGATCGTTACAGGTCGCGGAAGCATCCGCGTGTACCGCCGTGCGAGCGGTGCATCTCAGCCCTTGACGCTTCCCGCGATGAGGCCGCGCACGATGTGGCGCTGCATCGCGATGAAGAAGATCACCATCGGGATCAGGACGATGACGCTGAGCGTCAGGAACATCGGCCAGTCGGTCGTGAACTCGCCGACCGCCTTGTAGGTCTGCAGGACGAGGGTCTGCTTCTCGGTCGAGCTGATGAAGACCACCGGCAGCAGGAAGTCGTTCCAGACCCACATCGTCTGGAAGACGCCGACCGTCACCAGGATCGGCCTGATGAGCGGGAGGGCGATCCGCCAGTAGATCTGCCAGGGGCCTGCGCCGTCGATGCGCGCGGCCTCGATCACCTCGCCGGGGAGCGTGCGCATGTAGCCGACGATGAGGAAGTAGCAGAACACCGCCCCGGCGGAGTAGAGGATGATGAGCCCCTCGAGGGTGTCGACGAGCCGCGCGTCGCTCAGCAGCCGGTACAGCGGGATCAGGGTCACCTGGCCGGGCACGAGGAACGCGATCACCAGCAGCACGACCATCAGCCGCGACGTCCGCATGATGACCGAGAACGCCGCCATCGAGCCGATCAGCAGCATGAGCAGGATCGAGGCGACAGTCACGTAGAGCGTGTTGAGGAACGCCTGCGCGACGGGGACCTCGGTGAACACGCGGATGTAGTTGTCGAGGTTGAACGTCGTCGGCAGCGCCAGCGGAGCCGCCGTGGTCTCGGCCTGCGTCTTGAGCGTGTTGATGACGAGGTAGTAGAACGGCAGCCCCACCAGTACGGCGAGCGGGATCATGACGACGCTGGTGATGATCGCGCCCGGGCGCGACAGCACGCGTTCGCGACGGCGCACCTTGAGGGCGGGGACGGATGCTGCGGGCGCAGCGGCTTCGCGGACGCTCATGAGAACCTCCCCTCGAGGCGGCGGGAGAGGAAGAGCTGCAGGGCGACGATCGCCCCGACCGCGATCATGAAGATCACCGCGAGCGCCGACGCCTGCCCGTACTTCGCCTGCGAGACGCCGTTCTGGATGATCGTCTGGGTGATCGTGAAGGTCGAGAAGCCGGGACCGCCCTTGGTCAGCGTGATGGGCAGGTCGTAGACCTTGAGCCCGCCCGTCATGAGCAGCAGCCAGCTCACCGTCATCGCCGGCAGCAGGAGCGGAAGCGTGATGTAGAAGAAGCGCTGGAGCCCCGACGCACCGTCGATGCGGGCGACCTCGTAGTAGTCGCCGGGGATCGATTGCAGGTAGGCGAGGTAGAGGATCGCGTGCCAGCCGGTCGAGGTCCAGACCGCGACGGCGATCACGCTGATCTGCGCCAGCGTGCTGTTCGACAGCCACGGGATCGGCCCGATGCCCGCGATCGACATCAGCAGTGAGTTGAGCGCTCCCGATCCCAGCGGGTTGAGGATGAACCCCCACACCAGTCCGAGGATCGCGACCGAGGGGATCGCGGGGAAGAAGAAGATCGCCCGCACCGCGTTGCGGCCGAAGAACGCCCGGTCGAGGACCACGGCGAGCGGGATGGCGAGCGCCGTGATGATGATCGTCGTGGCGAGCGTGAACAGGATCGTGAAGCTCAGGCCCGCCAGCATCGAGGGGTCGGTGAAGACGTTCGCGTAGTTGCGGAACCCGACGAACTGCGCGTCCGACGAGTACCCGTTGAAGTCCGTGAAGCTCCACCACAGCGACTGCGCGAGCGGGATCGCGAACAGCACGATGAACACGATGATCATCGGGACCAGGAACAGGCTGATCCGCACCCGATCGGCGCGGTAGACGGGGCCGTGGCTGCCGACCGGCTGGCGCAGCCAGCGCGACATGCGCCTGCCCGCCGTCACGAGGACCCGCGTGTCGGCCTCTGGCCTCTCTTCGATGACTGTCACGTGATCTCCTTCGACCAGCGGAAGTGGACTGAATGCTACCTGTATCGTTACAACCGGTCTAGAGCCGGCCCCGAACCCTCATGCGGGGTTCATCCGGTCGACTCCCGTGCGACCACGCGGAACCCGGTCACGTGCTCCTTGGGCTGCCAGTCGGGCGAATCCGCCAGCCGCGCGAGCAGAAGGTCGACAGCGAGCCGGGCGACCTCGTCGTGGTCGGGGTCGATGGTGGTGAGGCTCGGCACGCTGTACCGGGCCTCGAGGATGTCGTCGAAGCCGACGACCTTCACGTCGCCGGGGACCGAGACGCCGCGATCGGCGAGCCCGCGGATGACGCCCAGCGCGACGGTGTCGGTGATGCACACGACGCCGTCGATCGCCGAGCCGCGGTCGACGAGTTCGTGCGCCGAGCGGCGCCCGCCCTCGGGCGACAGCTCGTGCAGCTCGACGACGAACGAGGGATCGGGGTCGAGGCCGCGCTCCTCGAGCGCCCGGCGGTAGCCCGCGTGGCGCAGGGAGGTGACGCTGAGGCGGCTGACGTCGTCACCCTCGATCATCGCGATGCGCCGGCACCCCTGGTCGATGAGGTGCATCGTCGCCGCGTAGGTGCCGTCCTCGTTGGGCAGCGCGATGTGGTCGACCGGCGAGCCGAAGACGCTCTCGCCGAGGATCACCATCGGCACGTCGGTCGTCAGCAGGTCGCGGTCCGCCGAGCCCAGTCCGACGGCCGAGAGGATGAGCCCGTCGTACATGCGCGTGCGGGACGACACGATGGCCGACAGCTCGTTCTCGCGATCGGCGCCGGTCTGCTCGATCACCACGCGGTACCCCGCGTCCTGCGCTCTCGCGATGACGCGCGCCGCGAGCTGCGCGAAGTACGGCCGATCCACCTCCGGCACCGCGAACCCGATCGTGTTGGTGCGCCCCGCGCGCAGGTTGCGCGCGGCGACGTTCACGCGATAACCGAGATCGTCGATCGCCTTGAGCACGCGCTCACGCGTCTCGGCCCGCACGTGCGGGTGCTTGTTGAGCACGTTCGACACGGTCATCGGCGAGACGCCGGCGGCCTTGGCGACGTCGTGCAGGGTGGCCATTGCTGAACTCTATCCGTGGGCAGTCCGCCCGGCCGTCAGGCCAGCTCCAGCGACACCGTCGCGAACGAGTGCGCCGGCAGCGTCACCCGCAGCGTTCCGCCGTCGAGCTCGGTGTCGAGCGCGACCGGGGCCACGGCCTCGGGCGCCTCGGCCGTGTTGTGCGCGGCGGCGGAGTCGCCGGTGAGCACGCGGGCGGTCGCGGATGACACGTCCCTGCCGCGCAGGTCGACGTCGATGGTGAGGGATGCCTCGGCGTCGAGGTTGCTCAGCGACAGCAGCGCCGTCGAGCCCGTCGTACTGGCCGACGCCGACACGACCTGCAGCGGTCGTCCGTCCGCTTCGCGGGCGTCCGGTGCGTCCAGGACGTGGACGGCGAGCGAGGTCGCGTCGTGGTGGCCGCGGTTCATCTCGAAGACGTGGTACGTCGGCGTGAGCACGAGCGCTCCGGTCGCAGCATCCGTCAGCAGCATCGCCTGCAGCACGTTCACCGTCTGCGCGATGTTCGCCATCACCAGGCGATCGGCGTTGCGGTGGAACGCGTCGAAGTGGACGGCGGCCACGAGCGCGTCGCGCACGGTGTTCTGCTGGTACAGGAACCCGGGGTTCGTGCCCTCCTCGACGTCCCACCACGTGCCCCACTCGTCGAGCACGAGCCCGACCTTGCGGCCCGGGTCGTACGCGTCCATGATCCGCGCGTGCGCGCCGATGATGCGCTCGATGTCCTGCGCCTTCGACATCGTCGCGTAGTAGTCCTCGGTGGAGAACGACGTGGCGCTGCCCTTGTGCTCCCACGTGCCGGCGAGCGTGTAGTAGTGGAACGAGATCGCCTGGAAGATGTTCTTCGGGTCGCGCTGGCAGCCGAGGCAGTTCAGTGCCTCCATCAGCGCCGTGGTCCAGGTCACGTCGTCATCGGACGCGCCGGCGGCGATGCGGTAGAGCTTGTTGTCGCCGTGGTCGCGGCAGAAGGTCGCGTAGCGACGCGCCTCGGAGGCGAACTGCGGGGCGGTGAAGTTGCCGCCGCAGCCCCAGGCCTCGTTGCCGATGCCCCAGAACGGCACCTTCCACGGCTCGGCGCGCCCGTTCTCACGGCGCAGGCTCGCCATCGGGCTGTCGCCGTCGCGGGTGAGGTACTCGACCCATTCGCTCATCTCCTGCACGCTGCCGCTGCCGACGTTGCCGCTGACGTACGCGTCGGCGCCGAGCATCTCGCACAGGTCCATGAACTCGTGCGTGCCGAAGTGGTTGTTCTCGACGACGTCACCCCAGTGGGTGTTGACCATGCGCGGTCGTGACTCCTTCGGGCCGATCCCGTCGCGCCAGTGGTACTCGTCGGCGAAGCAGCCGCCCGGCCAGCGGAGGTTCGGGATGCCGATGCCCTTCAGCGCCTCGACGACATCGAGCCGGATGCCGCGCTCGTGGGGGATCGACGAGTCCTCGCCGACGTAGAAGCCGCCGTAGATGCAGCGCCCCAGGTGCTCGGCGAAGTGGCCGTACAAGTGGCGGCTGATGACCGGACCGGGGACGTCGAGATCGACGACGGCGCGGGCGCGAAGGTCGGGCACGGGTTTCTCCTTCGAAACGACGGGGTGAAGCGATTTGTAACGATACACACCACGATGGGTGATGTCGAGAACAAATGCATAAGGCCCGGAGTTCCGAGGAACTCCGGGCCTTCCGGACGAGCTCAGCGGTCACTGAGCCTGTCGAAGTGTTACCAGCTCGACTTGGTCACGCCGGGCAGCTCGCCACGGTGCGCCATGTCACGGAAGCGGACACGCGAGATGCCGAACTTCGTGAGGACACCGCGGGGGCGGCCGTCGATGACGTCGCGCGAACGCAGGCGGACCGGCGATGCGTTGCGGGGCAGCTTCTGCAGGCCCACGCGAGCGGCTTCGCGCTCTTCGTCGGTCGACGTCGGCGAAACGAGCGCCTTCTTCAGCTCAAGGCGCTTGGCGGCGTAGCGGTCGACGACCTCCTGGCGCTGCTTGTTGCGCGCGATCTTGCTCTTCTTAGCCATGGATCAACGCTCCTCTCGGAAATCGACGTGCTTGCGGATGACCGGGTCGTACTTCTTGAGCACGATGCGGTCGGGGTTGTTGCGGCGGTTCTTGCGCGTGACGTAGGTGTAACCCGTGCCCGCGGTCGAACGCAGCTTGATGATCGGACGGACGTCCTGTGCCTTCTTGGCCATTAGAGCTTCACACCCTTCGCCTGGAGGTCACGCACGACCGCCTCGATGCCGCGAGCGTCGATGACCTTGATGCCCTTGGCCGAAACGTTCAGCTTGATGTTGCGACCCAGCGACGGAACGAAGTAGGTCTTCTTCTGCACGTTCGGGTCGAAGCGACGCTTCGTCCGGCGGTGCGAGTGCGAGATGTTGTGACCGAAGCCGGGAACTGCTCCAGTCACCTGGCACACTGCTGCCATAGTGATGTCTCCTTAGTACCGTGAGGCCGGACGGCCTCACCCAAGATCCCTTGTCTGCACCCCGCGCCGGATCCGGCCGGTGAAGGCCCGCGATCTGGTGTGGGATACGTACTGCGTGCTGGAGGCGCGCAGACAAAGAGTCAGTCTAGCACGGACGGATGCTGCGCCCCGCCGGCCCGCCCGCGCCGCCAGCCCGCCCGCGCCGCACGGACCGCCCGAGCAGTCAGTGCGCCCCGCCGACTCCCACCGGCGCCGGGCATACCGCATCCCACCGGTCAGGCGGTGAGCGTGTAACGGGATCGTCCGGCGAGTCGCGGGGTGCGTTGCGCATCGATCCACGGTGGCGGGATCAGCCACACCTTCGCGTCGATTCCGGGCCCGTCGATCCGGATCTCCCACCCGTCGGCGTGGAGCCGATGGTGGCATCCGGTGCAGAGCAAGACGCCGTTGTCGAGGTCGGTGCGGCCGCCGTCGCGATCCCACCACTCGAGGTGGTGCCCGTGGCACCAGGCCGGTGGCGCGCCGCAGCCGGCGCATCCGCCGTCGCGTTCGCCGAGCGCCAGCTTCTGCACCGGGGTGAAGAGCCGCTTCGCCCGCCCCCAGTCGAGGATCTCGCTGTCACCGCCGAGCACGCACGGGATGATCTGCGCGTCCGCCGCGAGACGCCGCACCGCCGACGCCGGGATCGGCTGGGCGATGCCGTCGATCGTCGCAGTGCCGGTGCCCGCCTCGAGATCTGCGAGGTCCATCCGCACGACGACAGTCGCGGTCACCCCCGTGGGCACCCGGTCGCACCCGATCGCGTGGCGGCAGAGGTCCGCCAGCGCATCCGCTTGAATCTGCCGAACCGACCGCGGGTCGCGGTCGGCCTCGTCGGCGTGTTCGTTCCGGCGCAGCGCGTCGCCGACGAGCGCGTCGAGCGCCGCTTTGACAGGCGCTCCCGTCTCAGGGTCGAGCTTGGCGGAGATCACCAGCATCCCGTCGCGCTCGTGCGTCTGGAACGTCCGCTCGGACACAAGCTGCTCGTGTCGCGGCTCGACCCCGTCGGGATCGAGGTGCGCCTCGACGCGGACCAGGAGCTTGCCCAGCTCGTCGGAACGCAGCCCGGGGGCGAGTCCCACGAGCTGCCGCTCCGCGTCGTCGAGCCGAGCCGCATCGACGCGCACGGCCAGACGGTCGAGCAGGCTGATGATCGCCGCGGCTGCCGTCATCCCGATCCGGCCGCCCATCATCGCCTCGGCGACATGCGGATGCCTCGCCGGCAGCGCCTCACCGGTGAGCGACACCCGAGGCGCGGTCGCCTCACCGACCTGCACGATGCGCACCGCCTCACCGACGCTCGTGCCACTGGTGGTCGAGATCAGCACCGCCGGCGAGGCGAACCCCTGCTTCTTGGCGAGGGAGTCCTTGCCGAGCTCGCGCCGCGACTGCCGCGAGATCTCTGCCGCCACCGGCGCGAACGCGGCATCGACATGACGCTTCAGCGCGCCGAACGCCTGGTTCACCGCCACGAGCTCCGCCGGCGTCAGAGCGCCGGCAGGACGGTCACCGCCCGCCGTCGCGAGCGCGTGTAGCGCCTCTGCGATGCCGTCGAGCGGGCTTGCTTCCATGGCTCGATAGTAGAACATATCTACGACATTGAGACCGTCCCCTGGAACCGGCTGATAGCTGGGGTCCTTCGGCGCCGATACCCGCCCCTCGTGCGCGCCGTCTTGACGCTGCCCTGTCGCCGCGATACCCCTCCTCCGCGCTGCATTCCGCCACGGGAATGCATCCTCGGGGTTGCTCCAAGACACCGGGCGCCGACGGCGCGCCGCGTTGTGCGGCCCTACAAAATCCCGCGCCGAGCCGCGTTCGGGGTGGACCATGTCGTCAATCCCGGGAGAGGGGATGGACATGAGCGAATCGCACGACGACGGGCCCCTGTGGCCTGCGTCTCCCTTCGATCTCGCCGACGCGCACCGGTGCCCGTCATGCTTCACCGCCGTCACGGCGGTGGTGTGCCCCGCGTGCGGCTTCGCGCTGACCGACCCGCGCGCCCCGCGCGTGCTGCAGCTCGGCCGGCAGATGCTCACGCTCGAGCTGTCGCGCCAGGAGCTGATGGACGAGATCCGCCTCGCGCAGGCGACGGCCGCCGTGATGAGCACGGATGCCGCGCGCGTGACGCTCTCCGTCCCGCCCGGGCTCGTCGCGCCGCAGGCGGTCGACGATGCCGGCGTCGCCGTCCACCTGGCGCCCGCGACGGCGCTGAGCACCCCGGCGCCGCCGACCGGCTCCGTCGCGATCGCGACCGGGCCCGCGGAGGCGGCGTCCCTCACGGCGCCCGACGCGGCCGAACTCGTGACGGGAGCGGAATCGACCACCGCAGCGCCCCCGACGATGGCACCTGAGATCGTGGTGCCCCCGAAGCCGCCCGCGCCGGCCATGCCGGCCGCGCCCCCTGCCGCCTCGGTGCCGCAGGGGCCCGGACCTTCCGCGCCCGGCGGGGTCGCAGCATCCACTCCCCGCCGTCGGCTGACGGTGCCGGTGCTGCTGCTGATCGTGGGCGTCTCACTGGTCGGCGTCGCCGCGGTGTTCTTCCTGCTGCTGGCGTGGTTCCTCTGGGGCATCGCGGTGCGCGCGCTCATCATCGGCGGCATCACGCTTGCCACGATCGCGCTGGCCTCGTGGCTGCGCCGCCGCGATCTGGGGGCGACGGCCGAGGCCATCGGCGTGCTCGGCGTAGGGCTGCTCGCGCTCGACGCGTGGGCGGTGCGGGCGAACGACCTGTTCGGCGCCGGGTCGACCGATGCGGCGCTGTACGCGGGGGTGTCAGCGCTCGTCGTCGCGGTCATCTGCCGCGTGTGGGCGCGGGTCTCGCGCCTGCGCGGGCCCGACCTCGCCGCCTCGCTCGCCCTGCCGGCGGGGCTCGGATTGCTCGTGGGCGGGCTGACCGCGCAGCCGCCCGCGGAGGCGATCACCGCCGGGCTGCTCGGCGCCTCCGCCGGCGGACTGGTGCACGCGGTGCCCGCACCGTTCTCGTCGGCGCGGCGTGGCGCTGACCACCTCGTGGAGCGGCTCGTGCTCGCCCTGAGCGGCGTGGTCGCCCTGATCGCGGCCGGGGTGACCACGGCGTTCGTGACCGGGGACGCGATCCCGGTCGTCATCTGGGCGAGCATCGGCCTCGTCGTGCTCGGCGTCGCGCATGCCTGGCTCGCCCACCGGCCGGTCGACGGCGCGCAGCTGCCCGCCGCCGCCGTGGTCTCGGGCGTCGGCTCGGTCGTGGCGGCCCTCGCCGCGGGTCTCGCCGGCTGGCAGCTGGCCCTCCGCAGCGACCTCCCGGTGTACGGCGTGCTGGTCGCACCGGTGCTGGCCGTCGCCGTCGCCGTCGCCGTCGACGTCGTGCGCAGCCGTCGCGGCACTCCCGAGTGGCTTCCCGCGGCGATCGCTTCCGCCGTCGTGGCGGGGCTGTCGATCGTGGTCATGGTCGTCAGCGGGGGGACGCAGGCCGTCACCGCGATCGGCGTCTCGTGGACGGCATGGCGGACCGACGCCTTCGCCCTCCCCGCTGCCGCTCCCGAGGCGCCGTTGCTCGCGGTGATCTCCGCGGTGGTCGTCGGAGGGCTGCTGATCGCCGCGCCCACGCTCGCCCGCGGCGTGCTGCGCGAGTTCGTGGCCGTGGTGGCCACGATCCTCCTTCTCGTCGCCGGCGCGCGCACGGCCGTGCCTGGCGTGCTCGTCGGGATCACCGTTGCGCTGGTCGTCGTCGCGGTCGCCGTCGTCGCGATCCTGCGGAGCCGCGATCTGCGCCGCAGCGATGCGGCCGACGCCGCGCCCGGACCGGACGCCGGCCCCACGGTGCCGAGAGTCC
>JAVBUG010000140.1:0-7187 GCA_031555515.1 Microbacterium sp. | reverse complement strand
AGAGCGCAAGATCAGTGTGATCGGCCTCAAGGGCGCCCTGTCGGCGGGGGAGTACGAGGCGCTCGGCGTCGCCCGCATCTCGTACGGGCCCGTGCCGCAGCGTGTCGCGCTGACGGCCCTGCAGGACGTCGCCGCCGAGCTCTACGCGGACGGCGTCATCCCCGATTCCACGCGCGCGCTGAACTGACGCGCGCTCCCGTCGGATCGGCTCGCGGGAATCCCCGCGGGCCGATCGTCGTTGTGCCCGGCATGGAGCCCGCACCCGTCGACGTCGTCGTGATCGGTGCGGGCCAGGCGGGGCTGTCGGCCGCGTACCACCTGCAGCGGCGCGGATTCGTGCCGCTGCAGCGCGCGACCGGCGGGGAGCAGACGTTCGTGGTCGTCGACGCGAACCCTGAGCCCGGGGGAGCGTGGCAGCACCGCTGGGCGTCGTTGCGCATGGCGACGGTGAACGGCATCCATGAGCTGCCCGGCTTCGCGGTGCCGCCCGCGGATCCTGCCGCGGCGAGCCGCGACATCCTTCCCGCGTACTTCGCGGAGTACGAGGAGCGCTTCGCGCTCGACGTGCTGAGGCCCGTGCAGGTGAAAGCGGTACGCCGCGCCGACGACGACCCGCGCGGCCGTCTTCTGGTCGAGGCCGACCGCGGGGCGTGGGCCGCGCGCTTCGTGATCAACGCGACCGGCACGTGGACGCGTCAGTTCTGGCCGCGGTACCCGGGCCAGGAGCGGTTCCGGGGACGGCAGCTGCACGTCGGCGACTACGTCTCGGCCGAGGAGTTCCGCGGCGAGCGCGTCGTCGTCGTCGGCGCGGGCGTCTCGGCGGTGCAGCTGCTGGACGAGATCTCGCACGTCGCCGACACGTTCTGGGTGACGCGGCGCGAGCCGGAGTGGGTCGAGGAGGACTTCGACATCCCGGCCAGGGTGGCCGCCATCGCGGGCGTCGAAGACCGCGTCCGCCGCGGCCTCCCGCCCGGCAGCGTCATCTCGGTGACCGGCATGCACTGGACGCCGTGGGCACGGGCAGCCGAGGCCCGCGGCGTGCTCGTGCGGCACCCGATGTTCGCCTCGATCGAGGAGGACGGCGTGCGCATGCCCGACGGATCGTTCGAGCGCGCCGACGTCATCCTGTGGGCGACGGGCTTCCGGCCCGCGCTCGACCATCTCGCGCCGCTGCGCCTGCGCACCCCCGAAGGCGGGTTCCGGGTCGAGAACGGGCGCTCGATCGACGAGCCCCGGCTGTTCCTCATCGGCTACGGCCCGTCGCAGTCGACGGTCGGCGCGAACCGCGCGGGCCGCGATGCCGTCCGGGCGATCGTCGCCGACCCCGTCGCGCTCGCCGCCTGAGCGCCCCGACGCGGCCGTCGCGTGTCTCTCGAGCCCTGCGCGCCCTAGACTCGCGTGCAGTCGCGGTCGCCGAGGAGGACGGACGATGAGCCTGGCGAGAGAGCTTTTCCGGCGCAAGCCCGTCACCCCGCCCGCGCCGTCGCCGGGCGGGCTCACCCGGGGCATCGGCACGTTCCAGCTCGCGATGCTGGGCGTCGGGGCGACCGTCGGCACCGGCGTCTTCTTCGTGATGCACGAGGCGGTGCCGCTGGCGGGTCCCGCCGTGCTGCTGTCGTTCCTCGTGGCGGCGATCGCCGCCGGGCTGTCGGCGGTCTGCTACGCCGAGATGGCGTCGGCCGTGCCCGTGTCGGGCTCGACCTATTCCTATGCGTACGTCACGCTCGGCGAGATCGTCGCGATGGGCGTCGCCGCGTGCCTCATGCTCGAGTACGGCGTCTCGACGGCCGCCGTCGCATCGGGCTGGAGCGGCTACCTCGACCGCCTCGTGGGCGACCTGTTCGGGTGGGACATCCCGGACGCGCTGTCGATGGGTCCGCTGGAGGGCGGCGTCGTGAATCTGCCGGCGGTGGTGCTCGTGGGGATGTGCGCGCTGCTGCTCATCCGGGGCACGCGCGAGTCGGCCGCGGTGAACACGGTCATGGTGCTGATCAAGCTCGGGGTGCTGCTCATGTTCGGCGCGATCGCGATCAGCGCGTTCCAGGCCGACAACTTCGCGGACTTCGCTCCACACGGCGCCGCGGGGGTCACGGCGGCCGCGGGCACGATCTTCTTCACCTTCATCGGCCTCGACGCCGTCTCGACAGCCGGCGACGAGGTGCGCGACCCCCAGCGCGCCCTGCCTCGGGCGCTCATGATCGCCCTGGTCACGGTCGTCGCGGTCTACCTGTTCGTCGCGATCGCCGCCGTCGGCGCGCAGCCGTGGACCGACTTCGAAGACCCGGCGCAGCAGAGCGCCGGACTCGCCGTGATCCTCGGCGACGTGCTCGGCGCGCAGTGGCCGGCGACCGTCCTCGCGGCGGGCGCCGTGATCTCGATCTTCTCGGTGACCCTCGTGACCCTGTTCGGCCAGACCCGCATCCTGTATTCGATCGGGCGCGACGGGTTGATCCCGCAGCGCTTCGCGCGCGTCGCCCCGCACACGCACACGCCGGTGTTCTCGACGGTGGTGGTCGCGATCGCGGTGGCGCTCCTGGCGGGCTTCATCCCGCTGTCGAGCCTGTGGGATCTGGTCTCGATGGGAACGCTCGTCGCGTTCATCGTGGTGTCGGTCGGCGTCATCGTGCTGCGTCGCACGCGGCCCGACCTGCCGCGCGCGTTCCGGGTGCCCGGCTACCCGGTCACCCCGGTGCTGTCGATCCTCGCGTGCGTCTACCTGATCACGGGACTCGGCTGGTCGACCTTCGCGTGGTTCGCCGCGTGGGTGGCCGTCGTCCTCGCCTTCTATCTGCTGTGGGGCCGGCGGCACAGCCTTCTCGCGCAGACGGATGGGAAGACGGATGCTGCGACCCCCGCTCGTGCGACGACACCGGGCGACGGCGAGCCTGGCGAGGGCGCTTAGGCTCGAACGTGTGACGCTGCTCGCCGTACTGCTGTTCCTGAACGCCGCCTTCAACGTCCTGGTCTGGCCGACGTTCTACCGCCGGGTCGCGAAGGATCCGCGCGCGCACGACACCCAGGGCACGGCGACCCGCTTCCTCGTCGTGCACACCGTGCTCATCGCGATCGCGCTGACGCTGGCCGCAGCATCCGTCATCGCAGGCATCGCCGCCCTCGTCTCGTGATGCGCGGCGCAGCACCCGGGGCGTAGCGTGGACCGCACGACGAAGGGGGAACCATGGCCCGCATCCTGATCCTCGGCGGCCACGGCAAGGTCGCGCTGCTGCTCGAGCCGCTCCTCGTGGCACAGGGGCACACCGTGACCGCGGTGATCCGCAACGCGGCCCACGAGACCGACGTCGCGGCGACGGGTGCGCAGCCGCTGGTCGCCGACGTCGAGAAGCTCGACCTCGCGCAGCTCGAGAACATCATCGCCGGCAACGACGTCGTCGTCTGGTCGGCGGGTGCCGGCGGGGGCGACCCGTCGCGGACGTACGCGGTCGATCGCGACGCCGCGATCCGCTCGATGGACGCGGCAGCGGCCGCCGAGGTGCTGCGCTACGTGATGGTGTCGTGGGTGGGCTCGCGCGCGGAGCACGGCATCGCCTCCGACGCGTCGTTCTTCCCGTACGCCGACGCCAAGTGGGCCGCCGACGCGCACCTGGCCGCGAGCGCGCTCGACTGGACGATCCTCGCACCCGGCACGCTCACGCTCGATCCGCCCACCGGTCGCGTCGCGCTCGATCCGCAGGACGGCGGCGCCGTCCCACGGGCCGATGTCGCCGCGGTGATCGCAGCGACCATCGCCGACGACTCGACGATCGGGCGCACCATCCGATTCGGCGGCGGCGACGAGGTCATCGGCCACGCGATCGCGGGTTGAGCGTCTGCCGGTGGGGTCTCAGTCCTCGCTGGAGTGCAGGCCGCGTCGCGCCGACAGCAGCGTCACCTCGGGGTGATCCGCGACCAGGCGCTCGGCCTGGTCGAGCACGTCGCGCACGTGCGACGATCCCGACGCCACGATCGACACGCCGATCTTCGCCCGGCGGTGCAGGTCGTGCTCACCGACCTCGGCGGCGGCAGCCTCGGTGCGCCGGCTCAGGTCGGCGACGAGCGGGCGCAGCACGCTGCGCTTCTCTTTCAGCGAGCGGACGTCGCCGAGCAGCAGGTCGAACTCGATCCACCCGATCCACATGGGTCCATCGTGCCAGGGCGCGCACCCGACGCCGCGCCGCCCGGTGCGAAGGGGGCACTGCCGGACCCCTGAACGCCAGGGACGCGCTGCGGTCCCGCTCCCCGGCTTAGGCTCGTGTCATGCTCGCCACCGTCATCCACGCCGCCCGCGACATCCGCGTCGAGAACGTCCCCGATCCCGTGCTGTCCACCGGCGCCGACGCGATCGTGCGCGTCGTCGCCGCCTGCGTGTGCGGCTCCGACCTCTGGCCCTACCGGGGCGTCACGCCCACCAGCGGACCGCACCGCATCGGTCACGAGTTCGTCGGCATCGTCGAGGAGGTGGGCGCCGAGGTCGAGATCGTGCGCCCCGGTGACTTCGTCATCGCCCCGTTCTACGTCTGCGACGGCACGTGCGCGAACTGCCGCAACGGCGTCAGCACGTCGTGCCTCACCGGCGGATGGTGGGGCTCCGACGACCGCTTCGGCGGCTTCGCCGACGGCGGCCAGGGCGAGCGCGTGCGCGTGCCGCTCGCCGACGGCACGCTCGCTGTCGTCCCGGGTCCCGTCGCCGACTCCGAGATCCCGGGCCTGCTGACCCTCAGCGACGTCATGGGCACCGGGCACCACGCCGCCGTCTCGGCCGGCGTCGGCCCGGGCGAGTCGGTCGCCGTCGTCGGCGACGGCGCGGTCGGGTTGTGCGCGGTCATCGCGGCGAAGCGCCTCGGAGCCACCACGATCATCGCGATGTCGCGTCACCCGCAGCGGCAGGCGCTCGCGCGCGAGTTCGGCGCCACGCACATCGTCGAGGAGCGCGGCGACGCCGGCGTCGAGGCGGTGCGCGAGCTCACCGGCGGGATCGGCGCCGATCGCGTGCTCGAGTGCGTCGGCACGAAGGAGTCGATGGACCAGGCGCTGCGGTCGACGCGCCCCGGTGGCATGGTCGGTTACGTCGGCGTGCCCAATGGCGGACCCGAGCTGCCGGTGCGGCAGATGTTCAATCGCAACGTCGGCGTGAACGGTGGCGTCGCGCCGGTGCGCGGCTACATCGAGGAGCTCCTGCCCGACGTGCGCTCGGGCGCGATCCAGCCCGGCCGCGTGTTCGACCTCGAGCTCCCGCTCGAGGACGCCGCCGAGGCCTATGCTGCGATGGACGAGCGGCGCGCGACGAAGGTGCTGCTGCGGCCCTGACGGCGTCTCGCGGCGCGCCCGGCCGCGCTCCGCGATTCGCGACGCGCCCGCGCGCCTGCGCGGAGGCGGGTGTTCGTGCGGTAGAACAGCAGGAAGTCGAAGGGATCCCGGACCGTGAAGCTGATCAAGCGCATCGTCGTGGTGCTCGTCATCGCGTTCGCGGCGTTCTACCTCATCACCCGCCCGCAGGATGCGGCCAACGCGGTGCAGGGCGCGGTCGGCGCCGTCTGGGGCGCCGGTGTCGCCGTGGTCGACTTCTTGACGGCTCTCGCCCAGGGCTGAGCATGTTCGATCCGCGGATCGAGAAGCACCTGATCTCGGATCAGGGCGAGCATGTCGTCGACGAGGTCCGCAAGCACTGGGCGGCCACGGTCTCGGCGGTGCTCGAGCTCTTCGGCGGCATCGTGGTGCTCCTGCTCACCTTCTTCGTCCCCGCGCAGGCCTGGTGGGTGCCCGCGCTCCTGGGCGCCGCCGTGACCCTGCACGCGATCTGGCGGGTCTTCGAGCAGCACACCGACCGCTTCGTGATCACCAACATGCGCGTCTTCCGGGTGCACGGCATCCTGTCGCAGCGGATCGCGACCATGCCGCTCGCGCGCATCCTCGACATCTCGGTGTACAAGCCGCTCGTCGGCCGCATCTTCGGCTACGGACACTTCGTGTTCGAGTCGGCCGCTCAGGAACAGGGACTGCGCGAGATCAAGTACGTCGGCGATCCCGACCGGCGCGGGCTCACGATCCAGCGCGTGATCCAGCAGGCCGGCCTTCGAGGCGCGGCCGGGCGGCCAGGTGCGGACCACTTCGCCGGGGCGCCGTTCGCGCCGGAGGTGGCGCCGCAGCCCGAGCCCGCAGCATCCCTCACCGTCGTTCCCGTCTCGGACGACCGCAACCCCACCGCTCCTGTTCCCGAGGTGCGCCGCGGCTCCAGCTCGTCGGGATGGGACTGGCTCGCCGATGCGCAGCGGCGCGAGGACGAGCGGCTGGCGCAGCTGCGCGGGGAGGCGGCGCCCGCGCCGGCGCCCTTCGACCCCGACCGCACGAACACCGCGCCGATCGAGCTTCCGCGCTGAGCCGCACCCCGCGCACGGGGCGTGCGGACGCGGATTCCGGGTCGATCGGGAACATCGCGGGCGACCCGGCCGTTCTGTTACCCTGGAGTGTCACTCGTGTGGCTGTTTCGCCACGCCTGAGTTCCGGCTCGCGCCGGTGACCGGATCCCGCAAGGGCTCGAGTGACATCGCTGGAAAATCCGCTTCGCCTCGGTTCGAGGCATCCGTTCGCGCTCGCGCGGCGGAAGCCGCTGAAAGCCGGGGCCCGACACACAACCCCAACAAGGACAACCCACTACATGACTACCGCAACGACCGCCCCGGCCACCAAGCAGGTCGCGATCAACGACATCGGATCTGCCGAGGACTTCCTGGCCGCGGTCGAGAAGACTCTGAAGTTCTTCAATGACGGCGACCTCATCGAGGGCACCGTGGTGAAGATCGACCGCGACGAGGTGCTCCTCGACGTCGGTTACAAGACCGAGGGTGTCATCCCCTCGCGTGAGCTTTCCATCAAGCACGACGTCGACCCCAACGAGGTCGTCAAGGTCGGCGACGAGGTCGAAGCCCTCGTTCTCCAGAAGGAGGACAAGGAAGGCCGTCTCATCCTCTCGAAGAAGCGCGCGCAGTACGAGCGTGCGTGGGGCGACGTCGAGAAGATCAAGGAGAACGACGGTGTGGTCACCGGCTCCGTGATCGAGGTCGTCAAGGGTGGTCTGATCGTCGACATCGGCCTGCGTGGCTTCCTCCCCGCGTCGCTCATCGAGCTCCGCCGCGTCCGCGACCTCACGCCGTACCTCGGCCAGGAGATCGAGGCGAAGATCCTCGAGCTCG
>JAVBUG010000152.1:0-6482 GCA_031555515.1 Microbacterium sp. | reverse complement strand
CGGTCGGCTTCGGCCTTCGCTGCTGCCTGCCGGTCCGCTTCGGCCTTCTCAGCAGCGATGCGCTCGGCTTCAGCCTTCTCGGCCGCAACCCTGGCCGCCTCCGCTTCTTCTGCCTCCTTGGCGGACGCGAGAGCGGACTCAACGGTGGCGTGGTACTCGGTCGCCTTCGTCCTCACCGTGCTGATCTGACGGTGGTACGTGGCGCGGATGTCAGGGTCGATCCAGTCGATGATGTCGATAGCACCGTCGGCCGCTTCCGAAGCGGCGAGCAGCGTCGCTGCCGAGGCGACAGTGGTCGCGAGCGTAGCCGAGTCTGCGGGGAGTGCTGCGGAGGCAGCATCCGTCACCGCCCGCTCATACGTCGCCACGGTTGCGCCGAGCGTGCAGGGAATCGAGTCGCCGTAGATGCCGGCCTTCTCTTCGAGGGCAACGTCGGCCGCAGCCGAAACCTCCTCGAAGAAGCGGTCGTTGCCGCCGACGATAAGCGGGCCGGCAAGGCCCGCCCGCGCCATCTCCGCGTTGACGAACCGTTCTTCAACGAAGACCCCAGCTAGGAGTCGGCCGTAGCGGTCGCGGCGATCAACGTCGTACTTCAGCGTCACTGCCGTGCCGTGAGGTATCAGCTCGGTAAGTGCCGCGGTGGCTTCGGTGCCCATGCACTCGGTGACACCGGTGGACTTGTTGTCCTCTGGTGCGTCGATGTTGAGCAATCTCACGCGCTCGATCGCGTCGTCGATTCGAACGTCGACTGTGTCTCCGTCAACCACGCGCGCGACGACGGCATGGTCGGTCGAGCTGTCTTGGTTGACCGCCGTCACGACAACGGCAACGCCGATTGCCCCGACTAGTCCGGCGGCGCCGATGGCTGCAAGAACGACAAGTGGTGCTGGCATGCTCTCCCCAGAGACTCGTGCAGATACCGCTGCACCGGTTGAATGCCGACACCCGCGCGAATGCGCGGGAAATGGGCCGCCCCCACGACGGCCGTCCACGATCGTACTTCGGGCGCGGTTGAGGATCGCTGTGAGTCGCAACCGAGGTGTGCCGGTTTGGGCGGATGGGGTGGAGTGCCAAGGGCTCTCCTCCCCAGGTGTTGACTTTGGGCCGGCGGTCTGGAGTTGTCCACAGAAGTGCCTTTGACCTGCGGTTTAGGGTCGTTGGAATGTCGGTGGTCCTCGGCAGGATGGGGGTATGAACTTCCCGCTGACCGAGCTGCGGAGCATCGCCGATGTGCTCGGCGACACGCTCGGTGCGGCACTCGGTGGTGAGGCGCAGCGGGGGTTGTCGCACGGCGAGTTGGTCGCCGCGTTGGGTGTCGTCGAACAACTGGGCCGGTTCACGGATGCGGCCCGGCTGGC
The DNA here is from genome assembly GCA_031555515.1 of Microbacterium sp. Lineage (GTDB taxonomy): Bacteria > Actinomycetota > Actinomycetes > Actinomycetales > Microbacteriaceae > Microbacterium. Next base: position 5,124 of record JAVBUG010000152.1, on the reverse strand, counting down.
ACTCGCCGGAGAGGTCGGCCGGCGTGCCGACTCCGAGTTCGGTGACGACCGGATCACCGCGCAGTTCGGGTGCGGGTCGGCGCAGGAGCTGGTGGAGCGCGTCACGGGGGTGTCCGCGGCGACCGCGCGGGCACGGTTGCGGGACGCGAAGGCGATCACCGGCCGGGTGACGCTCACCGGGCAGACCCGTCCGGCACCCCTGGACCACGCCCGGGCGGCGCTGGCTGCGGGGCGGCTCAGCGCGGATGCGTTGACCACGATCGTCGACGCGCTGCGGCCGCTGCTGGGCCGGTGCACGGTCGACGAGATCGCGGCGGCCGAGGGCGAACTCGTCGCCGCCGCCGTCGGCGACGCCGAGCAGCCGGGGTGTGGGATCCACGAGTTGAAGGTGATGGCGACCACCTGGGCGCTGTACCTGGACCCGGACGGCACGCTCCCGGACGAGGAGTACGCGCAGCGGGTGCGGGGGATCCGGATCAGCCGCCGCGCATACCGCGGGCTGCGGCGCATCTCCGGGGATGTCACCGCCGACGTCGCCGCACAATTCGACCGGCTGCTGGACGCGCACCTGAACCCCCGGGTGCAGGACCGCGGCCCCCGGTTCGTCGATGCCGACACGGAAGACCTGTCAGACGAGGCGGAGCGGGTGGAGGATCCGCGGACCGTGGACCAGAAGCGGCACGACGTGTTCGCGTCGATCCTGTCGGTCGCGGCCGGTGCGGCCGTGACGCCGACACTCGGCGGCGCGGCGCCGACGCTGATCGTCACCACCACCGCAGAGGACCTGGCCGCCCCCGGAGGGGTGGCGTTCGTGGAGTCCGCGGGCGGTCCGGTGCCGGTGCCGGCTTCGTTCGCCCGGCATGTCGGCTGTCACGGCACCATCCACCGGCTCACCCTCACCGGTACCGGCGCGATCAAAGCGCTGGTCGTCGAGGATCGGGTGTTCAACCGTTGGCAGCGCAAGGCGATCGGCGCCCGCGACGGCGGCTGCATCATCCCCGGCTGCACCGTCCCGGCGGCGTGGTGCGAGGTGCACCATGTCGTCGACTGGGCCAACGGCGGCCCGACCTCCGTCGACAACGGCGTGTTGCTGTGTTGGCATCACCATCACGGCATCGAGACCAGCGGGTGGGAGATCCGCATGGTCGACGGCCTGCCGCAGGTGCGACCACCCGCCTGGATCGACCCGCACCGACAATGGCGCGGACCCAACCGGCTCCTCCTGAACGAACTCAGACAGGCCAGGTCCACCTAGACCACCCCGCACACCCGACCCCCACCACCCACCCCGGCGCAAGGGCGACACCGTGGTGCCGTGCAACAACCGGGGGAATGCAGGCGGGCGGCGTACCGCTGTACCTTCGGGGGCCGCGCACCCGCGGCCCGAGATCTACCAAGGAGCACCACCGTGCGCGCACTCATCCATTCCGCTTTCGGCGACCCGACCGAGGTTCTGGAGGTCGCGGAGCGACCTCTGCCGGAGCCGGGTCCCGGGCAGGTGCGGGTGCGGACGGTCCTCTCGCCGATCCACAACCACGACCTCTGGACGATCCGCGGCACCTACGGCTACAAGCCTGAGCTTCCCGCGTCCTCTGGAACGGAGGCCGTCGGCGTGGTGGATGCGCTCGGCGAGGGCGTCGACGCGCTCGAGGTCGGGCAGCGCGTCGCCACCGGCGGAACGTTCGGCGTGTGGAGCGAGTACTTCGTCGCGAAGGCCGCCGGGCTCGTCCCCGTGCCTGATGCCGTGAGCGACGAGACGGCTGCGCAGCTGATCTCGATGCCGTTCAGCGCCCTGAGCCTGCTCGACTTCCTGGGAGTGCAGCCGGGCGACTGGATCGTGCAGAACACGGCCAACGGGGCCGTCGGCAAGCTCGTCGCCCAGTTCGCCGCTGCGCGCGGCGTACACGTTCTCGGTCTGGTGCGCCGCGATGCGGGGGTCGCCGAACTGGCCGGGCTCGGCATCGGCGACATCGTCTCGACCGAGGCGGACGGCTGGCGGGAGCGCGCCGCTGAGATCCTCGGCGAGAACGCTCCGCGCGCGGCGGTCGACTCCGTCGGCGGCGAGGCAGCCGGCGACCTGCTCTCGCTGCTCGGCGAGGGCGGCACCCTCGTGTCGTTCGGCTCGATGGGCTCGAGCACGCTGCAGCTGTCGGCGGGCGACCTCATCTTCAAGCAGGCGACGGTCAAGGGCTTCTGGGGCAGCAAGGTGAGTCAGACGATGGATGCCGCCACGCGCGGCGCGCTGTTCGCCGAACTGGTGCAGCGCATCGGGTCGGGGGAGGTGTCGCTGCCGGTCGACGAGGTGTTCCCGTTCGACCGGGCGCGCGAGGCAGCGGCCGCGAGCGCCGTTCCGGGCCGCGCGGGCAAAGTGCTGCTGCGGTTCTGAGGTGGGTGCGCGTGGGCCGCGGCGACGCGCCCCACGCTGCTTCAAGCGTCGGCCAGGAGGACGGTCAGCGACGCGATCACGCCGTTCTCGACGGTGATGAGATCGAGGCCGCGCACGACGGGGGCGCCGGCGGGTCCGAACGCCCATGGCAGCACCCCGGTCGTCTCCGAGACGTAGGCCGGTCCGTCCTCGACGAGCACGAACTCCTCGGGTGCGTCCTTCAGCAGCCTCTCCGCGCTGGCCAGGACCGCCTCAGGGCCGACGACCTTCCCCTCGGGGTCGGTCAGCACCACACCAGGGGAGTAGGCGCGGGACGCAGCATCCCGCCGTTGCGCGGCATCCCGGTTCCCGAAGACGCCGTGGAGGTTCAGACGGAGGAGTTCTGCGACTGTGCTCATGGATCGTCGAACCACCGACAGGCCGAAGTTCTTCCCCGCGGATCAGGGCTCGTCGGTCGGCGGGCGCCGCGGCGTGCGGGGTGCGGGCGGCGGGGGGACTTCCTTCGCGGCGATGATCGCACCGCGGGGGATGCGTTCGACACCGCGCTTGCCGTCGACGATGACGGAATCGGCATCCGTGCTCAGCAGTTCGCCGAGGGCGTCCGTCGCCTGGCCGGTCGGCAGGATGTAGCGGACGACCACCCGGTGACCCGGCTCGGGCAGATTCACCATTGGCCGGGCGTGTAGTCCTTGAGGAACACGCCGAACAGGTCTTCGCCCGCCTCGCCGCGCACGATCGGGTCGTACACGCGCGCGGCGCCGTCGACGAGATCGAGCGGGGCGTGGAAGCCCTCCTCAGCGAGCCGCACCTTCGTCGGGTGCGGGCGCTCGTCGGTGATCCAGCCGGTGTCGACGCTGGTCATGAGGATGCGGTCGGTCTCGAACAGCTCCCGGGCGCTCGTGCGCGTCAGCATGTTCACCGCGGCCTTGGCCATGTTGGTGTGCGGATGCCCCGGCCCCTTGTATCCGCGATTGAACACGCCCTCCATCGCGCTGACGTTGACCACGTACGTGCGGCGTGCGGGGCTCGCCGCCAGCGACGAGCGCAGCTTCGAGACGAGGAGGAACGGCGCGGTCGTGTTCGCGAGCTGCACTTCGAGCATCTCGAGGGGGTCGACCTCCTCAACGCTCTGCACCCACGAGTTGGTGTGGTCGAGGTCGGGGATCAGTCCGCCGGCGTCGATGGCGGTGCCGGCGGCGAGACGTTCGAGCGAACTGGAACCCGCGGCCATGGCCTGCTCGGTGAGCTCGTCGGCGCGTGCGGCTGCCGCGGCGAGGATCGGGTGCGCGGTCACGGATCTCTCGAGCGCCTGCGGGTGACGGTCGTTCGTGTGGCCGAACGTGACGAGCTCCGGCAGCGGGCCGTCGGGCAGCGGCGCGAGCTCCGCGTCGACCAGCGGCTGGTATGCGCCGGGCGAACGGCGCACGGTCTGCGTCGCATTGTTGATGAGGATGTCGAGGGGACCGGCGGCGGCGACATCCTCCGCCAGACCGATCACCTGGGCGGGATCGCGCAGGTCGATGCCGACCACCTTGAGGCGGTCGATCCACTCGGGCGAGTCGGGAAGGCTGCTGAAGCGGCGCACGGCGTCGCGCGGGAAGCGCGTCGTGATGGTGGTGTGTGCGCCGTCGCGCAGCAGGCGCAGCGCGATGTACATGCCGATCTTCGCGCGGCCGCCGGTGAGGAGCGCCCGCTTGCCGGTGAGGTCGGTGCGCGCGTTGCGCTTCGCGTGGCTCATGGCCGCGCACGTGGGGCAGAGCTGGTGGTAGAACGCGTCGACAACCGTGTACGGCTGCTTGCAGATGTAGCAGGCACGGGGCTTCAGGAGCGTGCCGGCGGTGGCCGCCGTGGTGGAAGAGCTGATCGGGATGCCGCGGGTCTCGTCGTCGATCCGATCGGGTGCTCCGGTGGCCGTGGCGGCTACGACAGCGCGGTCGGCGGAGGCGATCGCCTCTCGGATCTCACGGCGCCGCACCTTCTTGACGGCCTTGAACATCGCCGCGGTGGCCCGGCGCACGGCCACGTAGTCGGGGTGCGACTCGTCGACGCCCGGCATGATCGCGAGCACCCGCAGGGTGGTCGCCAGATCGTCCGGGTCGATGCCGCTCGGCGGCAGGTCGGAGGGTGCGGAGGATTCGGGAAGCACACGTGATTCTACGCCGGGCTGGTTCGGCGGTTCCTGTTAGCGTGCCTTCGTGAGCACCTCGAACCCGGCATCGACGTCGACGCGCAGCATCCATGTGTCGGCCGCGGTGATTCTGAACGACCGCGACGAGCTCCTGCTGGTGCGCAAGGCCGGCACGACGGCGTTCATGCAGCCGGGCGGCAAGCCCGAGCCGGGGGAGACGCCGGCCGAGACGTTGAGCCGCGAGCTGTTCGAGGAACTGGGGCTCTCGGTGGATCCGGATGAGCTGCAGTCGCTCGGTCTGTACACGGCGGCAGCGGCGAACGAGCCGGGGTTCCTCGTCGTGGCTGACGTGTTCGCCGCCGATATCGGCGATCAGGTCCCGGTGACCGACGCCGAGATCGAGGAGCTGCGCTGGGTCTCGCGCGCCTCGGCGCGGCACGTGGAGATCGCGCCGCTGGCGCGGGAGAACTTCCTCCCCGGCTGAACTGTTCAGCCGGCGGTGACCTCGTGGATGTCGGACTCGAACGACGAGCCGGTGAGGTCGAGGTAGAGGCGCCGCTCGGTGATCGAGACGGTCATCGTGTGGCGGCGCTCGAGGGTGGCGGTAGCC
>JAVBUG010000039.1:0-3021 GCA_031555515.1 Microbacterium sp. | reverse complement strand
GGGCAGCGGCAGCGCGTGGCGATCGCGCGTGCGCTCGCCGCGAACCCCCGCGTGCTGGTGCTCGACGAGGCCGTGTCGGCGCTCGACGTCACGGTGCAGGCCCAGATCCTCGCGCTGCTGCGCCGGCTGCGCGACGAGCTCGACCTCAGCTACGTGTTCGTATCGCACGACCTGGCTGTGGTGCGCGAGATCAGCGACACCGTGAGCGTCATGAACGGCGGCAAGGTCGTCGAAGCAGGCGCCACGCCGTCGCTGTTCGCCGCCCCCGAGCACGAGTACACGCGGCGACTGCTCGACTCGATCCCCGGCACCGGGGCGCTCGATCCGGCGCGCACGTAGCGCACGACGGCAGGCTGGGCGGTGGCCATCGAGGCCGCCGCCCAGCGCCGACTACGGCCGCCAGGGGACGAATGTCGCTGTGCGCCGCGGCGTGCTCGAGGATCTCGATCACACGCGCTGTTCGTCAACCGGACGCGCCCTTGCGTGGCTTGATGAACGATCGGGACTCAGCGCTCGCGCGCTTCTCGGCGCGCTTCTCCTTGAGCGACGACTGAGCGACCTTCTTCGCGTCGCGTGTTCGTGGTGACTTGCCTGACATGAGAACTCGCTTCCCCTGGTCGGCTGGCGGGTGAACCCACGACCATAGCCGTCTTCCTGGGAAAGTCAACTCGGTCCCGCGCGCCTAGAAAATTCCGCTGACTTGCCTTTTTCTGGAAGCGGGCTATGGTGATGGCCATGACCCCGATGGCCCGCCCGCACCGCACCGAGCGTCTCACCGACGCCTCCGTGGTGACGGCAGTGGTCGACATCGCGGGCGCCCGTCATGAGGTGCTGCCGCCCCGGCGGAGCCACGCGGATGGTCTGTCCGTGCAGCCCACCCGCCGCGTCGCGCCGCCGTGATGACCGATCTCAACGATCGGTCCAACCGGACAACCCGCGCGCCGCACCTGCGGCGCTTTTTTGTACCCCGAGGAGCCTCAATGTCCATCGAAACCACCGAACCTGTCCCTCTCGCCGGCGTGCAACGCGAGCTCGAACGGCAGCTCGAGGAGCGGCTGGCCGTCCTCCAGGAGCTCGAGCCGTTCGCTCTCCCGAGCGTCGATCCCGTCGCCTACCAGTCGGCGGCGTCCCACCGGATCGCGATCGAGCAGATCACCGCGGCGCTCAATCGCATCAGCCAGGGCACGTACGGCCGCTGCATCCGGTGCGGAGGTCAGATCTCACCGGCGCGACTCGAGGTCCTCCCGTACGCGGCCGCCTGCATCGAATGTCAGAGCCATGCCGAAGCCGCGTAACCGCAAGCCTTTCGTCATCCCTTCCATCGCGCCGGTCGCGGTCTCCGGCGTCGCCGGCGCAGCGGCATCCTTCCCCACCCGGGTCCTTGTTCGAGCAGGCGCACTCCTGCGTCCGCGCACGGATCGTCCCGCTGTGCATCGCCGACTCGTCGATCGTCCCTCCGAGACGCCGCGAGCCCCGGCAGTTGCTCCGGGTGATTCCTTCGCCAGCCCGGCCCGCACCTTCCACGGTGCGACTGCCCGTTTCGTCGCTCTCGGCTGAACCCGCGGCCGCTGCGAGCGTTCAGCTGCGGTTCGGAAGCGGTGGCGGGGATGACGGATGCCTCGTCCCCGGGCGGCACCCGCCGCTAGCCTGTCCGCGTGAGCGCCTACGACGACAGCGGCATCGAGCAGGTGCGTGCGCTCCTCGGCTCGAAACCGCGGCCGGTCGGGTGGGCAAGCGCCGAGCGCGCATCGTCGAGGTCGGAAGCGCCTGGCCCGTGGCCGGCGACATCGCCTTCGAGCCTACGGATACGGGAGGCGTTCCTGCCGAGTGGTCCCGCGCTCCCGGAGTCGACGCCACGCGCGCCCTGCTCTTCCTCCACGGCGGCGGGTACTGCTCCGGGTCGGTCGCGAGCCACCGCACGATGGCGGCCGAGGCGGGCCGCGCGGCGGGCATCCGCACACTCGCACTGGAGTACCGCCTCGCGCCGGAGCATCCGTTCCCCGCCGGGCTCGAGGATGCGCTCGCCGCGTGGAACTGGCTCACCGCGTCGGGGATCGCGCCGAGCCAGATCGTCGTGGGCGGTGACAGCGCCGGCGGGGGACTCAGCCTCGCGCTGTGGCGGGAGCTGCGCCGTGCCGGGCACGAAGGACCGGCGTGCCTGTGGCTGGTGTCGCCGTGGACCGACCTGACGATGTCGGGAGCGTCCGTGGACGACAACGACGGCATCGACCCGCTGCTGCACCGGCCGTACCTGGAAGAGCTCGCCGCCGCGTACGTGCCGCTCAGCGTGGCGCGCGACGACCCGCGGGTCTCGCCGCTGTTCGCCGACCTGACCGGCCTGCCCCCGACGCTCGTCCAGGTCGGAGCCGACGAGACGCTGCTCGATGACTCCCTGCGCCTGGTGCGCGCCGCCGCTCGCGCCGAGGCGGATGTGCGCCTGCACGTGCTGCCGCACATGATCCACGCCTTCCCGCTGTGGAACGCGGTGCTCCCCGCGGCGCGCGCCGCGCTCGCCGAGTTCGGCGACTTCGCCCGCCAGCACCTCGGCTGATTCCGGAGGGGTGGCACGCGCGTGCCCAGAGCTCCATCATGGTGACGTGGGCGCGGCTGGGAGCGCTCAGTCTCTCCGCGGCGTGGCCCTACATCAGATCAGGCCTGTCGAAGGTCGCCCATAGACCTGTCGGCACACCTTCGACGACGGCGGGAGTCACCGATGAACGGAAACGGATGCCGCGTGCCCGGCGCCATTGTGATCGCGGCGTCGGTCTTCGCGCTGTCGGGGTGCTCGCTGATGATCCCCGTCGGACCGATGACTTCCGAGGAGCGATCCATCGGCGACGTGTCGCACGTGGTGCTCGAGACGTCGGGTGATCTCGTCGTGTCGGAGGGGGACCCGGCACTCACGGTGCACGCGCCGGAGGGGATGATGGACCGTCTCACCTCCGACGTGGACGACGACACCCTTGTGCTGGACACCACGCCCGGCTTCACGATGGGGATGGGCGACGTGCGGTACGACCT
>JAVBUG010000232.1:0-22439 GCA_031555515.1 Microbacterium sp. | reverse complement strand
CGCGGGAGTCGAGATCTCGCACCTGTCGAAGAGCTACGGCGACCACCTCGTGCTCGACGACATCTCCATCTCCGTGAAGCCCGGCAGCGTCACCGCCCTCATCGGCCCCTCCGGCTCCGGCAAGAGCACGCTGCTGCGCTGCGTCAACCTGCTCGAGACGCCCGACAAAGGCACCGTCACCGTCGGCACCCAGACCATCGAGGCGGGCCGCAAGGTCAAGGACCGCGAGCTGCTCCAGCTGCGCCGGCAGGTGGGGATGGTCTTCCAGTCCTTCAACCTGTTCCCGCACTTCTCCGTCCTGCGCAACATCGCCTTCCCGCAGGAGAAGATCCTCGGCCGCAGTCGTGAAGAGGCCGAGGCGCGCGCGCTCACGCTCCTCGAGCGTGTCGGGCTGAAGGAGAAGGCGCACCAGCACCCCGGCCGCTGCTCCGGAGGCCAGCAGCAGCGCATCGCGATCGTGCGGGCGCTCGCGCTCGACCCGCGCGCCATGCTGTTCGACGAGCCCACGAGCGCCCTCGATCCCGAGGTGGGCATCGAGGTGCTCGCGGTGATGCGCGAGCTCGCCGACGCCGGCATGACGATGATCGTGGTCACCCATGAGATGTCGTTCGCCCGCGATGTGGGCGACCACCTCGTGGTGATGGCCGACGGGCACATCATCGAGGAGGGCGACCCCGCCCAGATCATGGCCGACCCCCGCGAGGAGCGCACACGCCGCTTCCTCAGCGCCGTCCTGGACCGCTGACATGCAGGACGCACTCGTCGCCGTCCTCATGGGACTGCCGATGACGCTGCTCGTGACGGCCCTGGCCTTCGTGATCGGCGCGATCGGCGGCATCCCGATCATGCTCGGCCTGCGCTCGAAATGGGCGCCGCTGCGCGCGACCATCCGCTTCGTCGTCGACCTGATCCGCGGCATCCCGCCCATCGTGTGGCTGTTCCTCATCTACTTCGGGGTGCAGATCGGCACGATCCGGCTCGACTCGCTCACCGCCGCGGTGATCGGGCTCGGGATCATCTCGAGCGCCTACCTCGCCGAGATCTACCGCGGCGGCTTCACGACCCTGCCGCGGGGCCAGAGCGAGGCGGCCGCCGCGCTGGGCCTCGGCACCCGCACCACGTTCGGCAGGATCCTCGCGCCGCAGGCGCTGCGGACCGCGCTCCCGTCGATCACCACATTCCTGCTGTCGCTCCTGAAGGACTCGTCGATCGCCTCGACGATCGGCGTGGCCGACATGGTGTTCGCGGCGAACATGTTCGCCCGGCAGAATCCCGCGACAGCCGGCATCCTGCCGTTCTTCATCGCTGCGGCGGTGTACCTCATCGTCAGCATCCCGATCGCGATCGCGGCGCGACGACTCGACACGCGACTGAGGAAGGCGCAGTGATGGACATCGTCGAATATCTCCCGCGACTCCTGCAGGGACTGGTCGTGAGCCTGCAGCTCACGGTGCTCTCGGTCGTCTTCGGCTATGCGATCGGCCTGGTCTTCGCCCTGGGCGTGAGCTCGGTCAGACCGTGGCTGCGCTGGCCCGCTCTCATCGTCGTCGAGATCGGCCGCGGCATCCCCGCCCTCGTCGTGCTGTACATCGTCTACTTCGGGCTGCCGGCCCTCGGCATCCTGTTCGAGAACTTCTGGGCCGCCGTGATCGGCCTGACGTTCTCGGCGGGCGCGTACTCGTCCGAGATGATCCGTGCGGGCATCCAGTCGGTGCCGCGCGGCCAGACCGAGGCGTCGTCGGCGCTCGGCCTGCCCCGCTCCACGTCGTTCACGCGCATCGTGCTGCCGCAGGGGCTGAGATCGGCGATCCCGGCGCTCATGGGCCTCGCGATCATGTCGTTCCAGGCGACGTCGCTGGCCTATTCCATCTCGGTCAACGAGTTGATGAGCCAGGCCTACCAGATCAGCAACATCACCTTCGAGTACCTCACGGTCTACGCCGTCACCGGCCTGATCTACGCCGCGATCGCGGTGCCGGCCACGTGGCTCTCGGTGGGCGTCGAACGCAGGCTGTCGCGCGCGCACGCCTGATAAGGACGATTCACGGATGCTGCATCCCGCCGTTCGGGCGGGATGCAGCATCCGTCTTTCCCGCCTCGAAACTGCCATAGGAAGAACCTTCATCTGTCATCAGATTCTGAGTCTTTCCCTCTGGAACGGACGCTCATAACGTCGTTCTCAAGCCTCCACATCCACTCCGAACGAAGGACACGACATGACCCGCTACGCGGTTATCGGTGCCGGCGCCGCCGGCATCTCGGCCCTGCAGCAGCTGCGCCAGGCCGGGTACGACGCCGACTGCTACGAGAAGACCGATCGGGTCGGCGGCCACTGGCACACCGACTACGACGCGCTGCACCTCATCACCTCGCGCGACATGACGCACTTCGAGGACTTCCCGATGCCGGCGGACTACCCGCACTTCCCGCGCCGCGATCAGGTGCGTGAGTACATCGAGTCCTACGCCCGTCACCACGGCCTCTACGACGTCATCCGCTTCAACACCGCCGTCACCGCCGTCGAGCCGATCGCCACCGACGGCCCCGTCGGGTCGGCGGGCTGGACCGTCACGCTCGGCACCGGTGAGCGCATCGACTACGACGGCGTGCTGGTCGGCAACGGTCACCTCTGGGACCAGAAGACGCCCGCCGTCGCTGCGGACTTCACCGGGAAGCAGGTGCACTCGGGCTCGTACCGCAACACCGGCGACATCGAGGGCACGCGTGTGCTGGTGGTCGGTGCCGGCAACTCCGGCTGCGACCTCGCCGTCGACGCCGCACAGCACCGCTACGAGGTCGACATCGTGATCCGCGAAGGCACCTACTTCCAGCCCAAGTCGTACTTCGGCGTGCCGCGCCAGGAGGTCGCGTGGCTGAACGAGTTCTCGGCAGACGAGGTGGACCTCATCTCGCGGCTCCTCGCCCGTGTCTCGATCGGCGAGGCCAAGGACTACCCGGGCCTGCCGATCCCCAAGCACCGCACCCTCGCCGAGGGCAGCACGGTCGTCAACAGCCTCCTCCTCTACTGGCTGCAGCACGGTCGCGTCACGGTGCGTCCCGGCATCGAGCGCATCGCGGGCACCACGGTGCACTTCACCGACGGCACCGCACGCGAGTACGACACGATCCTGTGGGCGACCGGCTTCCACTCGAGCCTCCCGTTCCTCGCCGACGAACTCGTCGAGCGCCGCTACGGGGCGCCGCTGCGCTACGCCGGCGGCGTCGTGCCGAAGGGCCTCGAGAAGCTCTATTACATCGGCATGGCCGCGCCGCGCGGCCCCCAGATCCCCGTCTACGGCGTTCAGGCCAAGCTCGCGATCCGCATGATCGCGCTCCACGAGCAGGCCGAGGGCGGCTTTGCCGGCGTCGGCGGATACATCGGCGGCCTGCAGGACGACGAGCACCGCATCGACATCGTGCGTGCGATCTGGAACGACCAGATGGTCGACACCGAGCGCCTGCTCGACGCCTTCGCCGCCGCTCGCGAGAGCGACCCGGTGCCCGAGGCCGTGGCCTGATGGACCCTCACGACGCGTCGGTGATCGAGGACCAGTGGACCCCGATCACCGAGGCGGTCGTCGTCCTCGGCTACGACTGACCACCGCCTGCCACCGATCGATCATCCGGACACGAAGAAGGGAACCGCAATGACGCTCACCGCCCCCATCCCGATCATCACTTCGCCGCTCGCCTCCGCGCGTCGCCAGCTCTCGGACGCCGCCGCGTATCTCGAGCTCGACCACGGTCTGTACGAGATGCTGGCCCGGCCGCGCCGGGAGATGACGGTGAGCGTTCCGTTGCGGCGTGATGACGGGTCGATCGCGCTGTACACGGGGCATCGGGTGCAGCACAACCTGTCGCGTGGTCCCGCGAAGGGCGGCATCCGGTTCAGTCCGGGTGTGGACCTGGATGAGGTGCGGGCGCTGGCGATGTGGATGACGTGGAAGTGCGCGCTGGTCGACATCCCGTACGGCGGGGCGAAGGGCGGGGTGGCGATCGACCCGCGGTCGCACTCGCGGGCGGAGCTGGAGCGGGTGACCCGCCGGTACGCCAGTGAGCTGGGGGAGTTCATCGGCCCGGAGCGCGACATCCCGGCGCCCGATATCGGCACGGACGAGCAGACCAGGGCGTGGATCATGGACACCGTCTCGACCGGGCGCGGGGTCACCCTCCCGGGCACCGTGACCGGCAAGCCGCTCGCCCTCGGCGGTTCGCTGGGCCGCGCCGACGCCACCTCGCTCGGGGTGACCGTGGTCGCGCTGGAGGCGCTCAGCTCGTACGGGATGCTGCCGTACCGGCCGACCGCGGCGGTGCAGGGGTTCGGCAAGGTCGGTGCCGGCGCCGCACGCCTGCTCGCGGCAGCCGGGGTCCGTGTCGTCGCGGTCAGCGACCAGTACGGTGCCGTGCACGCCGACGGCGGGCTCGACATCGCCGCGCTCGAGGCGCACGTCGCGGCGTCCGGGTCGGTGGTCGGGTTTCCCGGCGGTGAGCCCATCGACGGCGCGGAGCTGCTGGAGCTGCGCGTCGACGTGCTCGCGCCGTGCGCGGTCGAGGGGGTGCTGCACGCCGGCAACGCGCACCGGGTGCAGGCGCGGATCGTGGTCGAGGGCGCGAACGGGCCGACGACGCCCGAGGCCGACGAGGTGTTCCGGCAGCGGGGCATCGTTGTGGTGCCCGACATCCTCGCGAACGCGGGCGGCGTGATCGTCAGCTACTTCGAATGGGCGCAGGCGAACCAGGCCTACCGGTGGACGAGTCGCGAGGTCGAGGACCGGCTGCGGGAGCGGATGTCGGACAGCTGGGCGCAGGTGCACGCCCAGGCGCAGCGCACCGGCCGGTCGCTGCGCGAGACCGCGACCGTGATCGCCGTCGAACGCGTCGCCGACGCCCACCGACTCCGCGGCCTCTACCCCTGACAGACAAGGAGTTCTGCTTCATGACCCTCACCGCCACCGCGCACGCCCTGCAGCTCATCGACGACGAGCTGCGTGGCGTGACCGGCACCCTCGCCGCCGAGCGCGCGGATCAGATCGCCGCGCTCGCCGCCGAGCTCCAGGGCGCCCGCCGCGTCTTCGTGCTCGGGCTCGGCCGGTCGGGCCTCGCGCTCGAGATGACCGGCATGCGCCTGATGCACCTCGGGCTCACCGTCCACATCGTCGGCGACGCCACGACCCCTGCCATCCGTGAGGGCGACGTGCTCCTCGCGGCCAGCGGGTCCGGTACCACCGGCGGCATCGTGCGCGCCGCCGAGAACGCCGTCCTCGCCGGCGCACACGTCGTCGCGATCACGGCGAACCCGGACTCGCCTCTGGCCGCAGCATCCGTCGCCACCGTCGTCGTGCCGGCGGCGGGCAAGCTCGACCGGTCCGGATCAGCCTCGGCGCAGTATGCCGGCAGCCTCTTCGAGCAGTCCGTCGTCGTCATCGGCGACGCCGTCTTCCACACGCTGTGGCTCGCCTCGGGCGCCACCGCCGACGACCTGTGGCCTCGCCACGCCAACCTCGAATGACCGCAGCAAACGAAAGGAACCACATGAAGCTGCAGTTCGCCATCGACACCCTGTCGACGGAGCACGCCCTCGAACTCGCCGCGGCCGCCGCGCCGCACGTCGACATCCTCGAGCTCGGCACCCCGCTCATCAAGAGCGAGGGGCTGTCGGCGATCACCGCGATCAAGGAAGCGCACCCCGACAAGGTCGTCTTCGCCGACCTGAAGACGATGGATGCCGGAGAGCTCGAGGCCGACATCGCCTTCGGTGCCGGCGCCGACCTCGTCACCGTGCTCGGCTCGGCCGACGACAGCACCATCGCCGGTGCCGTCAAGGCCGCGAAGAAGCACGGCAAGGGTGTCGTCGTCGACCTCATCGGCGTCGCCGACAAGCCCGTGCGTGCGCAGCAGGTCGTCGCGCTCGGCGCGGAGTTCGTCGAGATGCACGCGGGCCTCGACGAGCAGGCCCAGGAGGGCTACTCGCTCGACAGCCTGCTGCGCGACGGTGAGGCCGCGGGTGTGCCGTTCTCCGTCGCGGGCGGCGTGAACGCGTCCAGCATCGCGTCGGTGCAGGCCTCAGGTGCCCGCATCGCCGTCGCGGGCAGCGCCATCTACAGCGCCGACGACGTCGAGGGGGCCGCCGCGCGCCTGCGCGCCGCGATCGTCTGACCAACGGATCCGATGTCCCCCTCGCGGCCGGCGCCGCGAGGGGGACATCTGCGTCGTGCCTCGGCCCGCGTGATCAGTCGACCGAAGCCGCGGCCGCGCGGATCGCGGCGAGCGTGTACTCCGGCTGCGACACCATCGAGACGTGCGACGCGTCGACCTCGGTGATGGTGGCGCCGGCGCGCTCTGCCATGCGGCGCTGCGTGTCGATCGGGATGACGCGGTCCTCGGTGCCGAGCACGGCCCAGCTCGGGATCGTCTTCCACGCCGGAGCGGCCGACGGGGTCACGTTCGCCACGAAGGATGCAGGACGCTGGGTCGCGACGATCGTCCAGCGATCCGCCTCGGAGAGGTCCTGTGCGAAGGCGTCGTGCACGGTCTCGGGCTTGAGGAATGCCTCGGCCGCGCCTTCCGGGGCGCCCGGGTAGCCGGCGACGTCGAGCACGGTGGTCGGATCCGCGACCGCGAGGGCCGAGCCCGATCCCTCGAGGATGCCGACGACGGTCTCGCCCTCGTCGGGGATGAACGCGTCGACGTAGACGAGCGCCCTGACGTCACCACCGTGCGCGCCGGCGTTCGTGATGACCGCACCCCCGTAGGAGTGGCCGACGAGCACGACGGGCCCGCTCGTCCGCTGCGCGAGGAACGACGCGATGTAGGCCGCGTCGGACGTCAACCCCCGCAGTTCGTTCGGTGGGGCCAGGACGGTGAACCCTTCGGCCTGGAGCGGAACGCTCACGGCGTTCCAGCTCGAGGCGTCGGCCCACGCACCGTGGACGAGGACGATGGTCGGCTTGCTCTCTGACATTCGACTTCCCATCTGTTGCGCCGCCCCCAGGCGGCTGCGGATGATCAAAGTCGCGTCGTGTGCTGTCCTGGACGCGCTGTCCGACACCTTAGAGCCGGCCGCCGCGTCGGCGCCAGCGTTGTCCGGTTGGCGCGTTGGTGAACGATCGCCGACGGCCGTAAGAGGCCACCACGCGCTGTCAATGGGTATCCCCGGCCGGGGCGCCATCCCTAGCCTGGGGCGATGGCAGTGAGAGAGCTGTGGCTGGTCCGGCACGCCGAGAGCATCGGCAACATCGCCGCGACGCGCGCCGAGATCGAAGGCCTCGACGTGATCCCGCTCGACGTGCGCGACGCCGATGTCCCGCTGTCGGCCACCGGACAGGACCAGGCGACGGCGCTCGGAGCGTGGCTCGCCGACCACCGCGACGGCATCGACCTGTACTGGGTGTCGCCGTACGCGCGGGCACGGGAGACGCTCGCGATCGCCCTCGGCGACGCGGCCGCGGGCCGGACGATCTTCGTCGACGAACGGCTGCGCGACCGCGAGCTCGGGATCCTCGATCTGCTCACGAGGCAGGGCGTCGCGCGCCTGCACCCCGAAGAGTTCTCGCGGCGTCGCCACCTCGGCAAGTTCTATCATCGGCCGCCCGGCGGAGAGTCGTGGGCGGACGTCGCGCTGCGGCTCCGGTCGTTCCTCCGTGAGGCGCTCGAAAGCGGTCCCGACGCGGCGATGCTGGTCGTGCACGACGCGGTGGTGATGCTCCTGCTCTACATCCTGCTGCCGTTGCGGGAGGACGAGCTGCTCCGCTTCGCCGACGATCACACGGTTCTGAACGCCTCGATCACCCATCTGCTGCGAGCCGAGGACGGCTGGGAGCTCGCCGTATTCTCGGATGTGGCGCACCTCCAGCGCGAGGGTGCCGATGTCACGGCTCACCCCGGGGATCCCGATGTCCAGCCGCGTTGAGCCCGTGACCGAGGCGCTCTTGCAGGAGTGGGGCCTGCCCGATCCGGGCGAATCCAAGAAGTCCCGTGGGGACGTGGTGGTCGTCGGCGGATCGCGCACCTCGCCCGGGGCGGTGCTCCTCGCCGGCGAGGCGGCGCTGCGCGTCGGTGCGGGGCGTGTGGCACTCGCGGTGCCGCAGTCCATCGACGCCCAGGTCGGCATCGCGCTGCCGGAAGCCGGCATCCTGGCGCTCCCCGACGATGCCGATGCGCCGCTGACCGGGGCGCTGGGTGAGAAGGTCGCGGCGGCCGACGCCGTGCTGGTCGGGCCCGGATTCAGCGACGCCGACGAGACTCGGGCCACGCTGCTCGCCGTCGCGGCGGTGGGCCCGCGCCTGGTCGTGCTCGACGCGTTCGCGCTCGGCGTGCTTCCCGACATCGATCGCGGCAGCCTCCCCGACGAGCTCATCCTGAATCCCAACAAGGACGAGGCGAAGATCCTGCTCGGCCGGGAACTCGGCGACGAGGTAGCCGATGTCCGCGAGATCGCGCGGAAGCTCGATGCGGTCGTCAACTGCTACGGCGTCGTGGCGCATCCGGACGGGCGCGCGTGGAGACTCGACGAGGGCGACGGCGGCTTGGGCACGTCGGGAAGCGGTGACGTGCTCGCCGGCGCCATCGCAGGCTTCGCCGCCCGCGGGGTGGACCCCGCCCGGGCGGCGGTGTGGGGATCATGGACGCACGCGCGTGCGGGCGCCCGGCTCGGCGAGCGGGTCGGCCTCGGCTTCCTCGCCCGCGACCTCGCGCGCGAACTGACCCCGGCCGTCCGCAGCAGCCAGACGGGTGCGCCGCCCGCCGCCGCGGACTAGCGTGGGGGCGTGTCCGCCCCGGCGATCGATGCACGGACCGCCCACGCCGACGGCGTCGAGCGCCTTCTGGAGAGCTATCGGGCCGTCCCCGCGTCCGCCCCGGTGCGGCTCGCCAAGCCGACGTCCAACCTCTTCCGATCACGGGTGAAGACCCACGCCCCGGGGCTGGACACTTCCGGCCTGACGGGAGTCATCGAGGTCGACCCCCGCTCGCGGACCGCCGACGTCGCCGGCATGTGCACCTACGAAGACCTCGTGGCGGCGACCCTTCCGTTCGGACTGGCTCCGCTCGTCGTGCCCCAGCTCAAGACGATCACTCTCGGCGGCGCGGTCACGGGGCTCGGCATCGAGTCGGCGTCGTTCCGCAACGGCATGCCGCACGAGTCGGTACGCGAGATGGACATCCTCACCGGCGCGGGGCAGGTGGTGACGGCGTCGCCGGCCGACCATGCCGACCTCTTCCGCGCGTTCCCCAACTCGTACGGCACCCTCGGCTATGCCGTCCGGCTGCGCATCGAGCTGGAGCCCGTCGAGCCGTTCGTCGCCCTCACGCACGTGCGGTTCCACGCCCTCGCGGACCTCGTCGCCGCGATGGACCGGATCGTGGCCACCGGGCGCTTCGGCGACGCCCGCGTCGACTATCTCGACGGCGTGGTGTTCAGCGCCGACGAGGCCTACCTGTGCCTCGGCGTGCGGACGGGCCGCGCCGGGCCCTGTCAGCGACTACACCCGTCAGCAGATCTACTACCGGTCGATCCGGCACGACGACGGCGCGAAAGCCGACCGGCTCACCGTTCACGACTACCTGTGGCGGTGGGATGCCGACTGGTTCTGGTGCTCGGAGGCGTTCGGGGCGCAGCATCCATTCGTCCGACGAGTCTGGCCACGACGGTACCGTCGCAGCAGATCGTACGCGAGGCTGATGAGGCTCGAACGGCGGTTCGACATCGGCGATCGTCTCGAGAAGCTGCATGGCCGACCGCCGCGCGAGCGCGTCATCCAAGACATCGAGGTGCCCCTCGCGCGCTGCGCCGAGTTCCTCGAGTGGTTCCTCGCCCGTGTGCCGATCGAGCCGATCTGGCTCTGCCCGCTGCGGCTGCGGGACGACGCCGGCTGGCCGCTGTACCCGATCCCGCCCGGCGAGACGTACGTGAACGTCGGCTTCTGGTCAACGGTGCCGGTCGGCGCGGTCGAGGGCGAGACGAACCGGATGATCGAGCGCGAAGTGAGCGCGCTGGACGGGCACAAGTCGCTGTACTCCGAGGCGTTCTACTCCCGCGAGGAGTTCGACGCGCTGTACGGCGGCGAGACCTATCGCGCCGTGAAGGAGCGGTACGACCCCGACTCACGACTGCTCGACCTCTACGCGAAGGCGGTGCAACGACGATGACCACATTCGAGGAGCGGGGGACGGATGCTGCGCCCCCGGCGCCCGCCGGAGGCAGCGACGACGGCGACGCGGCGCGAAAGCTCACGCTCGCCGAGATCCTCGAGATCTTCGCCGGCGGACGGCTGCCGCTGCGATTCACGGCCTACGACGGAAGCTCGGCCGGCCCCGTGGATGCGCCGTACGGACTGCACCTGAAGACGCCACGGGGTACCACCTACCTGGCCACAGGCTTCGGCGACCTCGGCCTCGCCCGCGCCTACATCGCCGGTGACCTCGACATCGACGGCGTGCACCCCGGCGACCCGTACGACCTGCTCAAGGGGCTCGCGGACGCCCTCGTCTTCCCGCGGCCGTCGCCCCGGGTGATGGCCCGGATCGTCCGTTCGATCGGCTTCGAGCATCTCCGGCCGATCGCGCCGCCGCCGCAGGAGGTGCCGCCGCGCTGGCGTCGCGTCGCGACCGGACTGCGGCACAGCAAGAACCGCGACGCCGAGGCGATCCACCATCACTACGACGTCTCGAACACCTTCTACGAGTGGGTGCTCGGTCCGTCGATGACCTACACCTGCGCCTGCTACCCGGCGCCCGACGCGTCGCTCGAAGAGGCGCAGGAGAACAAGTACCGGCTCGTCTTCGAGAAGCTGCGCCTGAAGCCCGGCGACCGGCTGCTCGACGTCGGCTGCGGCTGGGGCGGGATGGTGCGCTACGCGGCGCGCCGCGGCGTCAACGCCACCGGGGTGACGCTCTCGCGGGAGCAGACGTCGTGGGCGCAGCGCGCCATCGCCGACGAAGGACTCGGCGAGCTCGCCGAGGTGCGCTTCGGCGACTACCGCGACATCGCTGAGTCCGCGTTCGACGCGGTGTCGTCGATCGGACTGCTCGAGCACATCGGCGTGCGCAATTATCCGGCGTACTTTCGCTTCCTCCGGTCGCGGCTGCGCGTCGGCGGGCTGCTGCTGAATCACTGCATCACCCGGCCCGACAACCGCAGCCAAGCAGCCGCGGCCGGCTTCATCGACCGCTACGTCTTCCCCGACGGCGAGTTGACCGGCTCCGGGCGCATCATCACGGAGGCTCAGGACGTCGGCCTCGAGGTGCTCCACGAGGAGAACCTCCGCCCGCACTACGCGATGACCCTGCGCGACTGGTGCGCGAATCTCGTCGCGCACTGGGACGAGGCGGTCGCCGAGGTAGGGCTGCCCGCCGCGAAGGTATGGGGTCTCTACATGGCCGGGTCGCGGCTCGCGTTCGAGTCCGGCGGCATCCAGCTGCATCACGTGCTCGCGGTCAACCCCGACGCGCAGGGCCGCGTGGGAGACCTGCCGTCACGGCCGTGGTGGACGCCGTAGCCGCGAGCGCGCGGCGCCTGCTCTCCCCGCGCTATCTGCGCTGTTCGAAGGCTCCCGCGGTGATGGGCAGCGCCACGGCGAGCACGATGCACAGCAGCCCGACGATGAACAGCAGCGCGGGGAAGGGAGACGCGAACGACAGGCCCAGGATCGCCATGCCCCCGACGAGCAGAATCAGATAGACCACGAACAGCAGCATCGCCAACCTCCAGGATCGCCTCCCTCATTGATACGCCAGGGCGGTGCGCCACGGGAAGAGCGACGTCCTGGCATGGCCCCGGGGCGGGGGCCAGAATGGCGCCATGAGACTTGTGCAGGTCGCTCAGCACGCCGACGACCTCGAGCGCGCCGCCGGCTTCTACGCCGCCCTCCTCGGCACCGACGCGACGGCGGTCTTCGATCCGCCCGGCCTGCTGTTCTTCGACCTCGAGGGCGTCCGGCTGCTGCTCGACCGCAACGCCCCGACCGCCCTCCTGTACCTCCACGTCGACGACGTCGCGGCGGCACTCGAGCGCCTCGGCGATCGTGCCGACGTCGTCGCGCCGCCGCACGTGATCTTCACCCACGAGGACGACACGCTCGGCCCCGCGGGGCACGACGAGTGGCAGGCCTTCCTCAAGGACTCCGAGGGCAACACGGTCGGCCTCATCTCGTTCCGGGCGGTCGGCTGATCGCACCCCTCTGCGTCGTGAACACGCTGCGGACGCGGCATCCTGCTCATATCGAGTCAGTAACGGGAGGCAGATTGCATGCTGAGGTCGGGTTAGCCTGGTCGCGATGAGCGCCTATGTCTCGGCGTTCGAGCTGTTCTCCATCGGCGTAGGACCCTCGAGCTCCCACACGGTCGGTCCCATGCGGGCCGCCCATGATTTCGTCGTCCGCCTTCGCGAGAGCGGCGTGCTGCCGCGGGTCGGCCGCGTCACCTGCACGTTGTACGGCTCGCTCGGCGCGACGGGCATCGGTCACGGCACGCCCGACGCCGTGGTCGCGGGTCTGCAGGGGCTGGAGCCCGAGACGGTGGATCCGGATGCTGTGCGCTCGGCGTGGACCGCCTGGCCCGACGATCGCGCGCTCGAGCTCGCCGGCGTCCACGCGGTGCCGTTCGCCCGCGGCGACGTGGTGTTCGCACCCCGCACCCGCCTGCCCGCCCACCCGAACGCGATGACACTCGAGGCGTGGGCTTCGCCCGACGACGGGCCTGCCCGCGCGCTCGCCGCGACCGGGGTTCGCGAGACCGGCTCGGCCGCGCCTCTCGAGCCGCTTGCGGGGACGGATGCCGGACTTCTCGTCCGCGAGACCTACTACTCGGTCGGGGGCGGTTTCATCCGCCGCGAGGGCGAGGCGGCTTCGACGCGGGCGCACGCGTTCCCGCTCGACTTCTCGAGCGCCGAGGAACTGCTCGCCCTCTGCGACGAGCGCGGCATCACGATCGCCGAGGCCGCACGCATCAACGAAGAGGCGCTGCGCCCCGACGAGCAGATCGCCGAAGGCCTCGATGCGATCTGGGACGCGATGGCCGCGTGCGTCGAGGCGGGCCTGCAGTCCGGGGGCGTGCTCCCCGGCATGCTGGGCGTCAAGCGCCGGGCCGCGTCGATCCGCGAGCAGCTCGACACCGCCGAGGCCGACGGGCGGCGCGAGCTCCCGGGCGAGTGGCTGGGCGCCTTCGCGCTCGCGGTGAACGAGGAGAACGCCGCGGGCGGGCGCGTCGTCACCGCGCCGACGAACGGGGCCGCGGGGATCCTGCCCGCGGTCGCGATGTACTGGTGGCGCTTCCTCGCCGACTCCGGACTCGGCGCCGGCAACGCGGTGACGCCCTACGGCGAGCTGGTCGGCAGCGCCCTGCTCGGCTATCACGGGCACGCGGCGACCACCGAGGAGGCCGCAGGCTGGGACGAGGAACAGGTTGCCGAGGCGAACCGTCGCCGCGGCATCCGTCGATTCCTCCTCACCGCCACCGCGCTGGGCTCGCTGTTCAAGGCAAACGCATCGATCTCGGGAGCCGAAGGCGGGTGCCAGGCCGAGGTGGGCTCGGCGTGCGCGATGGCCGCGGGCGGCCTCACCGCGGTGATGGGCGGCACGAACCGGCAGATCGAGAACGCCGCCGAGATCGCGATGGAGCACCACCTCGGCCTCACCTGCGACCCCGTCGGCGGCCTTGTGCAGATCCCGTGCATCGAGCGCAACGCGATCGCCGCGTCGACGGCGGTGACGGCCGCGCGCCTCGCCCTGCGCGGCGACGGCTCGCACTACGTCTCGCTCGACGCCGTGGTCGAGACCATGCGCCAGACCGGCATCGACATGTCGCACAAGTACAAGGAGACGAGCGAGGGCGGCCTCGCGGTCAACGTCATCGAGTGCTGACGCCCCGCGTCCCCGCGGTCGCCCTGCCGGGAGTGCTCGCCCGCCCGCTCGGGTGGCGCAACACGCGGGGTGCGCGTGACCACGCCGCGTGTCGTGACACCTGAGCGCCGCCCGCTCGCCGAGGCGACACGCGAGCGACGCCCGCTCGCCCAGCCCGCCCGCTCGGGTGGCGCAACACGCGGGGTGCGCGCGACTACGTCGCGTGTCGTGACACCTGAGCGCCGCCCGCTCGCCGAGGCGACACCCGAGCGACGCCCGCTCGCCCAGCCCGCCCGCTCGGGTGGCGCAACACGCGGGGTGCGCGCGACTACGCCGCGTGTCGTGACACCTGAATGGGACAGGACTCGAGCGGCGCGCGTGCGTGTCAGGAGTGCGCCGGTGTCCAGCCCCGGCGAAGGAGGACAGACCTCACGATTCCGACCGCGCTGCGGTTCCCCCGCACATGGGCGGAGGTGAGCCTGACGACCTCCCACCCTTCAGCTGCGTAGGCGGCGTATTTGTCGATGTCGCGGTTCCACTGCTTGCGATCGGTGCGGTGGTGATCGCCCTCGATCTCGACCGCCGTCCGATACTCCGGGAACACGAACTCGGTGATGCCCAACAGGGTGCCCGTCCGATCACGAATCTCGAGGTCGAGCTCGGGGGTCGGGAGGCCGCCGGTCGCGGCATCCAGCCGGAAGTCCGTTTCGAGGGGAGACGCGCTGCCGACTCGGATGAGCGGCAGGGCCTCGAGCAAGCGGCCGATGCCGCGTCGCCTTCCGGAGGCGACGATGGAGGTGAGATCTTCGATCGTGCCCATCTGCTCTCGCGGTGTGGGCGATCCGCGATGGTCGCGGGGGATGCGCACGATCTGATCGCCCAGCGCGACAAGCTCCCGGACGGTCAGTTCGGCGCCGAGCATCGCCCAGGTCGAGGCTGCGTCGGTCGTCCGCACACCATCGTGCTCGCGGACATTCACGAGGTGCGACGCGATCTTGACTCCTCGCACGCCCCTTCCTCGCGGCGCGCGGGCGGGCGCGAGGACGCCGACCTCGAGCAGAGCGCCCGGACCGATCGACAAGCCGAGATGAACTCCCGCCGACCGGCCTGCGAGGAACACGTGCGGTCGCATCACCTGCGCGTAGGCCCGGATCTTGCGCTGCTCCCGTCGCGCAGCGATGTCATCGATCGAGAGATCTTCGTCGGGCGGCGCACAATCGACCTTCTGGCGAACGCCGTGGAACGGAGCATCCAAGTCGCGTGCCTGCAGCCTCCCGGACGACACGCCCGCGAACGTGGCGTCGGCGACCGAGAACTCTGCACCGAGGCCCTCGGGCACGGGTGAAGGCCAAGCAGACACAAGACGACCATGCCGCGCGCGGCCGCCTCGATCGCGGTGCCATCGCCGATCTGGGGATGGTCCCGGCGAGGTGCCATCTGTGGAGGAGGCCCGTCGCCGCCGACGCGTCGCGTTCGGGTGGCGAGACACGCGGGGTGTGCGCGGCGATTCCGCGTGTTGTGACACCCGAGGGGCGAGCGAGCGAGGCGTCGATGGGGGAGGGGGAGCGAGAGAGACGGATGCTGCGGGCTCAGGCGCGCCCGCCGGTGAAGTGGCGGCGGCACCGGGCCTGGTAGGACTCGATCCCGCCGACGTGCGCGGGCGTCGCGACGTCGGCATCGCCGGCGGGAACCTCCGCGAGGCGCTGGTGGAACGCGGCGTCCTCGCCGCAGACCGCGCACACGGCGGTGAGTTTCACGACGTCCTCGGCGATCGCCATCAGCGCGGGCAGCGGCTCGAAGGGGCGGCCGTCGAACGTGACGCACAGCCCCGACACCACCACGTCGACCCCGGCGGCGACGAGCTCGTCCACCGCGGGCACCAGGCCGGGCCCGAAGAACTGCGCCTCGTCGATCGCGACGAGGTCGAGGCCGCGGCCCTGCACGCCGGCGACGAGCGCGGCCACATCGGGCACCGACCGCGACGGCACGCTCATCCCCGAGTGCGAGCTCACGAGCCCCTCGCCGCGGCGGTCGTCGAGGGAGTGGCTCACCACCTCGACCTCGAGCCCCGCGATGCGCGCGCGGCGCACGCGGCGAAGCAGCTCCTCGGACTTTCCGGCGAACATCGGGCCGGCGACGACCTGCAGCCTCGCCTGGGTGCGCGTGTGCATGGCGCCAGACTACGGCGGCCTAGGATCGAACCACCCGACCCCCGGACCGTCAGCAAGGATGCCGATGCCCGCAGAACCCTCCGCGCCCGCACGCGCGCGACAGCACGCCGCGGCCGTCCGCCCCGAGCGCGAGCTCACCGCGCCTGTCTCGCTCACCCTGCCGAGCGGCCGACTCGACCCCGACGCGATCGGGTGGGCGCGTCAGCCCCTCGTCGACACGACGGGCATCGGCCGCGGCCTCGGCCGCAACAAGCGGTGGGAGTACTGGAACGTCACCACCCCCACCCACATCCTCGCGCTCACTGTCTCGTCGATCGACTACGCCGCGGTGCACGAGGTGTGGGTGTTCGACCGCGCCACCGAGCGCACGTGGGGCAAGAGCGCGACAGTCCTCCCGGCCCGCGGCGTCGAACTCCCGGCGAACGTCGAGAGCGGACCCGCTCGGGGGCGCGCGAAGGACCTCGAGATCGTGATCCTTCCCGAGCCCGGCGGTGCGCGGCTGCGCGCGCGGATCCCGGGTGCCTCGTTCGACGTGTTCGCCGCGCTGCCCGACGGCCACGAGCGCCTGGCCGTGGTCGTGCCCTGGAGCACCACACGTTTCCAGTACACGGTCAAGGACGTCGCGCGTCCGGCATCGGGCTCGGTGACGATCGAGGGCGTCCCCCACGACGTGCCCGCCGGAGCGTCATGGGCCGTGCTCGACCACGGCCGCGGACGCTGGCCCTACGACATCGGCTGGAATTGGGGCGCCGGAGCCGGCGTCTGCGGTGGACGCACGATCGGCCTCCAGATCGGCGGCGGATGGACCGAGGGGACGGGCTCCACCGAGAACGCGGTGTTCGTCGACGGGCGGCTCCACAAGATCCACGACGAGCTCGACTGGGACTACGACATCGCCCACTGGCGCAGGCCCTGGCGTGTGAGCGGCGGCGGGCTCGCAGCATCCTTCACCCCCTTTCTATGACAAGGTCACCCGCACGAATCTCGGCGTCGTCGCCTCACGCACCGACCAGTGCTTCGGCCATTGGGCCGGCACGTTCGCGGTGCCCGGCGCCGGGGTGATCGCGTTCGACGGCATCCTGGGCTTCGCCGAAGAGGTTCACAACCGCTGGTGATCCCCCCGCGCGTCTCGTTGACGGCGCGGTGGCGGGGGAGCACTATTCGTCCCGTGACGAACAGTGCGGGGACGGATGCTGTGAGCGTGCGTGGTCTGCACGTCCGGCGTGGCACGACCGAGGTCTTCACCGGCCTCGATCTCGATATTCCGCGGGGCCAGATCACGGGGCTGCTCGGCCCGTCGGGATGCGGCAAGACCACGCTGATGCGCTCGATCGTGGGGGTGCAGAAGGTGGCCGGCGGCGAGGTGACGGTGCTCGGCGAGCCTGCGGGCTCGCGGGCGCTGCGCAAGCGGGTCGCGTACGACACGCAGGCGGCGTCGGTGTACGGCGACCTCACGATCCAGCAGAACCTGCGCTACTTCGCGCGGCTCGTCGATGCTCCGCGCAGCGACATCGACCGCGTGATCGAGCAGGTCGGCCTGGCCGACCAGCGCGACCAGACGATCGACTCGCTCTCGGGCGGGCAGGAGAGCCGCGTCTCGCTCGCGGTCGCGATGCTGGGCGTTCCGGAGCTGCTCGTGCTCGATGAGCCCACCGTGGGGCTCGACCCGCTGCTGCGTGCCGAGCTGTGGGAGGTGTTCCGCGGCCTCACCGACGCCGGGGCGACGCTCATCGTCTCGAGCCACGTGATGGACGAGGCCCTCCGCTGCGACCGTCTGCTGCTCATGCGCGCCGGTCGCATCATCGCCGACACCACCCCCGACGGCCTCTTCGCCGACACCGGGACGACGGATCCGGATGCTGCGTTCCTCACGCTCATCGAGCGCGACGCGCACGCTCGCACGGAGGCCGAGGCGCAGCATCCGCTCACCCGCCGTGAGGCGCGCGAACAGGCGGAGCATGCGCACCACGGCGAGCAGGGGAGCGCCTCATGAACGGAGTGCTGACCCTCGCGACCGCCGGGCGGGTGCTGCGCCAGCTCAGCCACGACCCGCGCTCGATCGCGCTCATGCTCGTCGCGCCGAGCCTGCTCGTGGGTCTGTTCGCGTGGCTCTTCAGCGATCAGGAGGGCGTGTTCGACCAGTTCGGCGGGCCGATCCTGGCGCTGTTCCCGTTCATCGTGATGTTCTTGATCACGTCGATCACGACGCTCCGCGAGCGCCGCTCGGGCACCCTCGAACGGCTCATGACGACGCCGATCGCCAAGGCCGACTTCATCGTCGGTTACGGACTGGCCTTCGGGCTCATGGCGACGCTGCAGGCCGTCATCACCGTGACGTTCGCGGTGTGGTTGTGCAACCTCGAAGTCGAGGGCCCGCTCTGGCAGCTCGGCCTCGTGGCCGTGGTCGACGCGATCCTCGGCACCGCGCTGGGTCTGCTGGCGAGCGCGTTCGCGCGCACCGAGTTCCAGGCGGTGCAGTTCATGCCGCTGATCGTGTTCCCGCAGATCATCCTGGGCGGCCTGTTCATGCCCCGGGAGGACATGCCCGAGGCGCTGTACCAGATCTCGAAGATCCTGCCGCTGAGCTACGCGATCGACACGATCAACGCGGTCACCGACGGCGACGAGGGCTGGGAGGTCTTCGGGCCGCTGCTCATCGTGGTCGCGTTCGCGGTGGGCGCGCTGATCCTCGCGTCGCTCACGCTCCGGCGCCGCACGCCGTAGACGTTGCTCGCGGGCACGATGCGTTCCGACTCGCAAGCTCGCTCAACGACCGAGATGCGCGTCAGCAGGTGGGCTGCTTCTTCCGAAGCTTGGCCGTGAGGTCGCGGAGCTGGCAGAGCTCGTCGTCGGAAAGGAGCGACATGCGCTCGGCGATGGCCTTGCCGTGCGCGCTCGCGATGCGGCGGAACAGCGAGGCCCCCGCATCCGTCGCGTGCACGAGCGCGCCGCGCCCGTCGTCGGGGTCGGCGCATTTCGTGAGCAGGCCCCGCGCGACCATGCGATCGACGAGCCGCGAGACGCTGGGCTGGCTGATCAGCATGTTCGCCGTCACGTCGCGCAGACGCGCGGTGAGGTCGTCGGCGCGGGTGACCGTGAGGAGCACGTCGTACTCGGCCTGGCTCAGCGTCTCGTCGTCGAAGTCGTCGTTGATGTCGCCGAACACCTCGTGCTGCGCGCGGAAGAGACTCTCCCACGCGTCGATGGCGAGGCGGCGATCGGTCATAGGGTCCAGATTAGAGCCTCTCGCCGACCCTAGGCTGGCCCCATGGCGTCTTCTGCAGTCGCGTCATCGCGCGCGCGTCGTCTCGGAATCGTGGGGCTGGTGCTCGCCCTGCTCGCCGGAGTGCTGCTCGCCGGCCTGAACCCGGGTCCGGCGCACGCGGGCGTCGACGACTTCACGTTCGAGAGCCTCGACGTGGAGTACCGGCTGGACCGCGCCGAGGACGGCACCAGCACCCTCACGGTCGTCGAGACGTTCGTGGCGCTCTTCCCCGAGTTCGACCAGAACCGCGGCATGCGCCGCATCGTCCCCGACAACTACCAGGGCGCACCTCTGCACCCTGAGCTCGTCTCGATCACCGACGAGACCGGCGCGCCCCGCGCCGAGGACACGGAGTCCGAGGGCGGCTTCTACATCATGACGTCGCGCGCCGACGACTACGTGCACGGTCGCCAGACGTACGTCTTCACGTACACGCTCGAGAACGTCACGCGCTACTTCGCCGACACCGGTGCCGACGAGTTCTACTGGGACGTCAACGGCGTCGCCTGGCCGCAGCCGTTCGGGCGCATCACCGCGCGCGTGACGATGCCCGACGACCTCGAGGCCGCGCGCACCGGCGCACAGGCCTGCTACGTGGGTGCGCAGGGCTCGACGCAGACGTGCCCGATCGGCGACGTCGACGGCGCGGTCGTCGCGTCCGTCGAGAACGTGCCGCCGTTCCAGACGCTGACGATCGCGATCGGGTTCGAAGCCGACACGTTCCTCCAGTTCGACCCCGGCTACCTCGCGTCGCCGTGGGGCTGGCTGCAGAGCGGGGCGGCCGTCCTCGGACTCGGCACCGCCCTCGTGCTGGCGGCCGTCACCCGCCGTCGCCATCTCCGCGACGAGCCCGGCAGGCCCGTCATCATCGCGGAGTACACGCCGCCGCGCGGCATCGACGCCCTCGAGAGCGCCGTGCTGCTCGGCCGCACCACCAAGGCGATCCCCGCCGAGGTGCTCGAGCAGGCGGTGGTCGGCAGCATCCGTATCGAAGAAGGCCCTCCGAAGTGGGCGGTCTCTTCCCGCAGGGCCTTCCGGGTGAGGAGTTCGAGTTCGGACGCAGCGACACGAGGTTCTCGACGACCGCGCAGAAGGTGCTGAAGGCGGCGTCGTCGGAGCTGTCGTCGCGGGGGCTCAGGCGCGCGGTGCCGCTGAGTGCGCGGGCATGGCCGGTCGTCATCGCGATCCTCTCGGCGGTGCTCGTCGTGCTCTTCGGGATCGGCGCGCTGGTGGGGTACGTGACGCCGTGGGTACCGGTCCTGCTGATCATCGGATCGGTGCTCGTCGTGCTGCTCGTCGCGGGGATGGTGGCGCGCAAGCCGCTGACCGCCGCGGGCGCCGAGACGCGTGACCATCTGCGCGGGCTGAAGCAGTTCATCGAGTGGGCCGAGGCCGATCGCATCCGCATGCTCCAGTCGCCTCAGGGCGCCGAGCGCGAGTACGTCGACGTGTCCGACCCCCGCGTGAAGCTGAAGCTGTACGAGACGCTGCTGCCGTACGCTGTCGTGTTCGGCCAGGAGAAGAAGTGGGCCGAGGAGCTCGCCGTGCTCTACGGCGCGGGCAACACGCCGGGCTGGTACGCGGGATCGAGCGGGTTCAACGCGGCGGCGTTCTCTGCCGGGATCTCGAACCTGTCGACGTCGGCCTCGTCGTCGTCCTCGTCGGGCGGGTCGTCGGGCGGTGGCTCCGCGGGCGGCGGCGGTGGCGGAGGCGGGGGTGGTGGCGTCTGACGGATGCTGCGACCCGCCGCGCCTCCCGACGCTCAGGCTTCGCGGCCGGTCGGGGCGATCGGCTCCGGCACGTGCAGCCGCGTGAGGAACCGGTCCGTGCCGCGGGGGATGCCGCGGCGATCGCCGAGCGAGACGAGCACGGTCACGATCACGGCGACCGGGACGGTCCAGGCGGCGGGCTGCTCGAGGAATGGGCGCAGCGCCGGGATTCCTGCTGTCACGAGCCCGCCGCCCAGGATCGCGACGCCCGAGAGCACCGCGCCGGTGAGCATGCCGGCGATCGCGCCGCGTGCCGTGAGCCCGCGCCACCAGATGCCGAGAAGCAGCACGGGGCACAGGGTCGACGCGGTGAACGCGAACACCAGGCCGACGCTGCCCGCGAGCCCCGCGGGCTCGGTGGCGAGCGCGACGACGAGCGGCACGAACGACGAGAGCACCGCCGCGATGCGGAAGCCGCGCACGCTGCCGCCGAGCAGGTCCTGGCTGATCACGCCGGCGAGCGACACGACGAGGCCCGACGACGTCGAGAGGAACGCCGCGAACGCGCCCGCGATGACGAGGGCGGTCAGCACGTCGCCGAGCGGCCCGGCGATGAGCCGGCCGGGCAGCAGCAGGATGAGCGCATCGGCATCGCCCGACTGCGCCAGGTCGGGCGCGAACGCGCGGCCCAGGAATCCGAACGCGGTGGGGAAGAGATAGAACACCGAGAGCAGCACGAGCACGATGACGGTCGTGCGACGCGCGGCGACGCCGTCGGGGTTCGTGTAGAAGCGCACGAGCACGTGCGGCAGTCCGAGCGTGCCGAGCAGCAGCGCCACCATGAGCGACACCGTGCGGTACACCTCGAGGTCGCCGGGGCCCGCGCTCGGCGGGAAGGCTTCGACCGGCGGCAGAGCGGGCTTCACGTCCCCGACGAGGAGCAGGATCGCGACCACCGGGATCGCGAGGGCCGTGAGCTTCAGCCAGAACTGGAACGCCTGCACGAACGTGATCGAGCGCATGCCGCCCGCGGCGACGACCACCGCGACGATGACCGCGACCGCGACAGACCCCACCCACGCCGGAAGCCCCGTGGTGATGCGCACGGTGAGTGCCGCACCCTGCAGCTGCGGCACGATGTAGAACCAGCCGAGGACGATCACGAGCGTGCTCGTCACGCGCCGCGCCCACAGGGAGTACAGCCGCGCCTCGGTGAAGTCGGGGATCGTGTACGCCCCCGAGCGGCGCAGCGGCGCGGCCACGAACAGCACCAGAGCCAGGTAGCCCGCGACGAACGCGACCGGGTACCAGAGCGCGTCGGCGCCCTCGCGCAGGATCAGCCCCGCGATGCCGAGGAACGACGCCGCCGACAGGTACTCCCCGGAGATGGCGCTCGCGTTCGCGACCGGCCCGACCGTGCGCGAGGCCACGAGGAAGTCCGACGTGCTGCGCGCGACCC
>JAVBUG010000319.1:0-12223 GCA_031555515.1 Microbacterium sp. | reverse complement strand
CGCCGCCGACGGCGATGCCCTCGGCACGCTGCGCGACGCGGCCGTGCTGATCGTGGGCGACCGGATCGCCTGGGTCGGCCCCGCGTCCGCCGCGCCGGCGTCCGCTGGTGAGACGACAGACGCGGGGCGCGACCCCGGGGTTTGCCCCGGGTCTCGTCCCGCGACTGTCGTCTCACCGCAGGGGGAGGGGGAGGGGGAGGGAGCGGGGGACGGGGCAGGGGCGCCGGAGGGGGTCGAGGTCGTCGACGCCGGGGGGCGCGCCGTTCTCCCCGGCTTCGTCGACAGCCACACGCACCTCGTGTTCGGGGGCGACCGGGCCGACGAGTTCGAGGCGCGCATGACCGGTGCGCCGTATGCCGCAGGGGGCATACGGCGTACCGTCGCGGCGACCCGCACCGCGACCGACGACGAACTGCGGGCCAGCCTGGCGGCGTTCGTCGCCGAGCTCCACGGGCAGGGCACGACGACGTTCGAGATCAAGACGGGCTACGGGCTCACGGTCGCCGACGAGGAGCGGCTCGCGCGACTCGCGGCCGAGGTCACCCCCGAGGTGACGTTCCTCGGAGCCCACGTCGTTCCCGCCGAGTACGCCGAGCGGCGCGAGGACTACGTCGACCTCGTCTGCGACGGGATGCTGCGCGCCTGCGCGCCGCACAGCCGGTGGATCGACGTGTTCTGCGAACGCGGTGCCTTCACTCCCGAGGAGTCGCGGCGCATCCTCGCGGCCGGCGTCGCGCACGGCCTCGAGGCGCGCGTGCACGGCAACCAGCTCGGGCCGGGCGAGGGCGTGGGTCTCGCGGTGGAGCTGGGCGCAGCATCCGTCGACCACTGCACGTTCCTCTCCGACGAGGATGTCGAAGCCCTCGCGGGGTCGAGCACTGTCGCGACGCTGCTGCCGGGCGTCGAGTTCTCGACCCGGCAGCCGTATCCCGACGCGCGGCGGCTGATCGACGCCGGTGTCACCGTGGCGCTCGCGAGCGACTGCAACCCCGGGTCGAGCTTCACGAGCTCGATGCCGCTCATGATCGCGCTCGCGGTGCGGGAGATGGGGATGACGCCCGCCGAGGCGGTGTGGGCGGCGACAGCCGGCGGCGCGCGGGCGCTCCGGCGGGACGACGTCGGCGCGCTCGCGCCGGGGATGCGCGCCGACCTCGTGATGCTCGACGCGCCGACCCGCGTGCACCTGGCCTACCGGCCCGGCGTGCCCCTTGTGCGCACCATGTGGATCGGCGGCATCGAGACCTGACCTCCCGCGGACCGACTGCTCACCTGTCGCAAAGTGCTGCTCGACCCGGCAGATCGTGACAGGTGAGCGGGCACACCGGGGAGAGGGAGAGGCCTCACCTGTCGCAAAGTGCTGCTCGACCCGGCATATCGTGACAGGTGAGCAGGCAGCCTGAGCCCCGGACAGCAAAGGTGCGCGGTCAGCGGGGCGGCGCGTCGAACGTCCAGTTCGCGGGGGCGACGGCGCTCGCGACGTCCCAGTCGTCCTCCGCCCAGAGGAACGTCGCGACCGCGCACGTCGGCATGTGATCGATGTCGTCGTCCGACAGGCTCGCCGCGAGCGAGCTCATGCCAGGGTCGTGAGCGACGACCATGACGGTCGCAGCGCGGGTGGCGGCGGCCGCGGCCAGCAGCGTCTTCGCCGGCGCGCCGTACAGCTCGGGGTCGAGCGAGACCGCGACACCGAGTTCGGCCGCGAAGGCCTCGGCGGTCGTCCGCGCGCGCACCGCCGTGCTCGACAGGATCACGTCGGGCCGGAAGCCCGTGGCCGCGAGCCGCGCCGCCATGCGGGGCGCGTCGCGCCTGCCGCGGTCGTTCAGCGGACGGTCGTGGTCGTCGAGGCCAGGGTTGCCCCACTCCGACTTGGCGTGTCGCACCAGTGCGAGACGGATCATGAAATCACCTTTCCTGAGGCCTTTGCGGCGAGAAGTTCGAGTACGCAGAGCGCCGCGAGGCGCACGGTGCGCCCGTCCGCAGCATCCGCCGTGGCGTCCACCTCGGCGATGTCGGCGCTGCGCACGCGGCTGTCGGCGGCGAGGGCGCGTACGAGCGCCCGCAGCTCCCAGGCGGCGAGTCCGCCCGGAACGGATGCCGGGCACCCGGGCGCCACGGACCGGTCGCACACGTCCACATCGACGTCGAGATGCACAGGGCCGCCGCCGGCCCCGGCGATCTCGAGCGCCTCGGCTGCGACATCGGCGGCGCCACGGCGGCGCAGGTCGTCCATCGTCACGACGGTGATGCCGTACTCGGCCGCGCGGCGGGCGTACGCGACCGAGTTGGCGAAGTCGGCGATGCCGAGCTGCACGATCCGCCGCCCGTCGAGGCCGTCCGCGACCAGGCGGCGCACCGGCGATCCGTTCGAGACGCCGTCGCGCAGGTCGAAATGCGCGTCGATCGTGATGAGTCCGGTCGCGCCGGCGCCCTGCGCCACCGCGTAGGTGAGCGAGTTGTCGCCGCCGAGCGCGACGACGAGGTCGGCGCGCTCGCGCAGCTCCGCGACGGTGGAGCGGACGGATGCCTCGCCCGCCGGCCCGTCGGGCTCGTCGACGTCGCCCGCATCCGCGATACGGAGCGCCTCGTCGAGGTCCACCGGGGGAGGGCCGAGGAGTGTGGGACTGTAGCGGCGCAGAGCCTCGCGGATCGCCGAAGGAGTGGCGTGTGCGCCGGTCGGCGACAGCGAGGTGCGAAAGGCGGGGACGCCGAGGATCGCAGCATCCCAGCTCCCGTCTTCGGGAGGGGGCCACGCACCTGCGCGTGGCCACGATGGATCGTGGGAAAGCGTCACGTATCGACGCTACCGGGCGCTCACGCCGCGACGTAGACCCACGCGGAGCGACCGCTCGCCAGCACCACGGCGCAGCGCCGATAGAGCGCCACCTCGTACTCGTCGGCGGCGTCGAGCTCGTCCTCGGTCACGAGCAGCGCCTTTCCCACGACCTTGTCGAGGGGGTTGCCGGTCTCGCGCACGATCGGGTGGACCGACAGCCCCGACAGGTCGACGACCCGGGTGTCTTCGATCTCGGCGTAGTCGACGGTGTAGCCGGGAAGCGCATCGGGCTCGCTCTCGACCAGGCGCCCGAACGTGTCGAGCTGCACGTCGGCGTTCTGCAGCGTGCCGTAGCTGAAGAGGTACTGGGTGGGCTCATCCGCGGACACGGCATCAGGGTAGACCCTCGGCGGTGCCGGGCGACCGGGACTTCACGCACTCTTAACACGCCTCGCCGTGACGCGTCACCCCAGGAACGCGTGCGCGACGGAGAAGATGGCGAGGCCTGCGAGGGCGCCGACGATCGTACCGTTGAGGCGGATGTACTGCAGGTCGCGGCCGACCATGAGCTCGATCTTCTCGGTCGTCTCGACGGGGTCCCACCGCTCCACCGTGTCGGTGATGATCGACGCGATGTCGTGGCGGTAGCGGTCGACGAGGAACACGGCGGCGTCGGTCACCCAGGCGTCCACGCGGCGCTGGAGCGCAGCATCCGTCGTCAACCGCTCGCCGATCTCGACCAGCGCCTCGACACCCCGACGCCGCAGCCCGCTCTCGGGGTCGGCGAGCGAGCGCAGCAGGCCGCTCTTCGCCGTCGTCCAGGCTTCACCGGCAAGTTCCCGCACGCGCGGGCTGTCGAACACGGCGAGCTTCGCGTCCTCGAAGCGCCCGATCGTCGCGGGGTCGTGCTGCAGGTTGCCGGCGAGGCGCCCGAGGTAGCCGTCGATCGCGACGCGGGCAGGATGCTGCGGATCGGCCTGCACCGCCGCGACGAACTTGACGGCCTCGTTGTAGACGGTGTCGTCGACGAAGCGATGCGCGACCGATGGCACCCAGGCGGGCAGCCGGCGCGAGACGACGCCCGTGAACGCGACCTTGTTGGCGGCGAGCCACGCCGCGACGGTGTCGGCGGCGAGGTCGACCGCGCCGTGGTGGGCCCCCGCGTCGATGATGCGCTCGAGCCACTCGCCGAGGGGCGGGCCCCACTCCGGCGCGATGAGGTGCTCGCGCGCGAGTTCTTCGATGACGTCCTTCACATCGTCGTCGCTGAGTGCGCGCAGCACGCTTCCGGCCATGACGGATGCCTCGGCCGCGACCCGCTCGGCATGCTCGGGTGCGCTCAGCCATTCGCCGAGGCGCCGGGCGATCGCGGTCTGGTCGAGCTTCGTGCGCACGACGTCGGCACGCAGGAACTCGGTCTCGACGAACTCGCCGAGGGTGCGGCCGATCTCGTCCTTGCGGCTCGGGATGATCGCCGTGTGCGGGATCGGGATCCCCAGCGGATGCCGGAAGAGCGCGGTCACGGCGAACCAGTCGGCGAGGGCGCCGACCATTCCGCCCTCGGCGGCGGCGCGCACGTAGGCGAGAGCGGGGACCTCCTGCTGGAACGCGAACGAGAAGGCGAACAGCACCGCCATGAAGATCAGCGCGCCGAGGGCGACGCCCTTCATCGTGCGGAGGCCGCGGCGGCGCTCCTGGTCGGCGGGACTGAGGAGGTGCGTCGGCGTCGACATGCTCAGTCCTCGACCGGCCCGAGCCAGGCTGTCGCGACCGTCGAGTGCGCGGACTCCGGGTCGGAGGGGTGGAAGAGGCCTGCCAGCACGTCGCGGTAGAGGCGGCTCAGCTCGTTGCCCGAGAAGTAGGACGAGCCGCCGGCCACCAGCACGGCCTCGTCGACGATCTGCTTCGCCGCCGTCACCGCCCGGTGCTTGACGCCCGCGAGCAGGGAGAACCACCGCGCCCCGTGGTCGGTCAGCGCGTCGACGTCGCGCGCGAGCGCGTCGATCTGCGGCGGAAGGGCATCGTAGGCGAGCGCCATGCCGGCGATGCGCCAG
Organism: Microbacterium sp.; assembly: GCA_031555515.1. Lineage (GTDB taxonomy): Bacteria > Actinomycetota > Actinomycetes > Actinomycetales > Microbacteriaceae > Microbacterium. The sequence continues at coordinate 7,396 of JAVBUG010000319.1, read as the reverse complement.
CGGATGTCGGGATCCTGGCTGTACGCCTTGCCCGTGCGCTTCGAGGTGCGCGTGCCGGCTGCGCCGACGGCGAGGTCGAGTGCGCGCCGGGCGATGCCGGTGTACACCGACGCCAGGAGGATCTCGAAGACGCTGAAGATGCCGAACACCAGCGGGTCGGGGTTCGGGCCCGGGGCGAGTCGCCTGACGACCCGGTCGGCCGGTGCCACGGCATCGCGCAGCTGCGTCGTGCGCGACTGCGTGCCCCGCATGCCGAGGGTGTCCCAATCGTCGCGCACGACGACGCGGCCCGCCTGCACCTCGGAGCGCGGCACGAAGGCGTAGACCATGCGCGGCGCGTCCTCCGACGACGTGTCGAGTCCGTGGAGGCCGAGCTGCGTCCACACCGGTGCCAGCGACGTGAAGATCTTGGTGCCGGTGAACGAGTATCCGCCGTCGGGGAGGGGCGCAGCATCCGTCCCGCTCCCGAAGAGCACCAGGTCGTTGCCCGCCTCGCTGATCCCGAAGGCGAACACCTCGCCTGCGGCCGCGCCCTCCTGCACGAACCGCAGCGCGTCGATGCCGCGGTCGGCGAGCACCTTCGCGACGCCCGTCCATACCAGGTGCATGTTGATCGCGAGGGCCGTCGCCGGGGCCGCTCCCGCGAGTCGCTGCTGGAGGACGGATGCCTCGGCGAGGCCCAGGCCGGATCCGCCGAGCTCTTCCGGCACGAGGATCGCGAGGTAGCCGGCGGCTTTGAGGTCGGCCAGATCGTCGTCGGGGAAGGTGTTCTCGCGATCGTGCACGGCCGCTCGGGCGCGGAAGCGCTCCAGCAGCTCGTCGGTCAGGATCTCACTCGAATCGAAGGACGCCACCACGCCATTCTTACGCGATGATGTGCGCATGGCGACGCTCTCGGAGATGCTCCAGGCGCTCATCCCGTCGACGCAGCGACAGACTGCGGCGGAGGTGACCGAGGCGCTCGACCTCGGCTCCGGCGACCGCGCAGGCAAACGCAGCGGGTTCCTCATCATGCTGACCCTCGCCGGCATCATCGCGATCGCCGGCGTGCTGACCGACTCCACGGCGACCGTCATCGGGGCGATGATCATCGCGCCGCTCGGCACACCGATCCTCGCGATCGGGCTCGGCATCGTGACCGGGCACCTCAGCCTGGTGGTGCGGTCGATCATGTGGGTGCTGCTCGGGCTCGTCATCGTGATCGTGCTGGGCCTGGCGTTCTCGCTGTTCGTCGCGACGCCCGAGAGCCTCGAGACCAACTCGCAGGTGCTCGGGCGCACCTCGCCGAGCTTCATGGATCTCGTGGCGGCGCTCGCCACCGGCTTCGCGGGCGGCTTCGCGATGTGCCGCAAGGACCTGAGCGCCATCCTCCCCGGCGTCGCGATCGCGATCTCGCTCGTGCCGCCGCTGGGCGTCGTCGGCGTGTGCGCCGGTCAGGGGCTGTGGGCCGACGCCCTCGGCGCGCTGTGGCTCTTCCTCTCCAACGTCGTGGCCCTCGTGATCGCGGGCAGCATCGTCTTCACGCTTGCCGGGTACGCGCGCGATCCGGGGTCGTCGCCCGTCGCGAACCGGCGCCGCGCCTACGTCATCGTCACGGTGCTCGCGGTCGTCATCGCCGTGCCGCTCGCAGTGAACTCCGCCGTGTCGGTGGCGCTGGCGCGATGGTCGGTGGCGATCCAGGACGCGGCGACGGACTGGCTCAGCGCCGACGACGGCGCTCGGGTCTACGGCGTCGACTGGTCGGGCGCGACCGCCACCGTCGCGATCACGACCGACGACGGTCAGACCCCGCCGATCGACGACCTGCGCGATTCGCTCTCCGCCCTGATCCCGTCGTTCGTCGGCGTGGTGATCGACGTCGGCCAGGGCGTCGAGATCACGGTGCAGTAGGCGCGCCGCTGCGGGCTCCGGCCAGTGCGGCGAGCAGCGCCTCGATCGTCGCCTCGGGCTTGTCGCGGTGGGGGGAGTGGCCGGCGTCGGCGACGACCGCCACCGAGAAATGCGGGTTCGCCGCGACGGCGGCCTCCGCCGGCTTGCCGCGGAAGATCGAGTACACGTCCGGGTCGGACGCGATCACATGGGTCGGCACGGCGATGCGGAGCGCAGCATCCGTCACATCCCAGTCGGAGTTCTGCACGCTCGTCTGCTCGACCGCCCAGCGGCTCGCCTGCTGCGCCGACAGCGCCTTCAGCTCGATGTCGTGGGGGTGCCAGTGCGGGTGCTCCGCGCGCACGGCGGCCTGCGACGGGTCGTCGAACGAGCGGGTCTGGCTGTCGCGCACGATGTCGCGATCGTGGTCGGTGAGCAGGAGGGCGGGGTCGACGAGCACGAGACGGCGCGTCCACGACGAGTCGCCTGCGGCGGCGATAACGGATGCTGCGCCCCCGAGCGAGTGGCCGATCACGAGGTCCCACGGGCCGTCGTCGTCGGGACGGGTCGCCGCGACGTCCGCGGCGTAGGCCGCCAGCGTGTAGTCGAGAGTGCGCGGTGCGGTGCCGTGCCCGCGCAGGTCGACGGCATCCGTCCGCCATCCTGCCTCGGCGAGGGCGACGCCGTAGCGCCACATCAGCGCCCCGTTCGAGCCGAGACCGTGGATGAGGAGGGCGCGGCGGTCGGCGGAGACCGAGCCCCACGACAGACGGGGGAGGGTGACGGGGACGGGCATGCGCTCAGCCTAGGAGAGCGGCCCGACGCGTCCGCGCACACGGCAGGATGGGAGTGGAGGTTGGCATGATCTCGACGGAACTGGCGATGGCGCTGCGCGAAGCGGGCCTGGTGTGGCATCCGCACTCGGGCGACCGCTTCCAGCTCGACGAGCCGGAGTTCGAGGCCGACGTCTTCACCGTCAGCGAGATGACCGTCGAGCCGCGGGAGTATCCCACCGGGCGCATCCTCGCCTTCAACGGCACGACCGAGTGGGCGCTGGACTCCGTGGCCCTCGAAGACGCGCTGTGGCTGCCGTACGAGCACCAGCTGCGCGAGATGCTGCGCGGCGCCTTCCGGTCGCTGAGACGGCTGCCCGACAACCACGAGGTCGAGATCGTGCTCGGCGGCGAGCGGCGGGTGTTCGCGCACCCCGAGCCCGCGGACGCCTACGCGCTCGCGCTGCTGGAGATGCTGCGCCGCCTCGCGTGACCTCTACGCCGGCACGCCGATCGTGAGGGCCGCCGTGTAGCCCGCGGCCACCGAGCCCGACATGGTGGCGAGCTGGTGGACGGCGCCGTCGTCGCGGAACACGTTGTCGCTCTGCAGCGATACCTGGGCCGCGTTGCGCACGCTCTGCTCGTACCCGCTCGTCGCATACACCGCGTCGTTGGTCTCGGGCGGCAGCGCGATCTGGCTCGTCTTCACGATCGGGCCGCTCGCGACGGCGGTCGCGATGTCGTCGTACACCTCGAAGTGGATGTGCGGCCAGCGCCCCGAGTAGCAGGCCGGGTAGATCGACGTGAAGGTGACTGTGCCGTTCGCGTCGGTCTCCTGCACGCCGCGCAGGTAGTTCTCGTTCTCGACCCCCTTGCTGTACAGCGAGTAGTTCCCGTCGCGGTCGCAGTGCCAGAGGTAGACGCCGCGGCCGGCGAGTGCGGCTCCCGTCGCGGCGTCCCTGACGGTGAGGGCGATCGTGAGCGGCACGCCCTCCGCGAGCGTCGTCGACGACCCGAAGCTCGAGCGGATGTCGGCGCGCACGATTCCCGAGTCGTCGAGCACGTCCACGCCGTTCGACCCGTCGGCCGGGTAGGGGCCGGCGGTCTCGTCGGGCACCTCGTCGAGGGGACCGGATGCTGCGGCCCCGGCCGTCGCGGACGCCGACGGCGTCGGGCTGGGGGAGGCTGAGCCGGTCGACGACGGCGTGGCGGCAGCATCCGTGTCGTCCGTGACCCCGCAGGCGGCGAGCAGGCTCGTCAGCGCGACCCCGCCGAAGATGCCGAGCGCGCGGCGCCGGTTCACGAGCGTGCGGATGTCGTAGACGAGCCCTCGGTGATCCTCGTCGATGGGGTTGCCGTCGGCATCGAGCCATTCGCGATCACGGCGTGCGGGGGAGTCGTCGGGGTTCATGCCTCCGAGTAGAGCGCGCGCGGCTATGCGACGTCTATGACCGGGCTATGCGTGGCGCATCGGCTCAGCCGATCGTCGTCACCGGCTCGGTGTCGGGGATCGGGCTCGCGCCGCGCACACGCAGGTCGGGCAGGCCCCGTGCGAACACGATCGCGACGAGGAGGCCCAGTGCGCAGAACGCCGCGGCGGCGACGTACGCGGCCGTCACGCCGCCGGGTCCGTCGATGAGGATGCCGGCGACGGCCGACCCGGCGGCGGCACCGATCAGCTGGCCGGTTCCGACCCATCCGAATGCCTCGGCCGTGTCGCTGAACTTGACGCTCGCGGTCGTGACGGCCGACAGGACCGCGAGGGCCGGCGCGATGCCGATGCCGGCGAGGAAGAGCGTGGCGCCGATCCACCACACGTTGACCCACAGGGAGGTGAGGGCGAGCCCGATCGCGACGACCGTGAGGCGTCGGGCCATGGCCCAGCGGCCCATCGGCAGGTGCCCGAACGTGAGGCCGCCGGCGAGGCTGCCGATCGAGAAGACGGCGAGCACGAGTCCCGCCTCGAGTCCGCCGTGGTCGAAGGTCGCCACCACGCCCGCCTCGACGGCTGCGAACGAGCCGATGAGGAGGAATCCGATGACGGTCGCCAGCAGGATCGGCGGACGCGTGAGGACCTTGCCGAAGGAGCGCTTGCTGCGCGGGATGCGCACGCGCCCGACCTCGGGGGAGAGGATGAACCACGCGCCGCCGGCCACCAGGATCACGACGACCAGCATGAGGCCGACGACGGTGCCGGCCTGCGTCGCGACGAAGGTGATGAGCACCGGGGCGAGGATCCAGATGAACTCCTGCAGCGAGGCGTCCAGCGAGTAGAGCGCCGTGAGCTGCGTGGAGTTGACCATCTTGGCGTAGATGGTGCGCACGGCCGCGACGATCGGCGGTGTCGCGGCGCCCGCGATGAATCCCAGCACGATGTAGACGGGCACGGGGGCGACGAGGAACGCGATCGCGGTGAGGGATGCTGCGGCCACGACGGTGGTCAGGGTCAGCACCCTGCGCATGCCCCAGCGGCCCATCCAGCGGCTGGTGACGGGCCCGGCGAGCGCCTGGCCGATCGAGACCGCCGCGAGGACGACGCCCGCTGCGCCGTAGGAGCCGGTGATCCCCTCGATGTGCAGGAGGATCACGAGGCTGATCATCCCGTTGGGGAAGCGCGCGGTCAGCTGCGCCGCGATGATGCGGGCCACCCCGGGGGTGCGCAGAAGTTCCCGGTAGCCGGCCACCAGACAACGTTACGGTACGCCCGGCGGTGTCCTGGCATGGCCGCGGATCGGGGTCTCGCCCCCGATCGATCGCGACACGCCCGCGACACGCCGGGCGGGTTGTCCACAGGCGAATCCGATGTCGGAGGCCGTGGTTAGCCTCGCGCCTGTGGACGGATGCGGCCGTGGCGTTCGAAAGCCCCGTGATCCTGGCCTTTTCGAGACCCTGGCGGCTGTGGATGAATCCGTGGACAACCTGTGTTGTACATGGGGAGAACGGTGGAAAATCACACCGATGTAACTACTAGCCCTTGTGGTGCTATCGAATGTCGGTACCCATATGTAGTATTGGACTCCCGGTGGGGGGACTACCGGGAAAGAGCACCGGATGCCACCGGGGGAAGCACTGAGGAGACGGAATCGACATGGCGATCACGGTTTACACGAAGCCCGCGTGCGTGCAGTGCACGGCGACGTATCGAGCACTCGACTCCAAGGGGATCGAGTACGAGATCCACGACCTCTCGGAGGACCCGGCGGCCCTCGAGCAGGTCAAGGCGCTGGGCTACCTCCAGGCGCCGGTCGTCATCACCGATGAGGACCACTGGTCGGGCTTCCGTCCCGACAAGATCGACGAGCTCGCCTCGCGTCTGGCCTGACATGTCGGCGGTCGTGACGCAGCGCGTCGCGACGGACGCGCCACTGCTGGTCTACTTCTCGAGCGTGTCGGGCAACACCGCACGCTTCATCGAGAAGCTCGGCGCTCGAGCGGTCCGGATCCCACTTCACTCCACGGATCCGGCGCTCGTGGTCGACGAGCCGTACGTCCTCGTGACACCCACCTATGGCGGAGGCCAGGGCAGGGGCGTCGAGAAGGGCGCCGTTCCGAAGCAGGTCATCCGGTTCCTCAACGACGAGCGAAACCGCAGCCTCATCCGCGGAGTGATCTCCGCGGGGAACACCAACTTCGGCGAGCACTTCTGCATCGCCGGCGACATCATCAGCCGCAAGTGCCACGTGCCGCACTTGTACCGGCTAGAGGTATTCGGCACGCCTGAAGATGTGGAACGCGTGAACGCGGGATTGGAACGATGGTGGGAACTCTGACGCAGACCGACTTCAAGACACAGGCACGCTTCGAGGGCATGGATTACCACGCACTCAACGCGATGCTCAACCTGTACGACGCGGACGGCAAGATCCAGTTCGACGCCGACAAGCGCGCCGCGCGGGAGTACTTCCTGCAGCACGTCAACCAGAACACGGTGTTCTTCCACTCGCTCAAGGAGCGCCTCGACTACCTGGTCGAGAAGGAGTACTACGAGGGCGCCGTCCTCGACAAGTACTCGTTCGAGTACATCCAGAAGCTCAACGACCTCGCGTACTCGAAGAAGTTCCGCTTCGAGACCTTCCTCGGCGCGTTCAAGTACTACACGAGCTACACGCTCAAGACCTTCGACGGCAAGCGCTACCTGGAGCGCTTCGAGGACCGCGTCGTCATGACCGCGCTGGCGCTGGCCGACGGCGACGAGAAGCTCGCCACGGCGCTGGTCGAAGAGATCATCTCGGGCCGCTTCCAGCCCGCCACCCCGACGTTCCTCCACGCCGGCAAGGCGCAGCGCGGCGAGCTCGTCTCGTGCTTCCTGCTGCGCATCGAAGACAACATGGAGTCGATCGCGCGCGGCATCAACTCCGCGCTGCAGCTGTCCAAGCGCGGCGGCGGCGTGGCCCTGCTGCTGTCGAACATCCGCGAGTCGGGTGCGCCGATCAAGCAGATCGAGAACCAGTCCAGCGGCATCATCCCCGTGATGAAGCTGCTCGAAGACTCCTTCTCGTACGCCAACCAGCTCGGCGCGCGTCAGGGCGCCGGCGCGGTGTACCTGAACGCCCACCACCCCGACGTCATGCGCTTCCTCGACACCAAGCGCGAGAACGCCGACGAGAAGATCCGCATCAAGACGCTGTCGCTCGGCGTCGTCGTGCCCGACATCACCTTCGAGCTCGCCAAGAAGGACGAGGACACGTACCTGTTCTCGCCGTACGACGACGAGCGCGTCTACGGGGTGCCGTTCGGCGACATCTCGGTCACCG
>JAVBUG010000047.1:0-8109 GCA_031555515.1 Microbacterium sp. | reverse complement strand
AGGTGAGCGACTCCTCGTACAGCTCACGGCTGAGCACCGGCAGCACGGGCGTGCCGACCGCCTGGTCGGACTCGGCGAGGGCCTTGGCGTCCTGCACGGCGGCGTCCTCGTCGAGGAGCGCTTGAGCGTCGGTCTGCGCCTGCGCGAGCAGGGCGTCGATGTCGGCGTTCTCGTCGGTGAGCACCGTCTGCACCACTGTGTCGAGCAGAGCGTAGACCTCCTGGGTCGACTTCTTCGGCTCGCCGACCGGCGTCTGGTCCCAGATGTTGTCGGTGAACGACGTCATCTGGTCGCGCGGCACGTTGATGTACGGCTCGATCCAGGTGAGCGACTCCTCGTACAGCTCACGGCTGAGCACCGGCAGCACGGGCGTGCCGACCGCCTGGTCGGACTCGGCGAGGGCCTTGGCGTCCTGCACGGCGGCGTCCTCGTCGAGGAGCTTCTGCATGTAGTACCAGTCGATCCAGGTGACCGCGGCCGCCTTGGTCTGGTCGTCGACCGTGGGGCTGATCACGGCGATGTCGCCGCCGCCGAGCGTGCCCGGGTCGTCGCCCTCGATCGGCACGACGCCGAGGCCGTACACCGCGGGGTCGAGGCCGAAGTCGCGCACGAGGGCGGTGTAGACGTCGGATCCCGAGGTGTACATGCCGATGTTGCCGGCGGCGAACTCCTGGTTGATCGTGCCCCAGTCGAGGTCGACCTTCGCGCCGAACGAGTCGTCCTCCCAGCGGAGGTCGTGCAGGAACTCGAGCGTCGCCTTGGTCGCGTCGTTGTCGATCGTCGAGGTCGCGCTGCCGTCGGCCTCATCGGTCTGCGTGCGCCCGCCGCGGGCGACGGTCTGCGCGGTCAGCTGCCAGCCGCCGGTGTTGTTGATCGCCATCTGCGCGTATCCGGCCTTGCCTGTGGCGTCGTGGATCGCCTTGGCGTACTCGCGCACCTCGTCCCACGAGGTGGGCGGCTGGTCGGGGTCGAGCCCGGCCTGCTCGAACAGGTCGCGGTTGTAGTGCAGGCCCATGGCGTAGGCCTGGCGCGGGAAGCCGAAGATGTTGCCGTCGGCGTCCTTGACGCCGTCGAGGATGATCGGGTTGAAGCTGTCCTCGTAGCCGAGCTCCTTGACCTCGGCGGTGACGTCCATGAGCTGGCCGTTCTCGAGCAGCGTCTTCGAGTCGGTGAACGGCACGGTGAACACATCGGGAAGGCTGCCGCCGGCGAGCTGCACGGCGAACGTCGGGCCCTCCCACTCGTACTCGACACCGATGATGTCGATGTCGGGGTGCTCCTTCTCGAACTGCTCCTCCTGCGTGGCGAACGCCTCGTACGCCGCGGCGTCGGCGCCGGGCGGGAAGGTCGCGACGCGGAGCTCGAGCTTGCCGTCGCTGTTCTCGTCGCCGCCGGCCGCAGAGCAGCCGACGAGCGCGCCGACCGTCGCCAGAGCGGCGACACCGGCGAGCAGGACCCTTGCTGGTGACTTCATCGTCTTTCCTTTCTGAGGGGGAGGTCCGCGTCAGCCTCTCGGCGCGGACGTCTCCGGGGTGTTGGTGCGGGTGTGGGATGCTGCGCCCTCGAGCCGCAGCCAGGCGGCGGCGTTGCCGGGCAGCCGGCCGGCCTCGAGGGGCGAGCTCGTGAGGAGGACGGTCGCGCCGGGGGGAAGCGCGACCGGGTCGTCGCCGGTGTTCACGACGCACGCGAAGCGGTCGCCGCGCCGGAAGGCCAGGTGAGCGGGACCGGCGACGCCGTTCGTGACGGGACTTGCGTCGTCCCACCACTCGAGCGGACCGTCGCCGAGCTCGGGGAGCTCGCGGCGCAGGCGGAGCGCGTCGCGGTAAAGGTTGAGGGTCGACGCCGGGTCGGCCTCCTGCGCCGCGACGGTGAGCCCGCTCCAGCCCTCGGGCTGCGGCAGCCACGTGCGCGTGGCCTCGGGGCTGAAGCCGAACGGCGCGTGGTCGCCCGACCAGGGCAGCGGGACGCGGCATCCGTCCCGTCCCGGGTCCGTGCCGCCGGAGCGGAAGTGCATCGGGTCCTCGATGAGGTCGAGCGGCAGGTCCTCGACCTCGGGGAGGCCCAGCTCGTCGCCCTGGTAGATGTAGAGGCTGCCGGGCAGCGCGGCGACGAGCAGCGCCGCCGCGCGGGCCCGATGCAGGCCGAGCTCGGGGTCGGTGGGCACGCCGAACCGCTTCTTGAGGAAGGCGAACGCCGTGTCCTCGCGCCCGTACCGCGTGACCGGGCGCGTGACGTCGTGGTTGCTGAGCACCCATGTCGACGGTGCACCGACGGGCGCGTGGGCCTCGAGCGTCGCGGTGATGGACTGACGGAAGGATGCCGCACCCCACGGCCGCGCGAGGAAGTCGAAGTTGAACGCGGTGTGCATCTCGTCGGCGCGCAGATAGTTCGTGAACCGCACGATGTCGGGCACCCAGATCTCGCCGACGAGCACACGGGTGCCCGGGTACGAGTCGGCGATCGCGCGCCACGAGCGGTACACGTCGTGCAGCTCGTCGCGGTCCTCCGTGGGGTGCTCGCCCGGGCCCTGCTTCTCGCCGACCTCGGGCAGCTCGGGGTCCTTGATGAGCAGCGCCGCCGAGTCGATGCGCACGCCCGCGACGCCGCGGTCGAACCAGAACCTCAGGATCTCCTCGTGCTCACGGCGCACGTCGGGGTGGTTCCAGTTGAGGTCGGGCTGCTCGGGCGTGAACATGTGCAGGTACCACTCCCCCGGCGTGCCGTCGGGGTTCGTCGTGCGCGTCCACGTCTCGCCCTGGAAGCTCGACACCCAGTGCGTCGGGATCTCGTCGCCGTTCGGCCCTTTGCCGGGGTGGAACCAGAAGCGCTCTCGCTCGGGGCTGCCGGGACCGGCGGCGAGCGCCGCCTGGAACCACGGGTGCTGATCCGAGATGTGATTCGGCACGACGTCGATGATCGTGCGGATGCCGAGCTCCAGGGCCTCCTGGATCAGCAGCTCCGCCTCCTCGAGGGTGCCGAAGCGCGGGTCGATGTCGCGGTAGTCCTGCACGTCGTAGCCGCCGTCGGCCAGCGGGCTCGGATACCAGGGGTTGAACCAGATGGCGTCGACGCCGAGGTCCTTGAGGTAGCCGAGGCGCGCCCGCACGCCGGCGAGGTCGCCCGTGCCGTCGCCATTCCCGTCCGCGAAGCTCCGCACGTAGACCTGGTAGATGACGGCCGACCGCCACCACAGCGGGTTGTCGCTCGCAGGAACGGCTCGGGGGCCGCGGGTCAGGACCTCGGTGTCCACGGGTCTCCTCATCGATGGGAAGGACGTGATGCGTTGAATGTATTGGATCGATGTTGAGATTGCAAGTCTTAGACAGATGTTTGCAAGATTACGATTACTGGCCGCAGTCGATGAAGGAGGGGACCGCTGCGGCGTGCGCTCCCCTCGCTCGTTGAGCGAGCGACGAAGGAGCGAGGCGAAACGCCTGTGGCGCGGCGCACACCTCGATCCGAACGCTCCCGCAGACTCGAGGCGTTTCGTCTTCGGGTGCTGGAGCACCCTTCGCCCAACGAACGGTGAACCGGGCTTGATCCAGGTCGCCTCGGGTCGAGGTCAGGCCGCGGCGGGGCCCGTCGACGACCGCAGCACGAGCTCGGGCTCGAAGAGGAGCTCATCCCCGGCCGCGGTCGTGCCGGCGATCTGCGAGAGCAGGAGCTCGATCACGGTACGCCCCATCGACTCGATCGGCTGGCGCACCGTCGTCAGCGGCGGCTCAGTGCAGCTCATGAGGAAGGAGTCGTCGAAGCCCACCACGCTCACGTCGGCCGGGACCCGCAGGCCCGCCCGACGAGCGGCACGGACGGCACCGAGCGCGAGGGGGTCGCTCGCGCAGACGATGGCGGTCGCGCCCGCGGCGAAGAGGCGAGAAGCCCCTGCCTGGCCGGATTCCAGCGAGTACAGGCCCCGCACCACGAGCGAGTCCTCCAGCGGCGAGCCGAGGCGTTCGAGCAGCGGGCGCGCGGCGGCGAGCTTGCGCTGCGACGGGATGTGGTCGAGCGGGCCCAGCAGCAGCCCGATGCGCCGATGGCCCAGTTGATGCAGGTGCTGGATCGCCTGCTCGGCCGCGGCCGCGTCATCCGTCGAGACCGTCGCGAAGTCGAGGGAGCCGATGCGGGCGTTCACCAGCACCGTGGGCAGGTTCACCTGGCGGAGCCGGTCGTAGTGGTCGTGCGCGGCATCCGCCTGGCTGTAGTTGCCGCCCAGGAAGATCACGCCCGACACCTGCTGCTGCAGCAGCAGGTCGACGTAGTCGGACTCCGTGATGCCGCCCGCGTTCTGCGTGCACAGCAGCGGCGTGTACCCGTTCTGGGTGAGCCCCCCGCCGATGATCTCGGCGAGCGCGGGGAAGATCGGGTTCTGCAGCTCGGGCAGCACGAGGCCCACCAGACGCGCGCGCTCGCCGCGGAGCTTGGTCGGCCGCTCGTACCCGAGCACGTCGAGCGCGGTGAGCACAGCCTGACGCGTGGCCTCCGAGACGCCGGGCCTGTCGTTGAGCACGCGGCTCACCGTGGCTTCACTGACACCGACCTTGCGCGCCACTTCGGCGAGACGCTTCGACATGCGCTCAGTGTACGCAAGAACTTGCAGGATCCCGCAAGCCAGCGCAAGCCGTGCACGAGTCCGTCCCTCGGCTGTCAAGCCCCCGCACCTCGCGCGGTCCCGGGCCAGGATGGGGGCATGACCCGTCCGTCGATCGTGTGGCTGCGCGATGACCTCCGGCTCGCCGACAACCCGGCGCTCCGCGCTGCGATCGACCGCGGCGAGCCGATCATCGCGCTGTACGTGCTCGACGAGGAGTCGCCGGGCGTCCGCGCGCTCGGCGGCGCCGCGCGGTGGTGGCTGCACCACTCGCTCGCCTCGCTCGACGAACGGCTGCGCGAGCGCGGCGCGACCCTCGTCCTGCGGCGCGGTCCGGCCGAGCGCGTGGTGAGTGATCTCGTGACGGATGCTGCCGCCGGCGCGGTCTTCTGGAACCGGCGGTACGGCGGGCCCGAGCGCGAGATCGACGCGGCGCTGAAAGCACAGCTGCGCGAGGACGGCGTCGAAGTCGCGTCCTTCGCGGGCTCACTGCTGTTCGAGCCGTGGACCGTGAAGACGGGCGCCGGAACGCACTTCTCGGTGTTCACGCCCTTCTGGCGCGCCTGCCTCGCACTGCCGTCGCCGCGGGCACCTCTGCCCGAGCCGCGCGAGGTCGACGGCGTGCGCCGGGGCGCAGCATCCGACTCCCTCGATGATTGGGGACTGCTCCCCCGCCACCCCGACTGGGCGGGCGGGCTGCGCGAGACATGGGAGCCGGGCGAGCCTGCGGCGCGACGGCGCCTGCGCGAGTTTCTTCACGACGACCTCGGCGACTACGACCGGGCGCGTGACGAGCCGGCGGCCGGCGCGACGTCGCTGCTGTCGCCGCGGCTGCGGTGGGGCGAGGTCAGCCCGTTCACGGTGTGGCACGAGACGGTCGAGGCCGGGCACGGCGGGCGGTTCCTCTCGGAGCTCGGCTGGCGCGAGTTCGCGTGGCACACGCTGTTCCACTTCCCGGAGCTCGCCCGGAAGAACCTGCGACCCGAGTTCGACGCCTTCCCGTGGCCCCGGCTGAAGCCGACTCATCTCGAGGCGTGGCAGCAGGGACGCACCGGCGTGCCGCTCGTCGACGCGGGCATGCGCGAGCTCTGGACGACCGGCTACATGCACAACCGGGTGCGGATGGTGGCGGCATCCTTCCTCGTGAAGAACCTGCTCATCGACTGGCGGCGGGGCGAGGAGTGGTTCTGGCACACGCTCGTCGACGCCGATGAGGCGAACAACCCGTTCAACTGGCAGTGGGTCGCGGGCTCCGGCGCCGATGCCGCCCCGTACTTTCGGATCTTCAACCCCGAGCTGCAGGCGAAGAAGTTCGACGCCGACGGGCATTACGTGCGCGAGTGGGCGCCCGACGCGCTCGGCGACGACGCCCTCGAGCCGCTGGTCGATCTCGGCGAGACGCGCAAGGCGGCGCTCGAGGCCTACGAGCACGTCAAGCGGGCCGCGCGCGCCTGAGCGGCCGCCGCGCGGTTACGTCGCGTGACGGAATTCCGGAATGGGATGCTGCGCCCCGCGGTTGGCGCTCGACATGACCACGATCGGAATCATCGGTGCAGGACACATCGGCAGCGCGCTCGCCCGCGCCTTCTCGGGACTCGGCTACGACGTCGTGATCTCGAATTCACGCGGACCCGAGAGCCTCGCGGGGCTCGTCGACGAACTGGGACCCAAGGTCAGCGCGGCGACCGCCGTCGACGCGGCCGCGGCGGCCGACATCGCCGTGGTGACGGTGCCGCTGAAGGCCCTCAAGGAGGTTCCGGTGGCGCCGCTCGCCGGCAAGGTCGTGCTCGACACGAACAACTACTACTTCGAGCGCGACGGCCACATCGACGCCCTGGACCGCGGCGAGGCGACGACCTCGGGGCTCCTCCAGGAGCACCTGCCCACGTCGAAGGTCGTCAAGGCCTTCAACCACCTCTACGCGGCCGACATCAACGCCGGCGGGCTCGCCGCCGGCGACCCGCGGCGCCGCGCGCTCGGCACCGCGAGCGATGACGCGGAGGCCGTCGAATTCGTCACCGGCGTCTACGACGCGCTGGGCTTCGACACCGTGAGCGCCGGCCCGCTGAGCGAATCGTGGCGCCTCGAGCGGGACCGCCCCGCCTACGTCGTCGCCCAGACCGCCGATGAGCTGCGCGCGAACCTCGCGAAGGCGAACCGCCTGCCCTGAGTTCCGACCGCGCTCGGCGCGTTTCGTCTCGCTCGTTCCTCGCTCGCTCAACGAGCGGGACAGGCGATCCGGAATGCGGATGCCGGGGCGGGGGTTGCCTTCAGCGATGAGCACCGCGACCCCCGCCCCTGCCCTGTCCGTCCTCGACCTCGTTCCGGTGCGCACCGGGCAGACGAGCGCGCAGGCTGTCGCAGCATCCCTCTCCCTCGTGGAGGCGGCGGATCGGCTCGGCTATCGGCGGTACTGGTTCGCCGAGCATCACAACATGCCGGCCGTCGCGTCGACGACGCCGCCGGTGCTCGCGGCGGCCGCCGCGGCGCGTACGTCGCGCATCCGGCTCGGGTCGGGTGGCGTGATGCTGCCGAACCACTCTCCGCTCGTCGTCGCCGAGCAGTTCGCGGCGCTCGAGGCGCTCGCTCCGGGGCGCATCGACCTCGGTCTGGGTCGCGCACCGGGCTCGGATCCGGTGATCACCCAGCTGCTGCGTCAGAGCGGCACCACGAGCGACGTCGAGCGGTTCCCCGACCACGTGCGCGACATCATCTCGCTCGTCGCCCCGGAAGGCGCGTCGCTGCGCTTCACGTCGGGCGGCACGTACGACGTGCATGCGACGCCGGCCGCGACGACGACGCCCCAGGTATGGCTGCTCGGCTCGAGCGACTACTCGGCGCAGCTCGCGGCCTCCCTCGGCCTGCCGTACGTGTTCGCGAACCACTTCTCAGGTGAAGGACTGGACCGCGCCCTCGACCTCTACCGTTCTTCGTTCGTCGCGTCCGAGACGCTGGCCCTGCCCCGTACGTTCCTCACGGCCAACGTGCTCGTCGCCCCGACGCAGGACGAGGCCGAGGCCCGCGCCCTCCCCAACCTGCGGATGACGGCGCGCCTGCGCACCAACAAGCCGCTGGTTCCGCTCGAGACGGTGGAGCACGCCCAGGCGAACGCGGCCGACTTCGCCGGCCTCGGCGACACCTTCATGGCCTCGGCCCGAGCGAAGTGGTTCGTCGGCACGGCGTCGGCCGTAGCATCCGATCTCCGCTCCTTCGCGACTCAGCACGGCGTCGACGAGGTCATGATCTCGCCGATCGCCGGATCGTACGAGGACGAACCGATGGATGCCGCACCCGGACGCCTGCAGACCCTCGAGCTGCTCGCGACCGAGTTCGATCTCGGCTGAGGCCCCGGCCCGCGGGGATCCGCCGCGAGCCCGCGCCGGGTGGCACCTTCTCCAGCGGCCGAGGAACTTACGGGCCACACGACAATACGGGTGAGCCGGCAGTTGATAGCCACTTCAGCCCACACCACAAACCGGGTTTGCGGGGGGTTCATTGGTGTTTTCGGGATAATACCTCAC
>JAVBUG010000049.1:0-2699 GCA_031555515.1 Microbacterium sp. | reverse complement strand
GCCCAGGTCAACGCGATCGCCAACCCCACCAACCCGGAGGTCGGCGAGCAGTTCCTCGGCACGGTCGTCAAGATCGCGACGTTCGGCGCGTTCATCTCGCTCCTGCCCGGCAAGGACGGCCTGCTGCACGTCAGCGAGGTGCGCAAGCTCGCCGGCGGCAAGCGCGTGGAGAACGTCGAGGACGTGCTCTCGGTCGGTCAGAAGCTGCTCGTCAAGATCACGAAGATCGACGACCGGGGCAAGCTCTCCCTCGAGCCGGTGCTCGAGGAGGCCGCCGACCAGGAGGGTCGCGCCGCCGCCAGCGAGGGCCCGGAGGCTCCCGCCGAAGGCTGAAACCCCTCGTCGTCCGGTCTGACCGGTCGATGAATCGCGGATGCCCGTCCCCTTCCGGGGGCGGGCATCCGTCGTTCGTCGTCCGGTAGGCGCCTCACGCACTATGTCCGCCGATCGGGGGACAGAACCCCTAGGGAACAGCGCTTCGTGACCAAAGCGTTATGTAATGTTTATCCCAAGTTCGCCTCAGTGAACGGCTCCCTGTCCGGACTGGCCTACCCTGTGTGTAAGCGCCGGGGGGCGCGCATAGTGATCACGACATTCCCGAGGGAATTTCGTGAGGGGGTGGCACATGGCTTACTTCGGCGTTGACTCGACGCTTCCTTCGTCGAGTCCGGATGCCGCGTCCGCATCGTCGGGCGCGATCGCGCGCGGCCCGCATCCCTCCGCCCCGATCCCGGTGCAGGGTCCGTCCATCGGCAGCAACATCCGGGTCGCCCTGGGTGAGAGCGGATCGCACATCTTCCCGCTGATCCTCGGCGCGGCCGAGTTCGGGTGGAACGTCGACCTCGAGTCGAGCCACGCGATCCTCGACACCTATGCCGAACTGGGCGGCAACGCCGTGCACACCGCCGACAGCTACTCGAGCGGCCGGAGCGAGCACATCATCGGCCAGTGGCTGCAGTCGCGCGGTCTCCGCGACGACATCGTGCTCGCCGTCCGCGTCGGCGGCCACGCCGACAATCCGGGCCTCGGCCCCGTCAATCTCGTGCGCGCCGTCGAAGCCTCGCTGAACCGGCTGCGCACCGATCGCATCGATGTGCTCTACCTCGACGCGACGACCGACCGCGCGTCGTCGCTCGAAGACACCCTCGCGACGGCCGAGTGGCTCGTCGAGACCGGCAAGGTGCGGGCGCTCGGCGCCATCGGCTACAGCGCCGCCCAGCTCGTCGAGGCGCGCATCTTCTCGTCGGCGGGCTACCCCCGCATCTCGGTGCTCGATGTGCCGTTCAACGTGCTCCGCCGTCACGAGTTCGACGCCGACCTGCGTCTCGTCGCGGGCGCGCAGGGCATGGCGGTGACCCCCTCGCACGCGCTCGAGCACGGGTTCCTCGCGGGCAGGCAGCGCTCGAAGATCCGCGGCGCCCTTTCGGTCCGCGGCGCGCAGCTCGCGGCCAACCTCAACCGCCGGGGGAGTCGCACGCTGCGTGCGCTCGACGCCGTCGGCGCCGAGCTCGGCGTGCCCGACGCCGCGGTCGCCGTCGCATGGCTCCTTTCCCAGAAGCTCGTCACCGCGCCGATCGTGAACGCGTATGCCCCGCAGCACGTCGAGGAGCTCGTACAGGGCGTCGGCGTCCGCCTCAGCCGGGGTCAGCTGTCCGACATCGGCCGCGCCTCCGAGTAGTCGTAGACCGCGTTTGAAGCCGCGCGGCGCGGCCGCTCACAGGGTCGCAGGACGCATCCGCGAGGTGTCGTAGGGTGGGGGAGTGCCTGTCCCCGGGCACGCGATCCCCGACGGAGTGAGCTGCGTGACGCACTACATATACCTCGTGCGGCATGGCGAGCATCAGGACGCCGAGCACGGTCTCGCCGACGGACCTCTGTCTCCGCGCGGCCGTCGGCAGGCCGCGCTGCTTGCGGACCGGCTCTCGGGGGTGCCCTTCGACGCCTTGTGGCATTCGCCGCTCGAGCGCGCCAGTCAGACCGCCCGCGCGGTCGCCGAACGGATGCCGTCGCTCACGCCCGAGCCGTCCGCGCTGCTGTTCGACTGCGTGCCGACGGGCATGACCGACGAGACGCCCGCCGCGTTCGAGCCGTTCTTCGGCTCGGTCACCGAGGCTGAGGTCGAGGCCGGGCGCGCGCAGATGTCGGATGCCACCAGCGAGTTCCTGGCGCGCAAGCGCGGCGAGGTGCACGAGCTGCTGATCACGCACAACTTCGTGATCGCGTGGTTCGTCCGTGAGGTGCTGCAGGCCCCCGACTGGCGCTGGATGACGCTCAACCAGGCGCACTGCGGGTTGACGGTCATCGCGCAGAAGCAGGGCCGCCCGTGGACGCTGCTGTCGCACAACGACCTCGCTCATCTGCCCGTCGAGCTGCGGACCGGGCTCCCCGAGGTCTACCCCGTCTGATCGGGGCTCAGAGCGCCTTGCCGTACCAGCGGGAGGCGTTCGGGTTGTCGTTGTAGGGCTCGATCGCGACGAACCCGGTCCGCGCGTAGAGCGCGCCGGCGGCTTCGAGCGAGTGATGCGTGTCGAGCACGAGCTCGGCGGCGCCGAACGCACGGGCGCGCTCGACGAGATCCTCGACGAGCAGGCGCCCCCACCCGCGTCCGCGCGTGACCGGCCGCAGGTACAGGTGCTTCAGCTCGTACCGCGTGCCGAGCGGCCCGTCGGGGATCAGACGGATGCCGCCGCACCCCTGTG
>JAVBUG010000009.1:0-10162 GCA_031555515.1 Microbacterium sp. | reverse complement strand
GGACATCGACGGAGCCACCGGCCACGTCGCCGAGATGTACGACGGCGACCTCCGCGCAGACGGCTTCGTCTTCGGGCACACGCGCGCGATGGCGGTCAACCCCGAGGCGCACGCGGCCTTCGAGGCGCTCATCCGGGCCATCGTGCCGTCGATCGGCCTGCGCAACTACGAACTGGCCACCCTCGGCGCCGCCCGCGCGATCGGGTCGGATCACTGCCTCCTGGCACACGGCCGCAAGAGCCTGCGGGCAGGTCTCCTCGATGAGGACCAGCTCGCCCGGCTGGCGCGCGAGGGCGCCGATGCCGGCCTCGACGAGACCGACATGGCGGTGGTCGCGTACGCAGAGAAGCTCTCGACGGATGCCGCGACCATGACCGACGCCGACACGCAGCGCCTCCGAGATCTCGGGTTCACCGACCGGCAGCTCGTCGACATCACGCTCGCCGCCGCCGTGCGGAACTACTTCAGCCGGGCGCTGCTGGCTCTGGCGGTGCCCGTCGACGACGTGCCGGGTCTCAGCCCCGCGTTGGTCGCCGCGCTGCTCGCGCCGGCTCAGGCCGCGCGCGGCGACGTCAGTGGTGAACGAATGCCTTGAGCACGATCAGCACGCCACCGAACGCAGCGGTGATGACGGCGCTGAGGATGCGCGGCAGCCAGTGCGTACTCCATCGCGCGACGGCGATCCAGCCGAGTGCGCCCAGCATCGCGGTGTTGGCGATGAGCGCCACCCACCTGGCTACGGTGTCGTCGATCAACGCGCTCGCGCCGAGCAGCAGGATGACGAGCGGGGGAATCGAGGCGATGAGCATCCCGCTCGACTGACGAGCGGCTGCGCTCAGACTGTGCCGAAGGCCCGCGTGGCCATCAGTGGCGGCGAGTCGGCCGAGCGTGCCCGCGTACACGTGCGCTGCGAAGAAGACAACCACCGTCACGACAACGACGACGAAGGTCTCGAACGAGGTCGACACCGTCGAGCCCGCGACGACGATCATGCCAGACACGAGAATCAGGCCGTAGATCGCCTCCTCCGACATGAGGATACGACCCACTTTGGGGGTGATGCTGAGCTGCTCGTCAGTCATCGTGTGTCAGCGACGGAGTTCTTGGAGTCGGTCAGTCGATGCTGCAGCTGCCGCCGCCGCAGCACGAGCCGGCGGACTCGACGACAGTGAGGAGGTTCTTCTCGTCGGGCACCGGGGCGAGAGTGATCGGGGCGGGCTGCTGCGAAGTCGTCATGATCACCATGCTACCCACGGGAACGCCGGGGTCGGCGACGGGGCCACGCGGCGGCCGCTCAGAGCGGCACTCCCCCGTTCTGGCACGTCGGGCAGTACTGCGCCGACGTGCCTGAGAACGTCAGATCGCGAATGGTGTCGCCGCACACCGGGCAGGCTTCGCCCGTGCGCCCGTGCACGCGCATCGCGGCCACCTTGTGCGCCTTGAGCTGGTCGATGGGAACGCCGAGGCGGGCATCGATCGCACCGCGCACGGTCGTCAGCGTCGCGTCGAACAGTCGGTCCGCCGAGCCGTCGTCGAGCGCGGCAGCGTGGGTCACGGGCGACACCTTGGAAAGGTGCAGAATCTCGTCGGAGTAGGCGTTGCCGATGCCGGCGAGCGATTCCTGCTCCTGCAGGATCGCCTTGATCTGCTTGCGGCGGCCGCCCAGCGCGATGTCGAACTGGTCGCGCGTGAAGGCCGCATCGGCGGGATCGGGTCCGAGCTTCGCGATCGCGGGAACCTCGCCGGCGTCGCCGACCACGAAGAGTCCGAGCGACACCCAGCTGCCGGCATCCGTCACCTGCAGGCTGCGGTCGCCCGACAGCTCGAAGCTCGCCAGTGCCGGGGGCGCGTCTGCCGGGAGGGGGACGGGTTCGTCATCGGCTGCGGCATCGAGCCACCGCATCCAACCGTGCCGTCCCAGTGAGACGACGAGACTCCCCCCGTCGAGCACGAGTTCCACGTGCTTGCCGTGGCGCCGGGCACCGGTGATCGTGCGCCCCGTGATGCTCGCCGGCGGTGTCGCACGCGTCTTAACCGTGCGGAATTCGAGCACATCGACTCCGCGGATCTCTCGTCCCGACGCCTCGTCAGCAAGGAATCGCGCGAGAGCCTCGACCTCAGGCGACTCGGGCATGGCCCCATCCTGCCACCGGGCCCCGACACGCGGTCGGGGTCAGGCGTGCCGACAGGTGCTGCGTCGCCCAGCGCCGCGGTCGACGGTCGGCGCGTTCACGCCGCGGGTTGCGCCTGCCGCTCCGCGGACTTCTCGAGCGCGGGCGACGTGATCGCGGGCGGAGTCAGCAGGTGGATCTCGTCGAGTTCGAGGATCAGACCGGCGTTGGAGCTCGCCTCGGCGGCGAGGCGGGCCAGCAGCGCGTGGTCGATGCGAGGTTCGTCGGCGCTCTCGAAGGTGAAGCGGAGCGGGATCGACGGCTCCAGCCACACGGACGAGCGACCTGAGCCGTCGGCATGACGCCACGACATCATGAAGCTCTCGTTGCGACGCAGCTTGGTCGTGACGATCAGCTTGACGTGCGCGAGGAGGTGCTCCGGTATGAAGATGGGGGTGCCCTCGGCACCGTAGATGAGCTCAGCCATGGGTGCTCCTTCCGGAGGCGTGCTTCCATGATACTTCGATATCGAACTTTATGATAATGAGAATTTCATCACTGGATGTTCAGAAAATTAAAGTTCGATCGCTGAAGGTTCCGCTTCCGAAAGTTTTGTGGTCGAATGAAACCAATCCCTCCGCCAACCGACGGTCGGGATGGACGAGGGAGTGAACTCGTGACGGAGAGCACAATGCCGTCGACGGCGACACCCGATGGGCATCGACCCGATGTGGCAGGCATCCTCGAGCGGCTGCGGCTCGCGGAAGCCAAGCTCGCGCGTCGGCGCGAGCAGCAGACCGGCATGAACGAGACGGATCGCGCGGCGATGCGCTACCTGCTCGAACGCGTCGACACGGCGGAGATCACGCCCTCCATGATCGTGAGGTCACTCCACCTCTCCCCCGCTTCGGGCACGGCCCTCATCGACCGCCTCGTCGCGCGCGGACTCGTGGTCGTCGAGGGTCACCCGCACGACCGGCGCAAGAAGATCGTCCGTCCGTTCGACCGCAACATCGACCCGGATCACCTCGACCCGCTGACGATGCAGTTGCGCGGCCTCGCGTCGGAGCTGCCGGCGGGCGAGGCCCGCGTGGTCGCCAGCTTCCTCGAGGACGTTCTCGCGATGGTCTCCGGGACCGCGATCCCCGCACGCTGACGACGCGGGTCAGACCGCCGCGGGCACGAGCCGCTGCGCGATCTGCTCCAGCGCGTCGCGGACCGATCCGAACTCGCACACCCCGGCCGCGCCGGCGACCCACAGCACGTACACACGGTCGTCCTTGCACTCGACGTACGCGACCACGCGACGTGGATCAGCGGCGTCGATCGAAGGGTCGCACGCCACCCACCCTCCCGAACCCACCCACAACAGCTCGGGGCGGCGGGTCTGAACTGCGGGAATCGATGTCTCGAGCATGGCGACCTCCTGGGGTGGTGTCCGCGCTTCGTCGTGCGGCATCGTCAAAGATCCTCGCCGGAGGGCGTCGCGCGGAGGGGCTTGACGGCGGGCGCGCGATCTGCCTGCGGCGGCTCCCCGGCGCGGGCGACTTAGGCTGAGTCGGATGCGGGACTTCATCGGAGGGGTCGGTCTGCTCGGCCGCGGCTTCGCGCACTGGCGACGCCGGCCGGGCCTCATGGCGCTCGGGCTGGTTCCCGCCGCGATCGTCGGTCTGCTCTTCCTCGGCGGGATCGTCGCTCTCAGCGCCTCGCTGCCGGCGCTCACCGAGGCGATGACACCGTTCGCCGACGGCTGGCCAGGACTGTGGGCCACCGTCTTCCGCATCGCGGTCGGCACCGCGCTGCTCGGCGCCGCGCTCGTGCTGGTGGCCGTCTCGTTCACCGCGCTCACGCTGCTGGTGGGCGACCCGTTCTACGAGCGGATCTGGAGGACTGTCGAAAAGGATGCCGGTTCCCCGGAGTTCGCCGAGGACTACGGGTTCTGGCGCTCGGTCGCTGACGGGCTCTCGCTCATCGCGCGCGGCATCGGCATCGCGGTGCTCGCTGCGCTGATCGGACTGATCCCCGTGGTGGGAGGCGTGGTCAGCACAGTGTTCGCCGTGCTCTTCACCGGCTGGCTGATCGCCGACGAGCTGACCTCGCGCGCGCTGACCGCGCGCGGTCTGACCAGGCGCGCCCGCAAGGAGCTGCTGCGCCGCGGCCGCGCCCGCGTGCTGGGATTCGGCGTCGCGACGCAGCTGTGCTTCCTGGTGCCCCTCGGTGCGGTCGCGACCATGCCGGCGGCCGTCGCGGGCGCCACCCTCCTCGCGCGGTCGCTGCTCGATCCCGGCCCCGCGCGCGCCCAGGCTCAGCAGTGACCTGAAGGCCAGGGACGCAGCATCCGTTTCACTCGGTCCTCATGAGGTCCGCGGCGACCTCGACGAGATGAGGGATCGCCCGGTCGATCATCGTCATCGTCGCCGTGAGGGAGATCCGGAAGTGATGCGGCTGCTCGAACAGGGCGCCGGACATGACGTACACGCCGCGCTCCTCGAGGGCGTCGCAGAACACGCGCGCGTCGCCGCCGGGCGCCCGGCCCCACAGGTAGAACGTCCCCTCCGGCCGCGTGACCTCGTACCCGGCGTCTCTGAGCGCGCCGTACATCCGGTCGCGCTTGCGGGTCAGCTCTGCCATATCGAGCGACAGGGTCTCGAGCTCGGGCACGGAGTACTGCATCACCGCGTCGGGGAACCCCCACCCGATCGCCAGTCCGAGAGGGAAGAGCGCCGCGCGCAGCTCCTCCCGCTCCGCCGCCGGGATCAGCGGCGACAGCGCGAGGTATCCGAGCCGCGCGCCGGGTGCGAGCAGCACCTTGCCGTAGCTGTAGTCGATCACCGTCCACGGGTAGTACGCGGCGGGACTCATGAAGTCGATGCCGTCGAAGCGGATGCGGCGGTACGGCTCGTCCGACAGCAGCCAGATGCGGCGCCCGTGCGCCCGCGACGCCTCTTCGAGCACCGCGGCGAGCGCCTCCCACGTCGACCGCGGGTAGACGCGACCGGTCGGATTCGCGGGCGAGTTGACGACCACGATCCTCGTGCGTGAAGTGATCGCGCGCGCGATCGCGTCGACATCGAGGTCGAAACTCACAGGAGCGAGGTCTGCGCCGACCGGGACGAGATCCGCGGCGTGCAGCATCGGCGCGTAGCAGAACCAGCCGGGCACCGGGATGACGACCTCGTCCCCTGCGTCGGCCAGCAGCGCGAACGCGAGCGAGATCGCACCGAACGCGCCCTGCGTCATGGCGATGTCGTCCGGTTCGAAATCCAGGTCCAACTCGTCCGACAGCGCAGTCGCCACGATCTCCTGCGCCGACCTCTCGCTGGTCTTGTACGCGAACCAGTCGACGGAGCGCGGCTGCGCGTGCGACCGGATGGCGGCCGGCAAGCCGGGCAGCGCCATCTCGTGCGGATTGCCGAACGCGAAGACCAGCGCCTCCGGGTCGGAGGCGACGACCTGCATCCGCGAGAAATAGGGGGCGACGACGTCCACCGCAGCCTTCGCCGCCCTCGCCCGTGTCGACATCGCCATGGCAGTCACCTCTCGCCCCCGTGCCGATCCGTGATCCCGCCCAGGATCCCAACTGGCCGGTGGCGCGTCAATCACCCTCGCGTCAACCCCGTGCACAGTCTTTCCCCAACCGACGGATGCTACCTTCACCCGGGCGCGACGAGCGGAGGACGGATGATCGACGACCCTGAACTGGGGCTCGTGCTCGGTGGTGGTGGCGCCTTCGGCGCCGCCCACGTCGGTGTGCTGCAGGTGCTCGCCGAGCGAGGCATCCGTCCCGGCATCGCGACAGGCACGAGCTCGGGCGCTCTCGTCGCGGCCGCCTATGCCGCGGGTCTGGAGACGCACGCCATCGAGCGCGCCGCACGAGCTTTCCGCTGGAGCGCGATCGCACGCTGGTCGATGACGCCACGCTGGGGTCTGCTCGACACCACCACGATCGTCGACGCCGTCCCCCGCGCCCTCGGCGAGGACCCGCACATCGAGCACCTGCCCCGCCGCTTCGCGGCCTACGCCACCGACCTGCGCACGCGCCGCGGCGTGATCCTCGACGAGGGGCCCCTGAGTGCCGCGCTCCGCGCGACTGTCGCGGTGCCCGGGCTGCTTCCTCCGATCCGCCGCGGCGACGCGCTGCTCGCGGACGGCGGCATGATCGACAACGTCCCCGTCGCCGCGGCGCGCGCCCTCGGCGCCACCCGTGTGATCGTGGTGCGGCTGCACGCGAAGTGGGAGAACGTGCGCATGATGCGCACACTGACCCGCACCGCGGATCTCGTCGCCGACCCGTCGGTCGTGCTGATCCAGCCCGAGATGGAGGGCATGGCGCAGTGGCGGATGACCGACGTGCCGCGCCTCATCGCCGAGGGTCGGCGGGCGGCGACGGCGGCATTGGATGCTGCGGCCCTGCGCGAGCGGACCATCGGCGCCGTGGGACAGAACTGACGCCGGAGGGCCTTGTCTGCGGGTCCGCCCGTCTCACATCCGTGCGTAGCGGGCTCGCGCGAAGCAGAACACGCCGTAGATCACCAGCCCAGCGGCGACCACCCAGAGGATGACCGACCCGAGCGGCAGTCCGGCCAGGGTGTGCAGCGCGGCATCCAGTCCGCCCGCAGCCTCGGGATCATGCGTGAAGGCGGCCACCACGAACAGCGCGCCCGCCACCGCGACGGCGATGCCCTTCGCGACGTAACCGACGACGCCGAACGTCACGATGCCCCTGCGCGCGACGCCGGCGGGCAGGTCGAGTCGCTTCTCGAACGCGCGGGTGAAGCCGCGCACGATGAAGGCGATGCCGATGGCGAGCACGATGAGCCCGATCAAGATCAGCACGAACAGGCCGCCGGGGCTGTCCATCAGGCGCGCGCTCAGCGACTGCGAGGACTGCGAGGAGTCCGAGCTCCCCCCGAGCGCGGAGACGAGCGCCGTGAACGCGATCGCGAGGTAAGCGACTGCCGTGCCGACGTCCTTGACCCGGTACCCCCACTTCTTCTTCGTGTCGGAGTCCCTCTCCAGGAAGGCCTCGGCGACCTGCCAGACGGCGAGCGCCGCGAGCCCCAGCACGATCGCCCAGAGGAGGAAGACTCCCGAAGGGGTGTCATGGATCTTCTCCATGGCACCGCCCTGGTCCGCCTCACCCGCGCCGCCGGTCGCGACCGAGATCGCGATGGCCCCGATCACGATGTGCACGATGCCGAGCACGACGTAGCCGATGCGGGCGATCGTCCGGAAGACGGGTGAGTCGGTCGCGGCCCGCGCCGCACTCTTCGCAGTGGTCATTCGCGGAGCGTATCTCCGGCACAGCGACGCAAGAGGGGGCTTGCACTCGTGCGAAGAACCGTGCTCACGCGCCGGACGGCGAGGACCGCATCGCGCGCCGCACCCGATAGGCCTGGGCGGCGCTCCACACCAGGCAGGCGACAGCGATTCCCTCCAGCAGCCCCGCAAGCACATCGCTCGCCCAATGGGCGTGCAGGTAGGTGCGGCTCCACATCATGCCGGCGACCCAGACCACGCCCAGCGTCCAGACGTACCAGCGGCGCAGCAGCAGTCCCAGTGTGACGGCGATGGTCGTCGCGACGGCGGTGTGACCGGACGGGAACGAGGTGGCCATGCTCTCGGCGAGCGAGTCCGACGGGCGCACCCGCGCAATGACCGCGGCCATCGGGGCACCGATCGCCGTCACTGCCACGATGGCGACGGCGAGGGTCGCCGCCTCCCATCGCCGTCGCCGCCAGAAGAGGATCGCGACGATGAGGATCCCGACGACGGGCGCACCCACGACGCCGCCGATGACGGAGGGAACCCAGGCGATCACCAGCCCCACATCGGTCAAGCCCGCGAGCATGACATCGTCCCACCAGAGGTCGGCGGCGAGCGGATCGTGCCCGCCCAGCGCCACCGCGAAGCGCAGCACCACGAAGAGGACCGTGGCCACCACGCCGACCACCAGGACGGTCGCACGGTGGGGGTCGGGGTGCGGAAGCGGGTCTTCGGGTGTCGCGGCGAGCGGTGCGCGACCGACCTGTGGTTCATCGTTCTCGCCCACGCGACAATTGTGAACGCGGCCGAGTCTTGCCCGCGCCCTCTTGCCGTGTGAGGTCCCGGTGTCGTATGGGCCATTGACGGGCCGCACGCGCACTGCTCTGATGAGCGCATGGAGGCGATCGTCGACGTCGATTACGTGGTCGTCGGGGCGGGCGCGATGGGGATGGCGTTCGTGGACGCCCTCACCACGGCCGCCGACGACGTCTCGGTCGCGATCATCGAGCGCCGCCATGGCGCCGGGGGTCATTGGCTCGACGCGTACGGATTCGTGCGGCTGCACCAGGCGTCCGCCTTCTACGGCGTCGCCTCGACGCTGCTCGGCGGCGGGCGATTGCAGGACGACGGGCCGGAGCGCGGGCTACACGAGCGGGCGAGCGCCGCCGAGGTGACGGAGTACTACGCCCGCGTGCTCGCCCGGCTCGTCCGGTCGGGCCGCGTCGCGTTCCACGGCCGCAGCGAATACCTCGGCGACCGGCGGTTCGCGTCGCTGCTGAGCGGCACCCGGTTCCACGCCCCGCGTGCCCGCGTGGTCGATGCGCGCTACCTCTCGCCCGACATCCCGCTGCTCACTCCCCCTCCGTTCGCCGTCGAGGACGGAGCCCGCGTCGTCGCCGTGAACGACCTCGTCCGCATCACGGAGGCTCCCGGCCACTACGTGATCGTGGGCGCGGGCAAGACCGCGACCGACACGTGCGTGTGGCTGCTGCAGAACGGCGTCGCGGCGAACGCGATCACCTGGGTGCGACCCCGCGATCCGTGGCTGCTCAACCGCGCTGTCGTGCAGCCCGATCCGGCGATCTTCCTGGGAATGGCCGCCGACACGATGGCCGCCGCGGCCGCGGCATCCGCTGCCGACGACGTCTTCTTCCGGATGGAGGATGCCGGGATCATGCTGCGCTTCGATCCCGCCGTCACGCCGACGATGGCCAAGACGCCGACCCTCGCAGCGTGGGAGCTCGACCTCGTCCGCACGATCGACGACGTCGTCCGTCGCGGTCACCTGCATTCCGTCGGTCAGGGACGCCTGACGTTCGCGGACGGCGACGTGCACGTGCCGGCCGATTCGCTCGTCGTGCACTGCGCGGCCGAAGGGCTGAAATACCCAGGCCTCACACCGATCTGGACTCCGGAGGCCATCATCCCGCAGCCGGTGCGGGTCGGCTTCCCCTGCTACGGAGCCGCGCTCACCGGCTACGTCGAGGCGACCCGCGACGACGACGCGGAGAAGAACCGCGTCTGCCGCCCCTCGCCCTACTCCGACACCCCCGCGGACTGGGCGAGGATGCAGACGATCGGGGGCGACGCGTCGCTCGCGATGTCGAAGGAGACGGACCTGCGCGCGTGGTCGAACACCACGACGCTGAATCCTGCGCGCGTCGCTCCGGAGCGGGCGGATGACCCGGCCGTGCTCGCCGCCGCGGCGAGGTTCAAGCAGAGCATCGGCGCAGGGCGGGCGCGTCTGGCGGAATTCGCGGGGATCGCCTAGCTGGTGCGCCAGAATGTCGCCATGAATCAGACTGCCGTCTACCAGCCGGGTGTGTGCAACATCGGTCCCGCCGAGATCCGCAGGCGCCGGGCATCGGGGTGGTGGGGACTCGCGATCGCCGTCGTCTTCCTGGGCGTCGCATTCGCGCTCGGGTGGGCGGCGCCGTGGCGTCTGCTGGTCGCGCTGCCGGTGTTCCTGTCGGCGCAGGGGTTCCTGCAGGCCGCGTTCCACTTCTGCGTCGGCTTCGCGACGCGCGGACTGTACAACTTCGGCGACCTGGGCACGGAGGAGAGCATCCAGGACGCCGAGTTCCGGAAGAAGGATCAGCGCAAGGCCGCGCTCATCAGCCTGCTGGCGTTCGCGATCGCCGCCGTCGTCGCCGTCGTCGCGTACCTGATCCCGGTCGGCTGACGCGAACGGAGGTCAGTCCCAGTCGAGGGACTCCTCGACGATGACCGCCGTATCGATCGTGTGCGTGATCGGGAAGAGGTGGCCCGCTTCGTCGAGCGTCTTG
>JAVBUG010000353.1:0-9860 GCA_031555515.1 Microbacterium sp. | reverse complement strand
CGGTGCGGTCGGCGAACACCGTGCGGTCGGCGATGCCGGCCAGGATCCCGTACCTGCTGCGGCCCAGGGTCACCATGTGCCGGCCGATGTCGACACCCGCTTCGAAGTTCGACACCGACACCGCGGCGCCTCCGATCGGGAGGGAGCCCACGACGACGACACGGCCGCCGCCGGCCCGGTACTCGTCGAGCACCGCGCCCGCACGCGCGGTCACCGCCGGATCCGACAGCCTCGTAGAGCTCACCACGATGGCCAGCGGCCGCAGGCTCGCCGCGAGCCGGATCGTGGCCAGCTGCGCGTCCTGCGCGGGGCCGATCGCCGCCGCCGACACGAAGAAGTCGCCGCGCGCGGCCGCGAGCCGCTCCATGGCCTCGATCGCCGCGCCGGTGGTGGCGTTCGACGGGTCGTCCGCGAGGACGATGACCGAGGTCCGCCGCCCGCGGAGCGCCCGCGCGGCGTGGTTGGGGGTGTAGCCGAGGTCGGCGGCGACGCGCAGCACGTGCGCTGCGGCGTCCTGCCCGCGCGGGCCGGTCGGCACCCCGTTGAGCGCCCGCGAAGCCGTCGACACCCCGACGCCGGCGGCGCGCGCGACATCGCGGATGGTCACCGGCCCATCTGCTGCGCTGCTCATAACCGACATCATGTCACCTGAAAACTGGTCACGCTTTCTCACAACCTCTAGAGTCGGAAGATGACGGACCGCGAGCGCCGGGCGGGGATGCCCACTCTCACCGATGTGGCCCGCCTCGCGGGCGTCTCGATGGCAACGGCGTCCCGCGTGTTCTCGGGCAGCACGACAGTCGACCCGGAGCTGGCCGAGCGCGTGCTCGCGGCCGGCCGTCGCCTCGAGTACAGCCCGGATGCCGCGGCGCAGATGACGGCCGCCGGCCGCAGCTCGCTCATCGGCGTGATCGCCGACCGCCCCCGCGAGCCGCGCTTCGCCGTCGTCTCGAGCGGCATCGTCGAAGCTGCCGGCTCGTTCGGCCTCACCGCGATGATCAGTGGAGCATCGAGCGATGCGGCCTCGTTCGTCGCCGCGACACGCACGATGGTCGGGTACCGGCCGCGCGGCGTGATCATCGTCGCGCGCGGCGACGCGCTGCGCGCGCTCGCCCTCGATTCCGCGTTCGCCAAGCTCAGCTCCAACGCCGAGGCGTTCGTGGCCATCGGCGGCGGCGACATCGCCTCCCCCATCCCGTGCGTGCTCCTCGACGACGCGTCGGGGGCGATCGACCTCGCCGCCGAGCTGGGGCGGCGCGGGTACCGGCGCCCACTGGTGGTCGGCACTCCCACGACCTTCCCGTCCGAGGCGTCTCGCACGGACGTGCTTCTTCGCGAGGCGGCGCGCTGGTCCGGCCACGTCGACGTCGTGATCGCCGACGCGCCGACGCGCGGCGCGGGGCTGGACGCGGTGAGCGCGCGTCTCGACGCCGACGGGGCCGCGATCGACGTCATCCTCTGCGTCTCCGACGAGCTCGCCGTAGGCGCGATGGCGGCGCTGAGGCAGCGAGGACTCACTCCAGGGCGCGACGTGGGGGTCAGCGGGTTCGACGACCTGCCGGTGGCACGCGACGTCCATCCCCCCTTGACCACGGTGAACACCCGGCTGGCAGAGGCCGGCGCCCGGGCCGTCGCCGTCGCCCTCGGCACGGCGGCAGAGACGTCCGGCGACCTCCGCTCGACCGCGGTCGTGCGCGCGAGCACTCCGCCGGCCGGGAGCTGATCCCGGCCGGCGGAGCACGTCTCACTCGTAGCGCAGGGACTCCACCGGATCGGCCTTCGCCGCGCGCGCGGCGGGGAGGGTGCCGGCGAGGAACGCGATAGCCATCACGAGGAGGATGATCCCGCCGATCGACGCGGCATCGAACGCGATGAGCGTCAGTCCGGGAAGATCGGCCAGCAGCGTCTCGGACAGGACGGCGCTCAGCGCGGTGCCGGCGGCGATGGCGAGCACCGCCCCGATCGCCGAGCCGAGGAAGCCGATGAACGTGGCCTCCAGGCTGAACAGGCCGAACACGCGGCCGCTGCCCATGCCCATCGCCTTCATGAGCCCGATCTCGCGCGTGCGCTCCTGCACCGACATGAACAGGGTGTTGACGATGCCGAACGCGGCTGCCAGCAGCGCGATCACGGCGAAGGCGTTGAGCACCAGCACGATGCCGTCGATCACCGTCGTGATCATGCCCAGCTGGTCCGAGATCGTGACACCCGTGTAGCCGGCATCGGCCAGGCGATCCTGCAGCGCGCTGATCTCAGCATCCGTCGCATCCGGATCGAACCACACGCTCGCCGAGGAGTACCGATCCGCCTGATCGGCGGGAATGCCGATCGACTGCGCGTCGAACAGCGCCTCGGTGAGCGACTGGTTCACCAGGATGCTCGATCCGGTCGGCGAGGCGAGCGCCTCTTCGGTGACGCCGACCACTGTCGCATCGACGACGTGCTGGACACGCGTCGCGTCGGTGATGCCGATCGAGACGGTCTGGCCGAGGGCATCGGCATCCGAGTCGAAGCCCAGCGGCTCGACGTACGCCTGAGGAAGCGCGACCTCGTAGCCGGAGGCGTCGTCGTCGGGCGCGGCGCCATCGGCGAGCACTGTCGTCTGGCCCGCGACCAGCGAACCCACCGAGGCCACGAGCTTCGTGCCGTCGCCCGCCTGGATGTAGTCCGGCGAGATGCTGCGCTGCGGGTCGACCCGCACCACGCCCTCGATCCCCTCGATCGTCGCGATGTCGTCGGGCGTGAGGGCCGTGACGGTCATGCCGGGGATGCCGGTCGACACGGCGTCGGGATCGTACTCGGCCGGCTCCCCGCCGCCCGCGAGCGGATCTGACGGGCTGTCGCTGGTCTTGGTGACCGTCATGGCGTCGGAGGCGCCGACGCCCGAGACTGTGTCGTCGATGTAGGCGTTGATGCCCGTGCCCAGGCCGCTCGTGATCGCGAGGGTGAACGCGCCGATGAAGATCGACAGGATGGTGAGGATCGTCCGCGTCTTGGAGCGGAACGTGTTGGAGATCGCCGAAGCGACGAGGTCGGTGGTCTTCACGCGGCCACCTCCTCGTCGGAGAGAGCGTCCAGCGCGTCGTCTTCCACGAGCTCGCCGTCGCGGATGCGCAGGCGGCGGTCGCAGCGGGCGGCGAGGTCCTCGTCGTGCGTGACCACGATCAGCGTGATGCCGTGCTCTCTGTTGAGACCGAAGAGGATGTCCTCGACGACCGCGCCCGTCTTCGAGTCGAGGTTGCCGGTGGGCTCGTCGGCGAAGATGATCCGCGGGTTGTTGACGAGGGCGCGGGCGATCACCACGCGCTGCTTCTGGCCGCCCGACAGGTTCACGGCCTTGTTGCCCGCCTTGTCGGCGAGCTCGAGCTGCTCGAGCGCCGCGAGGCCCCGGCGCTTGCGCTCGGCGGCCCCCACCCCGGCGATCTTGAGCGGCAGCGTCACGTTCTCGAGCACCGTGGCGTTCGGCACCAGGAAGAACTGCTGGAACACGAAGCCGAAGGTCTTGTTGCGCGTGCGGTTGAGTCGCCGCCCCTTCAGTCCGCGGGTGTCGACGTTCTCGAGTGTGATGCGGCCGCTCGTCGGGGCATCGAGCAGCGCCAGCACGTGCATCAGGGTCGACTTGCCCGACCCCGACTTGCCGAGGATCGCCACGGACTCGCCCTCCGCGATGGTGAAGCTCACCCCCTTGAGCGCCTCGAAGGTGCTCTGGCCGCGTCCGTACGTCTTGCGCAGGTCGTCGGCCCGGATGATCGGCGTGCTCATGTGGCGCTCCAGATTCAGCTAGGGGGTTGGTGTGGTTCCACCCTCGCGGGCGGGGGCGGGGCGACGCGTCCCCCGCCCGCGGTCGCCTGATACCGCGGGCGCGGTATTTCCGAATGCCGTGCCCGGGTGATCCGCCGCGCACGGAGTGCAGGGCACACTGGGAGCATGAGCCGGGATGAGCGCGCGCGGGGAACCGACGTGACCGTGCCCGCTCCGCCTCACCCGGTGGTGCCCCCGTGGGTGGGAGACATCGTCGCCGCCGCGCTCATCGCGCTCGCCGCCTTCGCGCCGTTCCCCGGCGCGGAGTTCCGGCCCGACGGCTGGCCGTCGACGCTTCTCGTGCTCGCGCCCGCCGCCGTGCTCCCGTTCCGTCGCCGCTGGCCGATCCCGGTCCTCGCCGTCTGCCTCGCGATCTACGGCATCGCGTCGGCGATCGGCCTGCTGTCGCCGGGCGCCGGGCTCGCCGTGGCGATCGCGATGTTCGGCGTGGCGAACCGGTCCACCCGGCGCACGACGATCGTCGTCGGCGGCATCTCGGTCGCGGTGGTGTTCGTGCTCAGCATCCCCGCCGCGACGGAGAACGTCTTCGATCCGAGGGTCTTCCAGTTCGTGCTCGCCGTCGCGCTCGCCGCCGCGGCGGGCGACGGGACGCGCTCGCGCCGCGAGTACATCGCGGCGATCACCGAGCGGGCCGAGCGCGCTGAGCAGACCCGCGAGGCAGAGGCGCTCCGGCGCGTGACCGAAGAACGGCTGCGCATCGCGCGCGACCTGCACGACGCCGTCGCGCACCAGATCGCCGTCATCAGCCTGAACGCGGGCGTCGCCTCGTCGGCCCTCGATGCGAACCCCGACCGTGCGCGGGAGGCGCTGGGAACGATCCGCGGCGCCGCGCGCACCGTGCTCGGCGAGATCGGCGACCTGATGACGATGCTCCGCGCCGACGAGCCTGCCGCGGTGATCGCGGCGCCCCAGTACGGGCTCGACCAGCTCGACGATCTTCTCGATCAGTTCCGCGCGAGCGGCCTCGACGTGCACGCGCGCGTCGAGGGCGATGTCGGCGAGCTCCCCGGCACGGTCGGCCTCGTGGCCTACCGCGTGATCCAGGAGGGCCTCACCAACGCGCACAAGCACGGCGCGGAGCACCGCGCGCACCTGCTGCTCGAGGCTGCACCCGAGCACCTCCGCATCGTCGTGACGAACCCCACCGCCGGGGCGCCCGACCCCGGTGCCGGGGCGTCTGGCTCAGGCGTCGGACTCGTGGGCCTGCGCGAACGTGTCGCCGCGGTGCGCGGCACGGTGCAGGCCGGTCCCGCGCCGGGCGGTTTCCGGCTCGTCGCAGAGATCCCGACGCCCAAGGAAGAGGAGTCCGCGTGACCACTGTGCTCGTCGTCGACGATCAGTCGCTCATCCGCCAGGCGGTCGCCGACATCCTGTCGGGGCAGGCCCACATCGAGGTCGTCGGCCAGGCCGTCGACGGCGCCGACGCGGTCGCGCAGGCCGGAAGGCTGCGGCCGGACGTCGTGATCATGGACATCCGCATGCCGGCGGTGGACGGCATCCAGGCCACCGCCCGCATCTGCGCCGACCCGCGCCTCGCGGACACCCGCGTGCTGATCCTCACGACGTTCGAGGAGGACGAGTACCTGGTGGCGGCGCTGCGGGCCGGCGCGAGCGGCTTCATCGGCAAGGGTTCCGAGCCCGACGACATCGTCCGCGCCGTGCGCGCGGTGCACGCCGGTGACGCGCTGCTCTCCCCCACCGCGACCCGCAGCCTCATCACCCGCTACGTCGAGGCTCCCGAGCAGCCCGATCCCGATGCGATCCCCGAATTGGCGGACCTGACCGAGCGCGAACGCGAGGTGCTGCTGCTCGTCGCCCGCGGTCGCTCCAACCAGGACATCGCCGACGAGCTGTTCATCTCGCCGCACACCGCCAAGACGCACGTCAACCGCGTGATGACCAAGCTGCACGCCCACGACCGCGCGCAGCTCGTGATCGTCGCGTACGAGACGGGCCTGCTGCGGCCCGGCAGCTGACGCGCATACCGCGGATGCGGTACGACGGATGCCGCGCCCGGGCGACGCGCGAGAAGCCCCGCGCGCCGAGCATGGAAGGGTGACGAACCCGACCTTGTCCTCGACGGGGCCCCTCGACCAGACCCGCTCCCCCGGCGCTCCCTCCGTCGGAGAGGAGACAGCCGCGCCCGACCGGCGCAGGATCCTGCCGATCTTCGCCGGGCTCCTCGTCGCGATGCTGCTCGGGTCGCTCGACCAGACCATCTTCTCCACCGCGCTGCCCACGGTCGTCGGCGAGCTCGGCGGCGTGAACCACATGCTGTGGGTGACGACCGCGTACCTCGTCGCGTCGACGATCACCATGCCGATCTACGGCAAGCTCGGCGACCTGATCGGGCGCAAGGGCCTGTTCATCGCGGCGCTCGCCATCTTCCTCGGGGGCTCGGTCATCGGCGGGCTGGCCACCGACATGACGTGGCTGATCGTCGCCCGCGCGGTGCAGGGCGTCGGCGGCGGCGGGCTCATGATCCTGTCGCAGGCGATCATCGCCGACGTCGCACCCGTCCGCGAACGCTCCAAGTACATGGGCGTGATGGGGGCGGTGTTCGGCCTGTCCGCGGTGCTGGGTCCGCTGCTCGGCGGCTGGTTCACCGAGTCCGCGCACTGGCGCTGGGCGTTCTGGATCAACCTTCCGCTCGGCATCCTCGCGATCGTCCTCGCCGCGGTGTTCCTGAAGCTGCCGCGCCACGATCGCGCGGTCCGTTTCGACGTGTGGGGCGTGCTCACGATGGCGATCGCGGTGACCTCGATCATCCTGGTGGCATCGTGGGGCGGCACCGAGTACGACTGGACATCGCCGCTCATCCTGACGCTGATCGTCGTCGCCGTCGTCTTCAGCGGGCTGTTCGTGATCGCCGAGCATCGCGCGGCCGAGCCGATCATCCCGCTGTCGCTGTTCCGCAGCCGCAACTTCGTGCTCGCCACCGTCGCGGGGCTCTTCATCGGCGTCGCGATGTTCGGCTCGATCGCCTATCTGCCGACCTATCTGCAGATGGTGACGGGCGCGAACGCCACAGTCTCGGGGCTCATGCTGCTGCCGATGATCGCCGGTCTCATGACCGGGGCGATCACGACCGGGCAGCTGGCCGCCAAGACCGGACGATACAAGTGGATGCCGATCGCCAGCATGATCGGGCTCGGCATCGGGCTCTGGCTGCTGTCGACCCTCACCGTCGAGACCCCGCTGGGCGTGCTCCTGGCGTACCTCTTCGTCCTGGGTCTCGGTGTCGGCCTCGGCATGCAGATCCTCGTTCTCGTCGTGCAGAACTCGTTCGCCGACAGCCAGGTCGGCACGGCGACGGCGGCCAACAACTTCTTCCGCGAGATCGGAGCCTCGCTGGGCGGGGCGATCGTCGGCGCGCTCTTCACGGCTCGGCTCACGGATCTGCTCGCCGAGCGTGTGCCCTCAGGCAGCGCTGCCGGCGACCTCAACTCGTTGACACCGTCCGCGGTGCGGGACCTCCCGGCCGCCGTCCACGACGTCATCATCGGGGCCTACAACGACGCCCTCACCCCGGTGTTCGCGTCCCTCATCCCGATGGTGATCGCCGGTCTCGTGCTGGTGCTCTTCATCAAGGAGGTGCCGCTGCGCGCGAACCTCGACCCGGTGCACTGAGCGCGGCGCGCGAACCCGGCGCCGAGGCATCCGCCCATAAGAGAAGTCCGGTCCGGACACGCCGTGCGGCGCGCCCGGACCGGACCACGGGGACTCAGACGCCGGAGCGCCGCTTGTTGTAGACGTCGAACGCGACAGCGAGCAGGAGCACGAGGCCCTTGACGGCCTGCTGCCACTCGATGCCGATGCCCATGATCGACATGCCGTTGTTCAGGACGCCGATGATCAGACCACCGATGATGGCGCCGCCGATGGTTCCCACACCGCCCTGGACGGCCGCGCCGCCGATGAACGCGGCCGAGATGGCCTCGAGCTCGAACCCGTCTCCGGCCTTGGGCCCGGCCAGGTTGAGGCGCGCGGTGAAGATGAGGCCCGCGAGCGCGGCGAGGAAGCCCATGTTGACGAACAGCCAGAAGTCGACGCGGCGCGTCTTGATGCCCGAGAGCTCCGCCGCGTGGCGGTTGCCGCCGATGGCGTAGATGTGTCGACCGAACACGGTGCGGTTCATCACCACGCCGTACACGAGGATCAGGATCGCGAGGATGATCAGCGTGACCGGGATGCCCTTGTAGGAGGCGAGCGCCCAGGTGAACCAGCCGATGACCGCTGCGACCAGCACCAGCTTGACCACGAACCAGGTCAGCGGCTCCACTTCCTGGCCGTACTTCTGGCGGCCGGCGCGGGTGCGCACCTGCTGCACGACGAGGGCGACGATCGCGACGGCCCCGATGAGGAGCGTGAACACGTCGGGGTCGCTCTCGCCGAAGATGCCGGTGAGGAAGCCGTTGCCCAGCGCGCGGTACTCGGTCGGGAACGAGCCGATGTTCTGGTTGCCGAGGACCACCAGCGCGAGCCCGCGGAAGATGAGCATGCCCGCCAGGGTGACGATGAAGGCGGGGATCCCGGCGAATGCGACCCAGAAGCCCTGCCACGCGCCGACAAGGGCGCCGATGAGCAGCGAGAGCACGACAGAGAGCCACCACGGCAGACCCCACTGCACGGCGAAGACACCCGAGCAGGCGCCCACGAAGGCGGCGACCGAGCCGACGGACAGGTCGATGTGACCGGCGATGATGATCATCACCATGCCGATCGCCAGCACGAGGATGTACCCGTTCTGGACGACCAGGTTCGAGATGTTCTGCGGCCGCAGGATGATCCCGTTGGTGAGGATCGCGAACAGCGCGACCACCGCGATCAGGGCGATGAAGATGCCGTTCTTGCCCAGATCGCTGAGCACGTGGCTGAGCCAGTTCGTGAACTTGTTCTCGGGCGGGTTGATGTTCGACCCGACGGCGGGACCGGAAGTGGTCAAGGTGTCTGACATTTCTGTGTCTCCTGCTGGGCCGCTCAGCGCGGCTTCTCCATGGTCATGAGCTTGAGGACCGACTCGGGCGTGGCCTCTTCGATGGGCATCTCCCAGGTGATCCGCCCCTCCGAGAGGGCGTAGACGCGGTCGGAGATGCCGAGCAGCTCAGGCAGCTCGGACGAGATCACGATGATCCCCTTTCCGGATGCCGCGAGCTTGTTGATGATCGTGTAGATCTCGTACTTCGCGCCGACGTCGATCCCTCGGGTCGGCTCGTCGAGGATCAGGACGTCCGGATCGGAGTAGATCCACTTCGACAGCACCACCTTCTGCTGGTTGCCGCCGGACAGCTTGCCCGTCTTGACCAGCACGCTCGGCGCCTTGATGTTCATGCTCTTGCGGAAGTCGTTGGCGATCTTGAACTCCTCGTTGTCGTCGACGAGCCCGCCCTTGGTGAGCCGGCCGAGCGACGCCATCGAGATGTTCCGCTTGATGTCCTCGATGAGGTTGAGGCCGAACGTCTTGCGGTCCTCGGTCGCATAGGCGAGGCCGTTCTGGATCGCCTCGGCGACGGTGCGGGTCTTGATCTCCTTGCCGCGCATGAAGACCTTGCCTGAGATGCGGCTGCCGAAGCTGTGGCCGAACAGGCTCATCGCGAACTCGGTCCGGCCCGCGCCCATGAGCCCGGCGATCCCGACGATCTCGCCGGAGCGCACCGTGATCGAGACGTTGTCGACCACCACGCGCGAGGGGTCCTGCGGGTGATGAGCGGTCCAGTCCTCGACCCGCAGCAGCTCCTCGCCGATCTGCGGCTCGTGATCGGGGTACCGGTGCTCGAGGTCCCGGCCGACCATGTCCTTGATGATCCGGTCTTCCGTGACGTCGAGCTTGGCGATGGTCTCGATCGTCTTGCCGTCGCGGATCACCGTGACGGTGTCGGCGACCTTCTTGATCTCGTTGAGCTTGTGGCTGATGATGATCGACGTGATGCCCTCTTCGCGGAGGCTCAGGATCAGTTCGAGCAGGTGATCGGAGTCCTCGTCGTTGAGCGCGGCCGTCGGCTCGTCGAGGATGAGCAGCTTCACCTCCTTCGAGAGCG
>JAVBUG010000373.1:0-10769 GCA_031555515.1 Microbacterium sp. | reverse complement strand
CGCCGCCTTTCTCGCCGACCATGACGCAGAGGTGCGGATGCGGTCCGGCGTGCGCGCCGCCCGATTCGGTGAGCACTTAGTCGTCGTCGATGAGCTCGAGTAGTTGCTCGGTGAGCCAGCCGACGCCGAACCGGCTGCCGTTCTCCTCGTCGGCGACCGCCGCGAAGATCAGGTCGCCGCGCGGACGGAACCCGCCCGTCGCGATGGCGCGCGTCACGACCGCGTACGCGGCGGTGAGGTTGAGCATGTCGATCGCGCCGCGGCCCCACAGCACGCCGTCGACGATCTCGGCGGCGAACGGGTCGCGCGACCAGCCCCCCGGCTCCACCGGCACGACGTCGGTGTGTCCGACGAGCGCGAGTGACGGCGCGCTCGGATCGGTGCCCTCGATGCGCACGATGAGCGACTGGCGCCCCGGGTGCGGCTCGACGACGACGCCCTCGAGCCCGGAGCCCTCGAAGAACCGCTGCAGCGTGCGCACCTGCAGGTGCTCGTGGCCCGAGTCGGGCGTGCCGTCGTTGACGGCGGCGTTGCGGATCAGCTCCTGCAGCAGCTCGGTCGTCTGCTGCGCCGGTGTGCCCTGCGCGCTCATGCGGCCGCCCCTCCCGCGAGGACGGGCGCCGACAGCGTCGACCCCGGGATCGCCTCGATCAGCCGGCGTGTGTACTCCTCGCGCGGTGCGCGCAGCACCTGCGACGTCGCGCCCTGCTCGACGATGCGGCCGTGCTGCATGACCGCGACGCGGTCCGAGATCTCGCGCACGACCGCGAGGTCGTGGCTGATGAAGAGGTACGACACCCCGACGTCCCGCTGCACCGCGGCGAGCAGGTCGAGGATCTGCGCCTGCACCGACACGTCGAGCGCCGACACCGCCTCGTCGAGCACGACGAGATCGGGGTGCAGCGCGAGTGCGCGCGCGATAGCGACGCGCTGCCGCTGGCCGCCCGACAGCTCGGCCGGCCGCCGCGACGCGGTGCTCGCCGGCAGCGCGACCTGGTCGATCAGCTCACGCACGCGACGGGCACGCTCGGCCTTGTCGACGCCGTAGGCGCGCAGCGGCTCGTCGATCACCTCGGCGATCGTGAACCGCGGGTCGAGCGATGCGAACGGGCTCTGGTAGACGAGCTGGAAGCGCCGGCGCAGCGTGCGCAGCTCTTCACGACTGGCGGTGACGAGGTCGTTTCCATCGAAACGGATGCTGCCCGCCGACGGCTTCTCGAGCCGCAGTGCGAGTCGCGCCGTCGTGCTCTTGCCCGAGCCCGACTCGCCCACGATCGCGAGCGTCTCGCCGCGGTCGATGCGGAACGTCACGTCGTCGACGGCGAGGAGCTTCTCGCGGCCGGGGAGCGGGAACTCCTTGCGGAGACCCGTCACCTCCAGGAGCGCGGGGGACGCAGCATCCTGTTCCGTCCGAAGCGGTCGCTCGGACACGCGCACCGTCCCGCCGCGCAGCCCGGGTGCCGCGGCGATGAGCGCGCGGGTGTACGGATGCCGCGGATCCTCGAGCACCTGACGCGCTGCGCCGGTCTCGACGATCTCGCCGTTCTGCATCACGATGATGCGGTCGGCGCGGTCGGCCGCGACGCCGAGGTCGTGCGTGATGAGCAGGACAGCCGTGCCGAGGGTCGACGCCAGCGTGTCGATGTGGTCGAGGATCTGCTTCTGCACTGTCACGTCGAGGGCGCTCGTGGGCTCGTCGGCGATCACGAGCTTCGGCTCGGCGGCCAGCGCCGTCGCGATGAGCGCGCGCTGCTTCATGCCGCCCGAGAACTGGTGCGGGAACTGCTGGGCGCGCGCCTCGGGCTCGCCGATTCCGGCCAGTCGCAGCAATTCGACGGCCTGGGCGTCGGCGCCGCGGCGCGTGGCGAGCCCGTGGATCACGAGCGGCTCGCCCACCTGACGACCCACGCGCTTGACGGGGTTCAGGCTCGTCGTCGGGTCCTGCGGGATGAGCCCGATCGCACGACCCCGCACCTCGCGCCACGCGCGACGCGAGAGTCCGGTGAGATCGGTGCCGTCGAAGACGATCGAGCCGGCGTCCACCGACGCGTTCGACGCGAGGAGGTGGATCACCGCGTGCGCGGTCGTGCTCTTGCCCGAGCCCGACTCGCCGACGATCGCCACGACCTCGCCACGGTCGACCGTGAAGCTCACGTCGCGGACGGCAGGGCGCGGCTCACCGCCGAGCGTGTACGAGACTGACAGGTTCGAGACCTCCAGCAGCGCGGTCATCGGATCCCTCCATTGCGCTCGAGGGCGCGTGAGATGCGGTTGGCCGACAGCACCACCGCGACGATCACGAGGCCCGGGAAGGTCGTGAGCCACCAGGCGACGGCGAGGTAGTCGCGCCCTCCGGCGACGAGCGAGCCCCACTCGGGCGTGGGCGGCGGGGCGCCGAAGCCGAGGAACGACAGCGACGAGATCGCCAGCACCATGACGCCGAACTCGAGTGCGGCGAGGGCGATCACCGGTCCGGACGCGTTCGGCAGCACGTGCCGGCGCAGCACCGTGTACCAGCGCACGCCCGACACGTGCGCGGCCTCGACGTAGACGGCGGTCGCGATCTGCAGCACCTCGGCGCGCATGACGCGGGAGAAGGATGCGATGCTCGCGAGTCCGACCGCGATCGCGACATTGAGCGTGCCGAAGCCGAGCGCCGTGATGAGGGCGAGCGACAGCAGCAGGCTGGGGATCGCGAGCAGCACGTCCATGAAGCGCATGATCGCGTCGTCGACGATGCCCCGGAGGAAGCCGGCGAGCAGACCGAACAGCGACCCCACCGCGAGCCCGACGATCACGGCCACCGACGTCGCCGCGAGTGACGTCGCCGACCCGTAGACGACGCGGGCGTACAGGTCGCGGCCGAGGTTGTCGGTGCCGAAGATGTGCTCCGGGCTGGGCGGCAGCAGGCGGTCCTGGGGAACGCCGACGATCGGGTCCCACGCCGTGAACCACGACGGCACGAGTGCCCACAGGGTCACGAGGGCGAGAACGAGGATCGACGCGACCAGGGTCGGCTGCTTCAGCACCGCGACGACGGGCTTGAGAGCAGAGCGGCGGGACGCAGCATCCGTTCGCTCTTCATCGAGGGCGGCCGCGTGCGGGCTGCCCGACGGATCGGCGCCGGGGTCGACGATCGATTCGAGGAAGGGGTCGTGCGGCTCGAGGGTGCGCGCGGGCGTCAGCACGTTCTCGACGGTCATGGCGGCTCCTGTCAGGCGGCGACGAACGCCGTGCGGGCGAGCGTGATGCGGCGGTCGATGAGGGGGTAGACGAGGTCCACGACGAGGTTCGCGACCACGAAGACGAGGGCGGCGAAGACGACGACGGTCTGCACGACGGGCACGTCACGGTTGTTGACGGCGGTGACGACGAGCCGGCCGATGCCGAGGCGCGAGAACACCGTCTCGGTGACGACGGCGCCCGAGAGGAGGCCGCCGATGAGCACGCCGACCATCGTGAGCGAGGGGATCGCGGCGTTGCGGAACGCGTGGCCGAGCTGCACCCGGCGCTCGCTCGCGCCCTTCGCGCGGACGATCTCGACGTACGGCTGGGCGAGGGTCGAGCGGAGGCTCCGCGACAGCAGCTGCGCGATGAACGCGCCCGACGGGATCGCGATCGTGATGGCCGGCAGCACGAGGCTCTCGAAGCCCTCGTTGCCCATCGAGGGGAAGAGGCGCAGGCGGAACGAGAACGCCTGCAGCAACAGGAGCCCGATCCAGAACACCGGGATCGAGACACCGAGCGGCGGCAGCGACGACAGCACGTTGCGCAGCCACTGCGCGCGGGCGAGCGATGCCGACAGCGCGAGGACGATGCCGAACACCACCGACAGCACGAACGCGAAGGCGGTCAGCGCGAGTGTCGGCGGGAGGGACTCGAGAAGCAGATCGGATGCCGGGCGCCCGGTCTGCGTCGAGACGCCGAAGTCGCCCGTCAGCGCCTTGCCCAGGGCGACGAGATACTGCTCGTACAGCGGGCGGTCGAGCCCGAGCTCGCTGCGCAGCTGCGCCACGAGCTCGGGGTCGATGGCCTCCTGGTCGCCGCCGCCGGCGAACAGCGTCGCGGCGTCGCCCGGCAGGAGGTACAGGATGAGGAACGAGATCGTGTACGCGGCCCACAGGACGATGACGCCCTGCCCGATCCTCCGGGCGATGTATCGACCCCACATGATCCGTTCCTCATCCCTTTCGTTGTGCCCGTGCGGGCTTACTCGGCGATCCAGGCGTCGTAGAAGTCCAGGCGGCTGGAAGCCTCGAAGCCGAGACCCTGCACCTTCGACGCGGCAGTGATCGTGGTCGACAGCTGGTAGATCGGGATCGAGTAGCCGCCCGTGATGAGCAGCTCCGCGGCCTCGTCGACGACCTTCTGGCGAGCAGCCGGGTCGATGATCGCGGCCTGCTCGTCGAGCAGCTCGTCGATCTCGGCGGGCTCGGTGCGCTTGGTGGCGTTGTTGGTCCCGTTCACCGAGAACACCGTGCGCAGCACGTCGGGGTCGGCGCGCGTCAGGTTGCCGTACGAGAAGTCGTACGTGCCGTCGGCGTTCGCGGCCTGCACGTCGGCGATGCTCGCGAAGGTCAGCTGCAGGTCGACGCCGATCTGGCGCAGCTGCTGCTGCACGAGCTCGAGCACCTCCTTGGGCGACTGCCAGTAGGTCACGTGGAAGCTGAGCTTCTCGCCGTCCTTCTCGCGGATGCCGTCATCGCCCTCGGTCCAGCCCGACTCCTCGAGCAGCTCGGCGGCCGCCTTCGGGTCGTACTCGAGCACGTCGCTCAGGTCGGTGAAGTACGGCGTCGATGAGGCGAGCGGCGACACGGCCGGCAGGTCGTCCGGCCCGAGCAGGGTCGCGGTGATCTGCTCGCGGTCGATGCCCTTCTGGATCGCGAGACGCACGTTCTCGTCGGCGAGCTTCTCGGTCGACTGGTTCGCGTAGAGGTTGTAGACCGACCCGGGGTTGGCACGGTTGAGCGACCAGAAGTCATCGCCCTCGAAGAGCACGGCGTCGGCCGTCGCGATGCCCGTGGTCGCGTCGATCTGGCCCGACTGCAGGCTGCCGGTGCGGTTGCCCGACTCGGGCACGACCTTGTACGTGATGGTGTCGAGGTACGCCTCGCCGGTGTGGGCGGCGGTCGACGGACCCCACTCGTAACCCTCGCGGCGCTCGAGCACGGCGCCCTCGTTGGGCGTGTAGCTCTTGACCGAGAACGGACCCGAGCCGATGTAGTCGCCGAGGCAGCGATCCGCCTGGCTCACCGCGGCGGTCGCGGGCGACAGGAGGCCGAGCGAGAACGTCGAGGTCGCCTGCAGGAACTGCGCGCTCGGCTCCGAGAAGTTGACGATCACCGTGTGCTCGTCGGGCACCTCGATGCTCTCGAGGTCGGCGAGGTACGACGAGCCG
Source organism: Microbacterium sp. (assembly GCA_031555515.1). Classification (GTDB taxonomy): domain Bacteria; phylum Actinomycetota; class Actinomycetes; order Actinomycetales; family Microbacteriaceae; genus Microbacterium. The sequence goes on along the minus strand of JAVBUG010000373.1, from coordinate 5,371 downwards.
AGGCTCGCCTTCGCGCCCAGCGCCTGGATGGCCTCGAAATTCGTCTTGACGGATGCCGCGTCGATGGGCTCCCCATCGGCATACGTGGGACCGTCTTGGAGGGTGAACGTGAAGCTCGTGGCGTCGTCGTTCACCTCGTAGTCGGTCGCCAGCCACGGCAGGATCTCGCCGGTCTCGGGGTCCTGGATCGTCAGCGACGCGACGGTCTGGCGCGCGATGGCGATGGCGTCGTTGTTGCCGACCTGCTGCGGGTCGATGCACTGGCTGTCGACCGAGATCGCGAAGGTCAGGTCGCCGCCCGTGACGGGCTCCGCCTCGGCGGATGCGGTGGGTGCGGCGTCGCCGGCGCCGGTCGCGAACGCGGTGAGCGCGAGCGCGACGACGCCGATCGCCGCGAGCGCGGCGGTACGGGGTCGGGTGAACGACATGGGGTCTCCAGAAGCTGTGGCGGACGAGTCGCGGCAGGCGTGCCGGGCTCGTGGTTCGAGGGTTCCGGAGAGGCGGTTCGTGCCTCGATCGCGCGTGTCACGCGGCGTGAATGACGGTCGCGCACGGTCACGCGCCGTCATCCGGCGTCACATCGGATGCGCGCGCCCGCGGTTTCCCGGCGCCTCTATCGCTCGTTGAGCGAGCGAGGAACGAGCGAGACGAAACGCCCTGGACGCGGCGCAATTCTTCGGGGCGAACACTCCCGAATACCCAGCGCGTTTCGTCTGCGGGCGCTGGAGCGCCCTCCGCTCAACGAGCGGGAGCCGGCGCCAGAGCGATCCCGGGGCTACGGTGCGACGGGCACCGCGACGCCGAGGTGCGCGGCGATCGCGCCCGCGACCGCGTCGGTCTGGCGCAGCGACAGGGAGTTCGCGGCGGGGCGGGTGAAGGCGCCGGCCTCGGTCTGCGACGTGAAGGGGCCGATCGCGAACAGCGTGGCGTGCGGCGCGCCGTCGGGGCGCAGCACACGCCCATCGTCGGCGACCCGCACGCGGCCGAGCGAGCCGCTGAACTCGGCGTCCGCGACCCGCAGCACGCTGCCGTGCAGCGTCGCCAGCTCGCGCAGCGCGACGTTCGTACTGAGTTCCGCGTCGGCGGCGGGCAGCCACGCGTCGACGAGGGCGCCGGCGACCGTCTCGCCCGGCACACGGGGACTGGATGCTGCGAACCCGCGCGACTCGACGACCACGTCCACGTCGGGCCCGAGGAAGCGCACGATTCCCGCCTCGGCGAGGGCGAGCAGCTCCTCGAGGCGGTGCGGGGGCGGACCGCTCGCGAGGTAGCTGAAGAAGGTGTGCCAGCGGACCGGCAGCGTGTACGCGCGCGATCGGGCGGTGAAGCGCTCCTTGGGGATCTCCGAGAGCGCCATGAACGACAGCAGCGCCGCGATGAACACGCCCTGCGCGGGGCTGCGTTCCTGCGTCGTACGCAGCTCGAGGTCGTCCGAGACGTGGGCGCGCACGCGGCGTTGCACGTCGTCGGCATCGCTGAACTCCGCGTCGGCGAAGGGCCGGTCGAACGCGGCGACATCGAAGCGGTCGAGCGGGTCGGGCACCACGGCGGCGATCGCATCGCGGAGCGCGGCGTCGTCCCACGGGTGCGCGCCCAGCACCGGGCGGAACTCGTCCCATGTAGCCGATACCCGCTCGGGATGCCCGGTGAAGAGCTCGCGGTAGTGCCCGTGCAGCAGCTCGGCGGCGACGAGAGGCCACACGTCGCGGTCGAAGTCGATGGGGCGGCCCGAGCCGACGAGCGATTCGATCACCTCGGGGGTGAGCACGTCGCGCTGCGGGGGATCACCCTGCAGCGTCGAGGTCACCTTGGAGCGGTACGGCACCCCGCGTCGCGAGCCGAGGTGCAGCCGCGGCTCCTGGCCCGACGGCAGGTAGCGAAGCGCCCCGTCGGCAGCGCGGTCGAACCGGCCGCCACGACCCTGGGTGAGCAGCACGATGAGGTCGACCGCCGCGAGACCCATGCCGCGCACGATCACGTCGGAACCCGGGGCCAGCTCCGAGAGGTCGGCGTCCGCGGTGAACGCCGGGCCCACGTACACGAGCCCGTTCTTCGCGGCGGCCGCTGCGAGTTCAGCCGACGCCGGGTCGGGGTCGCGCTCGGTGTGCCCGAGGCAGTAGGCGACAGCATCCGTCTCGATCTCCCGACCGCTCGCGAGCGAGACCGCATGCCGCCCCGACGGCGAAGGCCGCACCGACGTCACCGTGTCGGCGTGCAGGTGGATCGTCACGCCCTCCGGCGCGCTCGCGGCGGTGCGGCGGAAGAACCAGTCGAGGTAGTGGCTGTGCAGGCGTCGCGTCGGGAAGCCTTCGGGGGTGAGCGCCCGGGCCTCGGCCTCCGAGAGCTCGTCGAGCTCGACATCGGGCAGGTCGCCCGCGCGCCACAGTTCGAGCCACTCGCTGAGCGAGGGGCCGGAGCGCACCGGCCCCTCGATCGTGCAGCTGTCGTCGGTGAACACCGTGACGTCGCGGGTCATCGAGTTGAGCTTCAGCAGCGGCGACTGCGCGTGTCGCCAGATGCGGCCGGCACCGGGGGGATGCGGGTCGACGAGGTCGATGTCGAGCTGGGTGTCTTCGTCCGCGCGCGCCAGCACGCGTTCGAGGAGCATGATCGCCCGGGGGCCGGCTCCGACGAACAGCAGGCGCGCGCGGTCGCTCATCGTGCTGCGAGCGCGGGTGCCTGCACCGGAGCCGGGAGGCCGAGCAGATCGCGCAGGGTCGCGCCCTCGTCGTACGACTGCCGGTACGAGCCGCGCTCCTGCAGCAGCGGCACGATGCGCTCGGCGAACTCGTCGAGCCCGTGCGGCGTCAGATGCCCGACGACCGTGAAGCCGTCCGTCGCGCGCTCCTGCACGTACCGGTCGATCTCGGCGGCGATGTGCGCGGGCGTGCCGACGAAGGTCGGGGTGGCCGTGAGGCGGATGACGGTTTCACGGATGCTGAGCCCCTCGGTCTCCGACAGCTCACGCAGCTTCGCGATCCGGGCGCGCACCGCGGCGTGCCGGTTGGCCCAGCCGCGCGCGGTCTCGTTGCCGGTGTCGGGGTCGACGTCGGGGAGCGGACCGTCGGGGTCGTAGCCCGACAGGTCGCGGCCCCACACCTGCTCGACGTACGTGAGCGCGACCTCGGGCCGCACCTGCTGCAGCGCGACCTCGCGGGCACGCTCGCGCGCCTCCGCCTCGGTGTCGCCGATCGAGAAGGTCACCGCGGGCAGGATCTTGAGCGAGTCCTCGTCGCGGCCGTACTGCGCCAGGCGCCCCTTGACGTCGTCGTAGAACGCACGGGCGTCCTCGAACTGCTGGTGCAGGGAGAAGATCACCTCGGCATGCTCGGCGCCGAACGTGCGGCCGTCGGCGGAGTCGCCTGCCTGCACGATCACCGGACGGCCTTGCGGGGATCGGGGCACGTCGAACAGCGCGTCGACGTCGAACTGCGGGCCGCTGTGGCGCACGCGGGCGGGAACGCCGTCGTCGAGGAAGACGCCGGAGTCGGCATCCGCTCGCACGCCGTCTTCGGGCCACGAGTCCCACAGCTCCTTCGCGAGCGCCGCGAACTCGCGGGCGCGCTCGTAGCGGTCGGCGTGGTCGAGGTAGCCGCCGCGGCGGAAGTTCGCGCCGTGGAACGCGTCGGAGCTCGTCACGGCGTTCCAGCCCGCGCGGCCGCCCGACAGGTGGTCGAGCGTCGCGAGCTCGCGCGCCAGCTCGTAGGGCTCGTTGAACGTCGTGTTCAGCGTGCCCACGACGCCGACGTGCTCGGTGATGGCGGCGACCGCCGCGAGGATCGACAGCGTGTTGGGGCGGCCGAGCACGTCGAGTTCGTGGATGCGGCCCTTGTGCTCGCGCAGCCGCAGGCCCTCGGCGAGGAAGACGTAGTCGAACAGCCCGCGCTCGGCCGTCGCGGCGAAGTGCTCGAACGACGAGAAGTCGATCTGGCTGCCGGCGGAGAGGTCGGTCCAGACGGTGGTGCTGTTGACGCCGGGGAAGTGCGCGGCGAGGTGGATCTGGCGGGGACGGCTCACAGCGAGACCTTCTCTCGGGCGTAGCGGCTCTCGGGGCGGGCGAGGTCGAGGCGGGCGCGCAGGGACCCGGCGCCGTCGTCGGAGCGCAGGGCGCCGGTCGAGCGCAGCAGCGGCACGACCTGCTCGGCGATCGCGAGCACGTCGGCAGGCTGGCGGGCGGGGCGCAGACGTACCCCGTCGACACCGCCGGCAGCGAGCTCGCGCACCACGTCGGCGACATCGCCGGCGGTGCCGGCGATGATGCGCGCGTCGGAGGCGAGAGGTGCTCCGTCCCACTCGTCGAGGCGGGCCAGCGCGTCGCGCGCGGCGGCCTCGGTGTCTTCGATCAGCACGAGCAGATCGGCGAAGACCCGCAGACGCTCGTCCCCTTCGCGCAGCTCGTCGGCGGCAGCATCCACCTCCGAAAGGATGCCGGGAAGCGCGAAGCCGCGGGGATCCGCCTGGTCGAGCGGGGTGATGAACACGAGGTCCGCCCGCTCGGCGGCGAGGCGGTAGGGCACCGTCTGGTGGGCGAGCACGGTGAGGAGCGGGCGGCCCTGGGGGGACCGCGGCACGATCGAGGCGCCCGTGACCGAGAAGAACTCGCCCTCGAACCCGATGTTGTGCACGCGGTCGGCGTCGAGGAAACGGCCGGCCGCGGCATCCCGGATGATGGCGTCGTCCTGCCACGAGTCCCACAGCCGCGACAGCACGTCGGCGAACTCGCCGGCCTCGCGGAACGCGGCGAGGATCTCGGCGGAGTCCTCGACGCGACCCGACGCGGGGATGCCGTCCACGCCCGAGGTGCGCCGGCCGAAGTTCGCGCGCTCAGCGGCCGAGGCGCCTGCGACCACGCGCACGCCGGCGCGGCCGCGGCTGGCGAAGTCGAGCGTCTGGATGCCGGTCGCGACATGGAAGGGCTCGGGGTGCGCGGTCGTGACAGTCGGCACGAGGCCGATGCGGCGCGTCAGCGGTGCGACGTGCGAGGCGATGAGCACGGCATCGAGGCGGCCGCGCACGCGGTCGCGGCGCAGCCCCTCGACGGATTCGAAGCGGTCGGTGAGCGCGAGGGCGTCCTCGATGGTCGCGAGGGCGATGCCGGCGTCGTCGGCTGTGCGGAGCAGATCGCGCCAGTAGCGCGCCGACGTCAGCTCGTGCGGGCGGGCCGTGGCCTCGCGCCACGCGGCGGGGTGCCAGCCGGCCCGTTCGAGGGCGATGGCGAGGTGAACCTGGTCGGTCACGAGAATTCTCCTTCTTCGCACGAGGCGATCCGCTCCTCACGATTCCCGCGAGGTCAGGCGTGCGTCCAACCCCGGTCGTCACGGGAGGACTCGCGGCGCCAGAAGGCGTAACGAAGCATCCGGATAGGATGGGG
>JAVBUG010000165.1:0-17570 GCA_031555515.1 Microbacterium sp. | reverse complement strand
TCGGGCGCGGCCGCGCGCGCCGCCGCGGAGGCGTCAGCGGGCGGCGACCCTGCCGAGGGTGCCGCGGTCGCGCCGGACGGCGGGCGCCCACTCGGCCTCCTCGGACTCGTCGCCGTGGCGACGCCGTTCGGCGGCTCGCGACTCGCCCGCCTCTTCGTCGTGCCGAGCATCCGCGCCTTCCGCCCGAAGGACGAGACGATCCTCACCCTGGGGCGCGAGACCTCGGTCAACGGGCGCATCGTGTCGGTGTTCGGGCCGTGGGATCCTCACATCCCCGAGGGGAGCGCCCTCGACGGCGCGACGAACATCGCGGTGCCGACGTCGGGCCACTTCCGGGTGCTCGGCGCCCGCGCGACCGAGCGCGCCGTTCTCGACGGCATCGCCGTCCTCACCGGAGCAGAACCGGGTCCGTGCAGCTAGCCCGCGGTCAGCGCTCGGGGCGGTGCGGCCACCAGTCGGGCAGCAGCGCCAGGTAGATCCGGAGGAAGTCCTCGATCTGCGGAGACGGATGCCGCAGCCACCCGTCGATGATCCCCACGGTGCCGTCCGCCAGGAAGCGGGCGGCGGCATCCTTCACGCTCGCGGAGGGAATGCCCGAGACCGACACGGGGATCTCGACGCGACCGCGCTCCAGAAGCGTCTCGGTCGAGCCCCTGAAGTGCCGGCCGAGCATCGCGTGAAGCGCGCCCCCGCCGTCGGCGAGCTCGCGACGATAGATGTCGACGTGCCGCAGGATGTGGTGCAGCACTCCCTCGGTGACGGTCGCGACGGCGGTCGCAGCATCCGATCCGTCCTTCAGGAGCTCGTCGCGCAGCACGTCGAGCTCCGCCGTGAGCGCCGCTTCGACGAGGCCCTCCGGCGAGTCGGCGTGCTCGTAGAACGTCGAGCGGTGCACGCCCGCCGCGTCGGCGATCTGCGTGACGGTGAGGCTCGAGATCGGCTGATCCTCCGCCAGCTCGAGCGCCGCGGCGTAGAGGCGATCGCGACTGCGCTGCTTGCGGGGATCCATGGCGCCTCCGGGAATGTTTCCGACAGGTGTAGGTTAACTCATGCATAACCGACAAATGTCGGAGAAGTGATCGGCGCCACGCGATGACGCCACCAACGGAGGTAATCATGGCTACGTACGATGTCGCGGAGCGTTCCGCCATCGTCACCGGCGCAGGATCCGGCATCGGCCGGGCGGTCGCCCTCACCCTCGCCGCCAACGGCGCGGCGGTCCTCGTCGCCGATGTGCGACAGGAGGCCGCAGACGCGGTCGTCGCCGAGATCACGGGCGCCGGCGGCACGGCCGCGGCGTTCGTCGGCGATGTGTCGGACCCGGCGGTCGGACAGGCGGCCGTCGAAGCAGCGGAGGCGCTCGCGCCGCTGCGGATCGCGGTCAACAACGCCGGCATCGGCGGTGCCGCGGCCCCGATCGGCGAGTACCCGATCGACTCGTGGCAGAAGGTCATCGAGATCAACTTGAACGCGGTGTTCTACGGCACCCGCGCGCAGGCGCCCGCCATCGCGAAGAACGGCGGCGGCTCGATCGTCAACATCTCGTCGGTGCTCGGCTCGGTGGGCATCCCGATGTCGTCGGCGTACGTCGCGGCCAAGCACGGCGTGGTCGGCCTCACCAAGAACGCCGCCCTGGAGTACGGCACGCAGGGCGTCCGCGTCAACGCGGTCGGCCCCGGCTTCATCCACACGCCGCTCGTCGACGCGAACCTCGACGCCGAGGCGCAGACCGCGCTCGCGGCGAAGCACGCGCTCGGCCGGCTCGGCGACCCGCAGGAGGTCGCGAACCTCGTGGCCTTCCTCGCCTCGGACGCCGCCACCTTCGTCAGCGGCAGCTACCACCTCGTCGACGGCGGCTACGCGGCGCAGTAGCATCCGTCCCCCGACCAGCGGCCCGCGTGCACCCGAAGCACGCGGGCCGCTTCCCTCTCCGCGCGAGGTCTACAGCTGCGGCGGGGTCCAGACGAGAGTGTGGCCGGTCGCGGTGAACATCTCGTTACCGGCGAGCTTGCCGGTCGTGGTCGACTCGAGCACGAACCCGAGCGCCTCGTAGAAGTCGCGCGCGGCATTGCCGTCGAGCACTTCGAGCTCGACCCGTCCGCCGGAACGTGCCACGAAGTGCTCCACGAGCGCACGGCCGATCCCGCGGCGGTACAAGCCGGGGTCGACGTAGATCCAGGTGATCTCGCCGCCGTCCGGGCCGACACTGCCGGCGATGAATCCCGCGACCGCGCCGTCGACCTCGGCCACCCAGACCTCGTCGTCGAAGAGGCCCTCGTTCTCATAGGTCGCGGCGAGGTCGAGGTAGGCATCGAGCAGGCCGGCGCCGCGGAGCTCGTCGAGCCGGGCGGCGTCGTGGATGCGCTGGATGTCGTCCCAGTCGGCGCTGTCATAGGGGCGGATGCTGACGGTCACGGTGTCTCCTGGGGAACCGAGGCGGTGCCGCGCCACGCGGCGAGCACCTCGACGTGACGCAGCAGGAACGCGCGCTCGTCGAGCCGCTTGCGCCGCAGCCAGCCGGTCACCTCGTCGTTGCTCTTGCTCGCGTTGCAGGAGCGGCACGCGGGCACGACGTTCTCGAACGTGTAGCGGCCGCCGCGCGAGATGGGCAGCACGCAGTCCTTCTGGAACGGACCCGCCGTCATGCCGCAGTACGCGCACGACCCCCACGCCTCGACGAGCGCCTCCCACTCGTCGAGCTTCAGGTCGTTGTCGGCGGCGGCCACCCGGCGCGCGCGGCGGCGCGCCGCGCGAGCACGCCTGGTCTGACTCACCGCCATGCCCGAAGGCTATCGACTCCGTCAGCCGACGGGGTCGGGCACGCCGTCGAGAAGCTTCTCGATCGTCGTGATGACGCCGTGCTCGAGGTTCGACGGGGCGCGGTAGCGCGCCCGCGACGCGACGTCCGGGTGCGCGTTGGCCATCGCGAACGAGAGGGACGCGGCATCCATCATCTCGAGGTCGTTGAGGTAGTCGCCGAACACCGCGGTCTGCTCGGGCGTGATGCCGGTCGCCGCCTGCAGTCGCCGCAGCGCGACCCCCTTGTTGACGCCCTGGTTCATGACGTCGATCCAGTGCTCGCCCGACACCACCACCTGGTGGGTCGCCCGGAGGTCGTCGAGCGCGGGAGCAGTGGCCGCGGCATCCGCGAAGTCGAAGATCGCGACCTTGAGGATCTGGTCGTCGACCGCGAGCAGGTCGGGCACGGCCTCGAGCCGGGCGTAGTACTTCTCGGCCTCGGGGAGGAAGGCGTCGTCGGCGCGCTCGATGTAGGCCGACCGCTTGCCGCAGACCACGACCCCGAGGTCGCGCCCTGCCGCGGCGAGCGCACGCAGGCGCGTGACGAGCGACGCCGTGAACGAGGCATCCATCGCGTCCGAGCTGATCTCGGTGTCGCCCTCGACGACGTAGGCGCCGTTCTCGGCGATGAACACCATGTCGTCGAGGTGCTCGGCGAACGCGCGCTGCAGCGTCGCGAGCTGCCGCCCGCTCGCCGGCGCGAAGCGGATGCCGCCCGCGTGCAGGCGGTCCAAGAGCGGCCAGAGCGCCTCGGGGATGCGGCCGTGGCCGTCGAGCAGGGTGCCGTCCATGTCGACGGCGATCAGGCGGAGGTCGGGCGAGGGGAAAGGCATGGTGCTTCCAGCCTACGGTCGGCTCCCTGAACGACGGCGGGACGCCTGCCTCACAACAGTCGCGGGACGTCGGTGAGTAACGCGTAACCAACGCGCGCACCCGCGCGGGTACCTTGGGGTGCGTGACAGCTCCCATCGATGCCACCACCACGTCCGCCTGGGCCGAGCTCAGCTCGATCCGCGACTCGTTCGCCCCCGATCTGCGCGACTGGTTCGCCATCGATCCGCGTCGCGCCGAGCGCCTCAGCTTCGAGCTCGCCGACCTGCGCGTCGACCTGTCGAAGAACCTCGTGACCGACGAGATCCTCGCGGCGCTCGTGAAGCTCGCCGAAGAGACCGGCGTCGCCGAGCGCTACGCCGCGATGCTCGCCGGCGAGCACATCAACACCACCGAGGACCGCGCAGTGCTGCACACGGCGCTCCGCCGTCCCGCGGGCGCCACCCCGGCCCTGATCGTCGACGGCCAGGACGTCGACGCCGATGTGCAGTCGGTGCTCACCGCGATGACCGGCTTCGCCGACCGCGTGCGCTCGGGCGAGTGGAAGGGCGTGACCGGCAAGAAGGTCACGCACATCGTCAACATCGGCATCGGCGGCTCCGACCTCGGCCCGGTGATGATCTCGGCCGCGCTCGAGCCCTATGCCACCGCCGGGATCCAGGCCCGGTTCGTGTCGAACATCGACCCGTTCGACCTCGCGAACAAGACGAAGGACCTCGACCCCGAGACGACGCTCTTCATCGTCGCGTCGAAGACCTTCACGACGCTCGAGACGCTGACCAACGCACGCCTCGCGCGCGACTGGCTCTGGGCGGGCCTCGCGGCGTCCGGCGCGATCGACGGATCGGACGAGGCGAAGACGGATGCCGTCGCCCACCACTTCGTCGCCGTCTCGACGGCTCTCGACAAGGTCGCCGCGTTCGGCATCGACACCGACAACGCGTTCGGCTTCTGGGACTGGGTCGGCGGCCGCTACTCCGTCGACTCGGCCATCGGCCTCTCGCTCATGATCGAGCTCGGCCCCGACGTGTTCCGCGAGCTCCTGGCCGGCTTCCACGCGGTCGACGAGCACGTCGCGAACACGCCGCTCGAGCGCAACGTGCCGGTGCTGATGGGCCTCCTCAACGTCTGGTACTCGAACTTCCTCGGCGCCCAGTCGCACGCCGTGCTCCCCTACGCCCAGCAGCTCTCGCGCTTCGCCGCGTACCTGCAGCAGCTCACCATGGAGTCCAACGGCAAGTCCGTCCGCTGGGACGGCTCCCCCGTGACGACCGACACCGGCGAGGTGTTCTGGGGCGAGCCCGGCACCAACGGCCAGCACGCCTTCTACCAGCTGATCCACCAGGGCACGCGCCTCATCCCCGCCGACTTCATCGCGTTCGCGAACCCCGCCTACCCGCTCGAGGACGGCGGCCGCGACGTGCACGGCCTGTTCCTGTCGAACTTCCTCGCGCAGACCAAGGCCCTCGCGTTCGGCAAGACCGCCGAGGAGGTCGAGGCCGAGGGCACGACCGGCGCCCTGGTCGCCGCTCGCACGTTCGCGGGCAACAAGCCGACGACGTCGATCTTCGCGCCGGCCCTGACGCCCGCCGTCCTCGGCCAGCTCGTCGCGCTGTACGAGCACATCACCTTCACGCAGGGCGTGATCTGGGGCGTCAACTCGTTCGACCAGTGGGGCGTCGAGCTCGGCAAGCAGCTGGCGCTGCAGATCGCGCCGGCCATCGAGGGCGACGAGGCTGCGATCGCGGCTCAGGATGCCTCGACCCGCGCCCTCCTCGCCTACTACGCGAAGCACCGCGAGGCGTAGGCCCGCACCACGTCGAGGGAGTGGGGTGCCGGCCCGCCGGCATCCCACTCCCTTCGTCGTTCGCGCGGCAGGAATCGGCATCCGCGGTCGTTCCGGCATGGCCCGCCCCGCCCGCGCGGCGCGGCAGGAATCGGCATCCGCGGCCGTTCCGGCACGGCCCGCCCCGCCCGCGCGGTAGGAATCGGCATCCGCGGCCGTTCCATGTAGCCGCGGATGCCGATTGCGACAGCGCGAAGCCCGTGACGGATGCTGCGACCCGGCGCAGGGCGCCGGGCCGCAGCATCCACTCCCCTACTGCTTCGGGTCGACCGTGATGAGCGAGCCGCCGACCGCGATGTCGCCCTCGAGCACCGGCGACACCTCGCCGAAGTCGTCGGCGTTCAGCACGATCACCGGCGTGATGAGCGGGTAGCCGGCCTTCTCGATCACGGCGCGGTCGAAGGTGACGAGCGGGGTACCGAGTTCGACGCGATCGCCGTTCTTCACCTTGACGTCGAACCCTTCGCCCTTGAGGTTGACGGTGTCGATGCCGACGTGGATCAGCAGCTCCACGCCGCCGTCGAGCACGATGCCGAAGGCGTGCCCCGTCGGCTGCGCCGCCGCGATCACGCCTGCGCCCGGCGAGAACACCGTGTCGCCGACCGGCTCGATGGCCGCACCCGGTCCCATGACCCCGCCCGCGAACACCGGGTCGGGCACCTCCGACAACGGCACGACCTTGCCCGCCAGCGGCGACAGCACCTCGATCGACACCTTCTCAAGCACCGCGGTCGCCACGGGGACCGCCGCCGCGGCCGGCGCCGCCTCGGACGCGTCGATCGTGCGCGGCTCGCTCGCCTCGACGAGCGCCGGAGCCACGTGCTCGGCGGCGGCCGCCGCCTCGGCCGCGTCGCGCGCCGCCTCGAACTCCGCCTGCTGCTCGGGCGTGCGGAAGTTCGACCAGATCACCAGGAACATCGACGTGAAGAACGCCAGGCCGATCGCGATCGCGTACAGCCCCGTCGGCTGGAACGCCGGGATCGTCAGCAGCGACGTGAAGACGAAGGCCTGGGTGGTGACGCCGTTCTCGAGGCCCATCAAGAGGCTGCCGAGCCCGATCGTGAGGCCGCCGACGAAGCAGCCCACGAGCATGCGCGGGTAGATCCGCTTGAACCGCAGGTGGATGCCGTACAGCGAAGGCTCCGAGATGCCGCCGAGCAGACCCGCCGCGAGCGCGCCCGTCGCGGTCTGCCGCATCTGGGTGTCACGGTGGCGGAGGGAGAGCACGAGCACGCCGGCGGTCGCGCCGAAGCACGCGAAGTTCCACGCGCCCATGGGGCCCTGGATGAAGTCGTACCCGAGCGTCTGGATGTTGAGGAGCATGATCGCGTTGATGGGCCAGTGCAGCCCGAGCGGCACCATGAACGGATACGCCAGCGGAATCACGATCGCGAAGATGAACGGCGAGAAGCTGTTGATCGCCGCGAGGGTCTGGGCCAGCACCGCACCGACGTACACGCCGATCGGCCCGATCACGAACGCGGTGAGCGGCATCATGATGAGCATCGCGAAGAACGGCACGAAGATCAGCTGCAGGTTCGCCGTGATGATCCGTCGCAGCAGCTTGTACAGCGGACCCAGCACCGCCGCCATGAGCAGCGGCGGGAACACCTGCGAGCTGTAGTTCGCGATCGGCATCGGAATGCCGAAGACCGGGACGATCGCGACCTGCGCGGCCTCGATCCCGAACAGGGCCGTCGGCTCGACGTCCTGGGCGAGCGCCGTGAAGCCCGGGAGCATGAGCACCGCCATGATCGCGAAGCCCACCCACGGATCCGCGCCGACCTTCTTCGTCGCGTTGTAGGCGACCATGAGCGGCAGGAAGACGAAGACGCTCTGCCACATCAGGTTGATGAAGGCCCACGACGGATCGAGCGTGACGCCGGGAGCGTTCCAGTCGGGGATCACGTCGAGCGTCGCCATCAGGGCCATGAACGTGATGAAGAACGAGGCGCCGAGCAGGGCGCCGAGGATCGGGCGGAACGAGTCCGACAGGAACTCGAACAGCGAGTCGATCCACGCGACCTTGCCGCGCACGCCCTTCTCCCGCTCGCGCTTCTTGATCGCGTCGATGTCGTCGGGATCGGATGCTGCGGCCCCGCCGCCGCCCTTCATCTCGGGCAGCGCCATGATGTCGTTGTAGACGTTCTGCACGCCGCCGCCGATGACGACCTGGAACCGCTCGCCGGCCTGCGGCACGGCGCCCATGACCCCGGGGATCGCCTCGACGGCTTCGGTGTCGACGCCGGACGCGTCGTGGAGCTGAAATCTCAGCCGGGTGGCGCAGTGCGTCAGGCTCTCGATGTTGCCGGCGCCGCCGACGGCCTTGACGATGTCTGCTGCGGACGATGTAGCCATGGATCTCTCCTTCGCGAGGTGTCGTGCGCGCACCGACGACGCACCGCACCACGCCGTGCCCCGTCGAGCGCAACGCTAGCGGTCGTCCAGCGACGCGGGAATACACGCACGCCAGGACTTTCGTCACGGATGCTGCGACCCGCCGTCGCGCGGCGGGTCGCAGCATCCGCGTCCCGGCTACGACTGCAGGCGTCCTGCGAGGCGGGTCGCGTTCATGTACGCGATGGCCTCGATCGAGATCATGGGGTTCACGCCGGACGCGGTGGGGAAGGTTGAGGCGTCGGCGACGACGAGGTTCGGCACCTCCCACGTGGCACCGTCGGGGTCGACGGCGCTCGTCGTCGCGGAGCCGCCCATTCGCGCCGAGCCCATGATGTGCAGCGCCGCCATCGAGCACCGGCCCGGACCGTAGCCCGCGGTCGCGCAGCGTGCGATGAAGGCGTCGAGCGGCTCGCCGGTGGAGCGCGTCCACTCGATCCCCGCCTGGTGCCCGGAGAACATGCGCAGCGCGCCGGCCGCCTCGAGGATGCGGGACGCACCCGCCACACCGGCCTGCACACGTGCGGCATCGCGGTCCGACAGACGGTAGTGCATGGTCGGCTCGCCCGCCTTGTCGACGCGGACCTCGCCGGAATCCTGGTCACGCGTGATCACGCCGACGCTCGAATAGTGCGCGAGACGCTTCATCACGTCGAGATGGGTCTGCGCGCCCCGCCACGACTGGAACGCGACCGACAGCCCGGGGTTCGCGGCCGCCGTCTCGTAGACCGCGCCGTATCCCGAGCCGTCGAGGTCGGCGTGCTCGGCCGAGTACCGCGTCTGCATCGCGCCCTCCCAGGGGCGCACCTCTTCGGCGAACTCCGCCCACACCGCCGTCGCGGGGTGCAGGCGCAGGTGCGCGCCGATGTTCGGGTTCGTCAGGCCCGAGCGGCGCAGCAGAGCCGGCGTCTGCACGCTGCCGCCCGCGACCACGACCGCACGGGCGCGCACCGTCACCGTGTGACCGGCGGCGGTGCGTCCGGTCACTCCCTTAGCCCGGCCGCCCGCGGTTTCGACCTTGCGCACGTCGACGCCCGTGTAGAGCCGCGCACCGGCGGTCTCAGCATCCGTCAGCCATGTCTTGGTGGCTGACTGCTTCGCGCCGATGCGGCACCCGTAACCGCAGCGGCCGCATTCGAGTCCCGTGTCGCAGCCGACGACGTTGCGCTCGAGCGCGCCGACATGCCAGCCGAGGGTGGTGAGCCCACGCTCCATGATGCGGTCGCGCGCCGACGGCTCGCTGTACGCGCCGTTCACCCCCAGCCGCGCCCACACCGCGTCGAGGGCGGCGTCGTACTCGGGCGAGGTGAACTGCGCGACCCCGTGGGCGGCCCATTCCTCGCGCACGTGGTCTGGCGTGCGGAACGACGTCGAGAAGTTCACGACGGTGCCGCCGCCCAGGCACTGAGCCGACAGGATGCTGAGCTGCCCCTCCGCGGTGGCGGAAGGCCCTGGCGCGTACAGGCGGGCGAGGCCGCCGAGCTCGCTCCCGTCGAAGTCGCGGTCGTCGTAGTACGCGCCCTTCTCGAGCACGACGACGTCGAGCCCCCGCGCGGCGAGCACCGCGGCGGCCGTCCCGCCGCCGGCGCCCGAGCCCACGACGACCACATCGCAGTCGAGCGAGAGGTCGGATGCCGGCGTCTGCGGGTGGAGCGGCGGCGTCGCCGCGTCGGTGCGGGCGCCAGGAGGGCTGGGGTAGCCCATCGACGCCCACAGCGGCGAGACGCCGTCAGCCCCCGGAGCGACGTAGTACGACAGCATCGCCGCGGACTTCAGGTTCTGGAACAGCACACGCTTGAGGGGCAGGCGCGAGTCCGACAGCGCGATGAGCGCGGCCTCGCGCTTCGCGGCCGGAAGTGTCGAGAACCGGCGTGGGCCGATGCCGAGGAGCACGCCGCCGAGCGGCGTGTCCCACAGCGACAGCACGCGCGCGAGCAGCTCCGCCTCCTCCTTCCGGGGGTTCGCCTCGAGCATGCCTTCGGCGATCGGCACCGCCCCCAGCCGGGTGGCCGAGGGGATGCCGTTGCCGTCGCCGGGGGCGAAGGTGTCGAAGATGGACTCGAATGTCGCCCGCTGCGCTGCGGTCAACGTCATGGGTGCCTCCAGGTGCGCCGTTGCTGCGGCCAGCATGCACCACCGATCGCTCCGTGACAAGGTTTAAGTGAATCGCAATTCACTGCTGGAACCGGGCGACGCGACCGGGACGGTCGAGACGCGTGAGAGATTTCTCATCCTCCGATCAGGCCTTTCCGGCAAAAGGGCTCTCACGTTCCGTCCAGGAAACTACCCGCAACCGCCCAGACACGATGAGGCAGACTCGGGGACTTGTGCGTCCGACCCGAAGGCGCACAGGCGCCGATACCCGCGGCGCGAAACCCGAAGGATCGTACGTTCGTCATGCATTCAGACACCACACTCACGCCTGCCCGCCGTTCACGCCGCCGCTTCTTCGTGCCCGTCGTCGCCACCGGAGCCGCCGTCGGCGTGCTCCTCACGACCGGCCTCACGCTCGCCTCCCCGGCCCTCGCCGCGGCCGCGCCGCTGGCCGCATCGGCGATCGCCTCGGCCGCTGCGCCCGAAGCCACCGCCGACTCCTTCCGCGAGATCCGCGTCGACGCGCAGGGCTCGCTCCGCTCCGCTCGCGCGGCACTCAGCGACGCCACCTCGGTCACCACCGACATCGCCGCCGCAGGCCTCGACCTCGGCCTCGCCGACACGTCGGTCGACACAGCCGACCTCGAGCAGTCCGCGGATCGCCTCTCGAAGTTCGAGGTCGTCCCGATGCTCCTGGTTCCCGGCCTCACCGCCGACGTCGCCGGTGCCACCCACACGGTGAAGACCCGCGTGGCCGAACTCCGCGAGCACCTCGACGCCGCCAAGGAGAAGAAGGCCGCGGAGGACGCCGCCGCTGCCGCCGCCGCCGCGGCCGCCGCCGCCGCCGAGGCGCAGCGTCAGGCCGAGGAGGCCGCCGCCGCTCTCGCCGCCGCGAACACCCCCGACGGCGCGAAGGCGACGGCTCGCCAGATGGCCGCATCGAAGTACGGCTGGGGCGACGGCCAGTTCTCGTGCCTCGAGTCGCTCTGGACCAAGGAGTCCAGCTGGAACTACCAGGCCTACAACTCGGGCAGCGGCGCGACGGGCATCCCGCAGTCGCTCCCCGGCAACAAGATGGCCAGCGCCGGCGCCGACTGGCAGACCAACGCCGCGACCCAGATCGCGTGGGGCCTCAGCTACATCGCCGGGTCGTACGGCACGCCGTGCGCCGCCTGGGGACACTCGCAGGCCACCGACTGGTACTGATCAGTCGCCATGAGATGAACGGATGCCGCGCCCCGGCCGCAGTCGCGGGGCGCGGCGTCCTCTTCTCTATGCGTGCGCGTGCGCGCCCGGACCGTAGAGTTCCGCGATCTTCTGCGACGTGAACCATCCGTCGTACGTGTCGTTCCTCGGCCACCCCTCGGGCGAGTCCTGCCACTCCTCCTGACGTCCGTACGGGAGCACGTCGATCAGCGGGAACGTGTGGCTCAGCTGCTCGGTGCCGCGGCCGTTCGTGTGCCATGTGCGGTACACGGTGTCGCCGTCGCGGAGGAACACGTTGACGGCGAAACCGCCGCCGGCAGGGGCGTCGACGTCGGCGCCGAACGGGCTCCCGGCCGTGGAGTACCAGTCCATGCGGTTGCCCGTGCGCTCCTTGTACTCGAGCGCTTCGTCGATCGGACCCTGCGTCACGATGACGAACCGGGCGTCGTACGCGTCGAGGAAGTCGAGCCGGGTGAACTGCGAGGTGTAGCCGGTGCAGCCCGGGCAGTGCCATTGCTTGCCCTCGAACCACATGTGGTTGTAGACGATGAGCTGCGACTTGCCCTCGAAGACGTCGACGAGGCGCACCGGGCCGTACTCGCCCATCAGCGTGTAGTCGGGCATCTCCACCATCGGCAGCCTGCGGCGCTGCGCCGCGATGGCGTCGAGCTCGCGCGTCGCCGCCTTCTCGCGCACGCGGAGCTCATCGAGCTCTCGGCGCCACTGGTCGGCATCGACGACGGGCGGAAGGGCGTTCTGGGAGCTCTGCATCGGAACCTCCGAGTGTGCGAGTGCGTATGTTGACACTGTACACATCTGGATGGCGCGGTCAAGAGGGTGCGCTGCGGTAAGGAGGAGACCCCTCCCGGGAGATCGATCACGAAAACATAACAGCGAACTCTTGTCAGCGTTATCTGGCCGTTATAGAGTGCTTGCACGGTAGTTGTTTTGCTGTGGCAGCTACCGGCATGTGATTGCAGGACACTCTTGGTGCAAGGGACAAGGGCCGGTCGGTAGCCTCTCCGACCGGCCCTTCACTTTTGCCATTCGACCAGGGCATCTATTCTTCCTCGCCGCCCCATCGGCGACCACGCCCTGCGTGCGCGCCCGGCACGATCGGCGCCCGCCTGGGAAGATCACGAAAAGATCACGACGAACCCTTGCCAGCGTTACCTCACCGTTATAGAGTGCTCGCACGGTAGTTGTTTTGCTGTGGCAGCTACCGGCATGTGATTGCAGGACACTCTTGGTGCAAGGGACAAGGGCCGGTCGGTAGCCTCTCCGACCGGCCCTTACTCTTGCCCTCTGCGCTAGTGGCTGACCGCCTTCTCGGCGCCGATGCCGGTGAGCGAGCGCACCTCCATCTCGGACTGCTTCTTCGGGTCTTCCGGCGTCTTGTCGAGCACGCTCACGATCCAGCCCAGGAAGAAGGCGAGCGGGATCGAGACGATGCCCGGATTCGACAGCGGGAACCACGCGAAGTCGATCGCGTCGGTCTTCAGCATCGACGTCTCGGAGCCCGAGACCACCGGCGAGAACACGATGAGCAGGATCGCCGAGGCGAGACCGCCGTACATGCTCCACAGCGCACCCTTGGTCGTGAACCGCTTCCAGAACAGCGAGTACACGATCGTGGGGAGGTTCGCCGAGGCCGCGACGGCGAACGCGAGGGCCACCAGGAACGCGACGTTCTGACCGTTCGCTCCGATGCCGCCGATGATCGCGACGATGCCGATGATGACCACCGTGCGGCGGGCGACCTTGACCTCTGCGCCCGGCTCGGGCTTGCCCTTCTTCACGACCGAGGCGTAGATGTCGTGGGCGAACGAGGCGGCGGCAGTGATCGTGAGCCCAGCGACCACCGCGAGGATCGTCGCGAAGGCGATCGCCGAGATGAGGCCGAGCAGCAGCGGTCCGCCGAGCGAGAACGCGAGCAGCGGGGCCGCCGAGTTCGGGCCGCCGGGCGCCGCGGCGATGACCGCCGGGCCGACGAGAGCGGCGGCGCCGTACCCGAGCACCAGCGTGAACACGTAGAAGATGCCGATGAGCCAGATGGCCCAGACGACGGACCTGCGCGCCTCCTTGGCCGTGGGCACGGTGTAGAAGCGCATCAGCACGTGCGGGAGGGCCGCGGTGCCGAGCACCAGGGCGAGACCCAGCGACAGGAAGTCGATCTTCGAGGTGTCGGAAACGCCGTACTTGAGGCCCGGGTCGAGGATCGCCGGGTTCTCGGCGACGGCCACGGCCTTGTCGAGGAGCGCCGAGAAGTCGAAGCCGTTGAGCGCGAGCACCCACACCGTCATCACGCCGGCGCCCGCGATGAGCAGCACGGCCTTGATGATCTGGACCCAGGTGGTGCCCTTCATGCCGCCGATGAGCACGTAGAGGATCATGAGCGCGCCGACCACCGTGATGACGACGGCCTGGCCGAGCTGGTCGCCGATGCCGAGCAGCAGCGACACCAGGCCACCGGCGCCCGCCATCTGCGCGAGCAGGTAGAAGAAGCACACGACGAGGGTCGTCGTGGCCGCCGCGATGCGCACCGGGCGCTGCTTCAGGCGGAACGACAGCACGTCGGCCATCGTGAACTTGCCGGTGTTGCGCAGCAGCTCGGCGACGAGCAGAAGCGCCACGAGCCACGCGACGAGGAAGCCGATCGAGTAGAGGAACCCGTCGTAGCCCGTCATGGCGATCGCGCCGACGATGCCGAGGAACGACGCCGCCGACAGGTAGTCGCCCGCGATCGCGGAGCCGTTCTGGCCGCCCGTGAACGAGCGGCCGGCGGCGTAGTAGTCGGCCGCGGTCTTGTTGTTCCTGCTGGCGCGGAACACGATCACCATCGTGACCGCGACGAACGCGCCGAAGATGGCGATGTTGAGCCAGGGCTCGCCGGGCGACGTCGTCGCCGCTTCCGTGAAGTGTCGCATCAGCGCGTCTCCCCCGCGTTCTCGAACTCGCCGGTCTCGATCTCGTCGCGGATCTCCTCCGCGAGCGGGTCGAGGCGCTTGTTGGCGTAGTGGACGTACCAGGTCGTCACGGCGAAGGTCGTGACGACCTGCGCCATGCCGAGGACCATCGCGACGTTGACGCTGCCGAACACCCGGATCGACATGAAGTCGTGGGCGTAGCTGGCGAGGAGGACGTACGCGAAGTACCAGGCCAGGCACGCGCCCAGCACCGGGAAGACGAAGCTGCGGTGCGTGCGCCGGAGCCGTTGGAATTCGGGTGATGCTTGGACCGCGCCGTAGTCGACCTCTGCGAGGTTCGTCGCGGCGCTGGGGGCTTCGTTGCCCATGGCGTCTCTCCTTCGAGGGGATCGGCGCGCCCGTCGGCCGCGCCGCTGCGTTGACAGTGCGACCATGCTCGTCTTCGGCCCGCGGAGCCGGGGGCCACCACCGTTCGTCGTCGGTGAGCGGCGTTCACGGTGCGACGAACGGCGGTCGGCTGACGACGAACGACGGCTACGCTGGCCGCATGCCCGAGTCGATGCTGCTCGCCGCTGCCGCCGGCGTCCTCGCCGGGGCTCTCGCGGTCGGCGTCGTGATCCTGCTGCGGCGCATCGTCGTGGCGTCGAAGGAGCTCGGCACCGACGTCGAGCAGGCGACGTATCAGACGCTGCACCTCGCCAGCCGCGCAGCCAAGCACCTGCGCGGCGGCATCGCCGAGGGTGATGCGACGCGAGCCGGACGCCACCTCAAGGCCCTCCTCGGGTGCGAGACGCTCGCGCTCGTCGACCCGTCGGGTCACGTGACCGTCGAGGGCGACGACGCCGTGCGCGAGGTCGCCGGCCGGCTGGCCGCCGAGGCCCGCGCGTCGGGGCGCACGCAGATGCAGCGGCGCGCTCGCATCGGGGAACGGGAGACGGATGCTGTGGCCGCGCCGATCCTCGCGGGTGAGGCGCCCGCCGGGGCCATCGTCGCGTTCGCGCCGCGCGTGCGGGCCGGCCTCGTGCGCGCGACCGGCGAAGTGGCCGACTGGGTCGCCGCCCAGGTGGAGCTCGGTGAGCTCGACGCCTCGCGCGCGGCGCTCGCCGAGGCCGAGGTGCGCGCGCTCCGCGCGCAGATCAGCCCGCACTTCATCTACAACTCGCTGAACGCCATCGCGTCGTTCATCAACACCGACCCGGCCAAGGCACGCGACCTGGTGCTCGAGTTCGCCGACTTCACGCGGTACTCGTTCCGCCGGCACGGCGACTTCACCACGGTCGCCGAGGAGCTCCGCTCGATCGACAGCTACCTGAAGCTCGAGCGTGCGCGGTTCGGCGACCGCCTGAAGGTGACGCTGCAGATCGCGCCGGAGGTGCTGTCGACGGTGGTGCCGTTCCTGTCGATCCAGCCGCTCGTGGAGAACGCGGTGCGCCACGGGCTCGAGGGCAAGGAAGGCGGCGGACGCATCACGATCGAGGCCTCCGATCAGGGGGCGTTCGCCGAGATCAGCGTCGAGGACGACGGCGTCGGCATCGACCCGGTCGTGCTCGAGCGCGCCCTCGCCGGCGGCGCCCCCGGCGAGCACGTGGGCCTGCGCAACGTCGACGCGCGCCTCCGGCAGGTGTACGGCGACGAGCACGGGCTCGTCGTCGAGACGAACGTCGGCGCGGGCACGCTGGTGCGCATGCGCGTGCCGAAGTCGCAGCCCGGCCGGGTCGCGGCATCCACCGGTCCTGTCCGTGCGACGGCGACCCTCGAGCGTCCCGAAGGGCGGCGGGAGCCGTGATCTCCGTGCTCATCGCCGACGACGAGCAGCCCGCGATCGACGAGCTCGCGTTCCTCCTCGGACAGGACTCCCGGATCGGCATCATCCACCAGGCGTCGTCGGGTGCCGAGGCGATCCGGCTGCTCACTCGCGAGAGCGTCGATGCGGCCTTCCTCGACATCCACATGCCGGGCCTCAGCGGGTTCGACCTCGCCCGCGCCCTGCAGCGGTTCGAGCGCCGGCCCGCTCTGGTGTTCGTGACCGCCGACGAAGAGAGCGCGCTCGAGGCGTTCGACCTCGCCGCGATCGACTACCTGCTGAAGCCCGTGCGCACGGAGCGGCTGCACCGCTCGGTCACGCGCGTGATCGAGGCGCTGAAGGCGCAGGCTGCGCCGGCGACGGATGCTGCAGCTGCCGCGCAGGCGGAGCTCATCGCCGTCACGCTCGGCGGGACGACGCGCATGATCCGGCGCGACGAAGTGCGCTACGTGCAGGCCCAGGGCGACTACGCGCGGCTGCACACCGAGGAGGCGAGCTACCTGGTGCGGGTGCCGATGTCGGATCTCGAGCGGCAGTGGGCCGACGCGTTCGTGCGCATCCACCGCTCGTATCTCGTCGCGATCCCCCACCTCGCGCGGCTTCGCCTCGGCGGCGACCACCCGAGCGTCACGGTCGGCGGTGCCGAGCTGCCGGTCAGCCGGCGGTGCCTGCCGGCGCTGCGGGAGCGGCTCGAATCGGCGACGATCCAGCCGCGCGCATGACCTCGGCCGACGGCCACACCCCACCGGACCCGCATCCGCCCGCGCCGGACCGGGTGCGGGTGACGGCGCCGCGCACAGGCGCGGGCGCAGCATCCGTCCGCTCGGCGTCGCCGCAGGCGGGCGGAGGGCCGACGAGCGACATCGCGGGCGTGTATGTGCGCTCGCTCATCCGTTCGCAGCTGCGGCTCGGCGTCGTGTTCGCCCTCGGGTTCGTCGTCGCGACCGCGTTGTTCGTGCTCGCCATCGCGCTCGTGCCGCAGCTCGACACGACGTTCGTGCTCGGCGTGCCGCTGTCGTGGCTGCTGCTGGGCGCCGGCGTGTACCCGCTCGCCGTCACCGTCGGCGGGCTGTACGTTCGTGCGGCGTCGCGCAACGAGGCGCGCTACCGGGCGCTCGCGGAGGACGAGTGAACCCCGCGATCGGCTACGTCGCGATCGCCGCCGTGGCGGTCGCGTCGGCGCTCATCGGCTTCTACGGCCTGCGGGTGTCGCGCACGACGAGCGACTTCTACGTCGCGAGCCGCACCGTGCGGCCGTGGTGGAACGCCTCGGCCATCGGCGGCGAGTACCTGTCGGCGGCGTCGTTCCTGGGCATCGCCGGCCTCATCCTGCTCACTGGCTCGTCGGCGCTGTGGTTCCCGATCGGGTACACCGCCGGATACCTCATGCTGCTGCTGTTCGTGGCCGCGCCGCTGCGCCGCTCGGGGGCGTACACGATCCCCGACTTCACCGAGGCGCGGCTGGACTCCCTGTGGGCGCGGCGCGTGACGAGCACGCTCGTGATCGTCATCGGCTGGTTCTACATCGTGCCGCAACTGCAGGGCGCCGCCCTCACCGTCGGCATCACGACGGGGCTCCCCCGTTGGGCCGGCGCGGTGTGCGTCGCCGTCATCGTCGGCGTCGTCGTCGCGGCGGGCGGGATGCGATCCATCACCTTCGTGCAGG
>JAVBUG010000312.1:0-5015 GCA_031555515.1 Microbacterium sp. | reverse complement strand
TCAGCGCCCTCGCCGCATACACCGCCGTGGGTGCCCTGGCGGGCCTGCTCGGCCCGGTGCTCGGCGCCCTGCTCCTCGGGGCGTTTCCCGGCGACGTCGCCTGGCGTCTCGTGCTCCTGACTCCCCTGCCCCTCGTGATCGCCGCCTTCGTGCTCGGATGGCGAGGGATGCCGCGGCCCCGGGCCCGCCCGGAGTCCTCGGGGTCCTCGGGGTCGGGGCGGGTGTGGCTCGACCTGCCGGGCATCGTGCTGCTGTGCCTCGTGGTCGTCGCGCTGACGCTGCCGGTCGTGGAGCCGGGCCTCTCCGGGCTGACCGGTGTGGCGGTGGCCGGTGCGGCCGTGCTTCTCGGAGTCGTCCTCGTGCTGTGGGAGCGCAGATACGTGCGGCGGGGGCGCCTGCCGCTGTTCGCCCCGGCGCTGGTGCGCTCTCGCGGCTTCGTGATCGGGAACGTCGTCGCGCTGCTGTGGTTCGGCAGCGGCGTGGCGGCGGGGTCGGCGGTGACCCTCTACTTCCTGCAGTCGCCGACGCTCACAGCGCTCGTGATCGCCCTGGTGTTCGCGCCGGGCGCGCTGGCGCGGCTCGGCGGCTCGCTGTTCAGTCTGCGCGTGGGCGGGCGTCGCGGGTCGTCGGCCACCGTGTGGCTGGGGCTCGGGCTGCAGGCCGCGCTGTTCGCGGGCCTGGCCGTGGTCGCCCCGCTCGTGCCGGGCGGCGTGCTGTTCATCGTCGCGGCCGTCGCACAGATCGGGCTGGGGATCGGCGGCGGCCTCGTCGAGCCGGTGGTCCGCGCCACGACGCTCTCGTTCGCACCGGCCGAGCTGCACGGCGTCGCCGCGTCGTTCCTCCAGCTGACGCAACGACTGGCCGCGACCTTCCTCGTGGCCCTGGCCACCGGCATCCTTCTCACCTCGAGCGGTGTCTCGACGTCCGCGACCCTGCAGGCCGCGCTGGTGACGTGCGCGGTGGGTTCGGCGGTGGCGCTCCTGGCGTCGGCGGATCCCGCATTCCGGCGGGCGGGGACCCGGGCCGAGGCACCGGCGCCGCTGCGCGGCGGCTCGCGGAGCGCCGCGCGGACGTGCCCCTGTCAGGAGGCGAGATCGAACCCGTCTTCTGCGGGGTGGTCTCGCAGCGCAGCGTGCGCGGAGCGGAAGCGCCGCTGGTACTGCGATGGGGAGATGCCCAGGCGCGCGATGAACGCGCGGCGCAGCGACTCGGCGCTGCCATAGCCCGCCTCGGCAGCGGCCTCGGTCACGCTCGCGCCCGCCTCGAGATGCACGCGGGCGAGCTCGAACCGCACCGCGGTGACGTACTCGGCCGGTGACTGGTCGAGCTCCTCGCGGAATCGGCGGGTCAGATGCCGAGGGCTCACTGCCACGAGTGCGGCGAGCGCCGGCACGGTCCACGCGCGCGCGGGATCCGCGTCGACGAGGTCGGTGGCGCGGCGCACGATCGACGCGGGCTGCGCGCGGGCGCGCAACGGCACCGAGTACTGCGACTGGCCACCCGAGCGCTGCAGGTAGACGAGCAGCAGCTGGGCGATCTGCCGGGCGACGTCGGCGCCATGATCGTCCTCGACGAGCGCGAGCGCCAGATCGATGCCCGCCGCGACCCCGGCCGACGTCAAGACGTCGCCGTCGCGCACGAAGATCGCGTCGGGCTCGACGCGCACCCGGGGGTAGCGCCGTTCCAGCTCCGGCGCGAATTTCCAGTGCGTCGTGGCGCGCTTGCCGTCGAGCGCGCCGATCTCGGCGAGCACGAAGGCGCCGCTGCAGATGGAGACGACCCGGCGTGCTCGCGCGGCGAGGGTGGCCGCAGCATCCGTCAATGATCCCCGTGCGAAGTCGCGAGGCGGCAGTTCACTGCCCGGCACGATCACGGTGTCGAACTCGCCCGCGTCGCTCGCCGCACCGTGCACCGAGACCCTGCCGCCGAGCGAGGTCATGACGTCGCGGCCATCGGGTGAGAGCAGCACGACCTCGTACCCCTGCACGGCCTGGTTGGCTTCGACGAACACCTCGGCGGGGCCGACGTAGTCGAGGCTCTTCACCCCGTCGAACAGCAGGAACGCGATTCGCCGGCGGGCGGGGGTCGAGTGCATTCCTCCATCCTGTCTCGAATCGTGGGATGCGAGGCCGTTGGAGCGGGGCGCCGCGAGCCGGGATCGTCGAGGCTCGAAAGTGGCGCCGTCGCCCGTGACAGCTCCGGCGAGTGGGGCGACGGGTCGGCCCGATGATCGCAAGGAGTCGCCATGCCGACGTTCACCACCTCCGACGGCACCGAGATCTACTACACCGACTGGGGCACCGGGAAGCCGGTCGTCCTGAGCCACGGCTGGCCCCTCAGCTCCGATGCGTGGGCCGTCGAGTCCAAGCTGCTCGCCGACGCGGGCTACCGCGCCATCGCTCACGACCGTCGCGGTCACGGCCGCTCGACCAACACCGACCGCGGGCACGACATGGACACGTACGCTCGTGACCTCGCCGAGCTCATCGAGCACCTCGACCTCACCGACCTCGTCGTGATCGGCCACTCGACCGGCGGCGGCGAGGTCGTCCGCTACGCCGCCCAGCATGGCAAGGGCCGCGTCCGCAAGGTCGTGACCGCAGGTGCCGTGCCGCCGATCATGGTCAAGTCCGAGGCGAACCCCGAAGGCACCCCGATCGAGGCCTTCGACGGCATCCGCGCCGGGGTGCTCGCCGACCGCTCGCAGTTCTACAAGGACCTCGCGGTGCCGTTCTACGGCTTCAACCGCGAGGGCGCCGCCGTCTCGCAGGGCCTCATCGACGACTTCCAGCGCCAGGGCATGCTCGCCGGCCTCGTCGCCGCGTACGAGTGCGTCAAGGTGTTCTCCGAGACCGACTTCACCGACGACCTGCAGGCGATCGACGTGCCGATCCTGCTCGCCCACGGCTCGGACGACCAGATCGTGCCGATCGCGGCGGCCGCCGAGAAGTCGATCGGGCTCGTGTCGGACGGCACGCTCAAGGTCTACGAAGGGGCGCCGCACGGCATCTCGGGCGAGTACCAGAAGGCGCTGATCGCCGACATCCTCGCGTTCATCGCGGACTGACCACGGGCCCGCCCGGGGGCTCCGCCGGCGGGCGGGGCTCCCGAGGGCGCTTCATCGCCGAACCGTCGTCTACGGGACGATGTTCTGATTGAGGTGGAACACGTTGTCGGGGTCGTACTGACGCTTGACCGAGCGCAGCCGCTCGTAGTTCGCACCGTAGTTGCTGGCGACCTTCGACTGATCGTCCTGCGACGCGAAGTTGATGTACCCGCCGGCCTGCGAGAACGGCTCGATGGCCGCGTAGTAGTCCTTGACCCACGCGGTGTTCGCGGTGTTCTGGGTCGGGTCCGGCCACATCCCCGCGATCACCAGGGCGAAGTTCGCGTCGCGGTGCCCGAAGGCTGTGGCGTCCGGCGCCACGTCGTGGCACGCCCCGTTGATCGGGTAGAAGTGCACTGTCGAGTTGACGGTCGGCACCAGCGGGCCGTGCCGCAGGTGCGCATCCAACGACTCGGGGGTGAGCTCGTCGAGGAAGGCCGCCTTCCAGTAGTGCTGCAGGCCGGGAGGGACGAGCCCGTCGAACAGGCCGTTCATCGCCGGATAGGGCATCGGTCCGACCATCTCGGCCACGGGCTTCGCGACGTCGCGGAACCCCTGGACGATCTTCTCGGCCTCTCCCGCGGGGCCGTTGATGCAGAACGCGACGGCTACGAACGGCTCCCCGGCGCGATCCTCCGGCACGAACGGCAGCGGCGGGGCGATCTGGAATGCCGGGAACCCGCCGAACTCGCGCGGAGCGGTCCGGACGTACTCGGCGAAGTAGGTCAGGATCGCCGGGCCGTCGGCCAGCTCGAAGAACATCGGGCCGCCGAAGATCTCGGTCACGGGGTGCAGCCGGAAGCGGAACTTCGTCACGACGCCGAAGTTGCCGCCGCCGCCGCGAATCGCCCAGAACAGGTCGGGCTCCTCGTCGGCGCTCGCGGTGACCACCCTCCCGTCGGCGAGCACGACCTCGGCCGAGAGCAGGTTGTCGCACGAGAATCCGTGGGCGCGGGCGAGGTAGCCGATCCCGCCGCCGAGCGTCAGACCGCCGACGCCCGTCGTCGAGATGATGCCGCCGGTCGTCGCGAGTCCGTACTGCGCGGCCGCCTCGTTGAACATCCCCCAGGTGGCGCCGCCTCCCACTTCGGCGGTCGACGATCCCGGGTCGACCTCTACAGCGGTGAGGTCTCCGAGGTCCGCGACGAGGGCACCGTCGGCGGTTCCGAATCCGGGCACGCTATGGCCTCCGCCGCGTACCGCCACACCGCTCCCGTCTTCGGCGGCGGCGCGGACGACCGCCGCGACATCCGCGGCGTCCTGACACCGCACGACCGCGGCGGGTCTGCGGTCGATCATCGCGTTGTAGACGACCCGCGCCTCGTCGTATCCGTCGTCGCCTTCTTCGACGACCGAACCCTTCACGCTGCTGCGCAGCGAATCCATCACCTTCATGGACATGGTCGACCTTCCCATCGACACAAACGAGCACAGCGACCGCGCGGAGCGCACGGCCGTCAGAACCGGTTTGAACCGACGCTCCTCGTGTCGGCGGGCTCTGTCAAGAAGGTCGGTACCCGCTCCGGCGGCACTGAGGATGTCGGAGGTTTGTTCTAATCTCGGGGTATGTGCACGACCGATGCGCTCCACTGCGACGACGCCGCCACCCTGGTGGCCGAGCTCGATCGGGTGCGACGCGCACAGGCGAGCCTGGAGGCAGAACGCACCCGGCTGCTGGACGAACTGCGGCGGGTGAGCGAAGCGCACCAGCAGCAGATCGTGTCGTACGAGCCGGGCTCGCCAGCCGCGAAACGCGCGGCGCGGGCCTCGGATGCGGCGACGGATGCTGCGGACTGGGTGGCGCGCTCCACCCGCGCCGAGGTCGCCTGCGTGCTGCGGATCACCGAACGCCAGGCGGCCGACCTGCTGCGTGAGGCGCGGGTGCTGTGCGCCGACCTGCCCGCCACCA
>JAVBUG010000304.1:0-11954 GCA_031555515.1 Microbacterium sp. | reverse complement strand
GGGTGGTCGGTGTCAGCGGGTCAGCGCCGGGAGGCGTCGACCGTGCCGCTGTCGAGTCGGACGTAGTCGATCTTTCCGTTCCAGGTCGCGCTGAGGTCGCCGTTGGTGCGGTAGCTCCACCGGAATCCGGGCTCGATCATCAGTTGCTGGATCGTGCCCTTCCACCCGACGACCTTCGACATGTCGAGGGTGTAGTCGTGGTACTCGGCGCCGGGTTCGAGGGCGAATACCACGCCCTTGCCTCCGCGCTCCTCGGGCACCGGCCAGCCGTCGCCGGGACGGTCGTACTCCGGGTCCGCAGTGGTCGTGAACAGCAGGTACGCGACCTGACGGTTGTCGGGGTTGTTCATCCGGATGTGGATGTAGCGCGTCGACTCCGCCGTGATCTCCAGTTTCGGCGAGCGCAGCGCCGGCTCCCATCCGCCCACGCTCCCGGCGAGCCCGTTCGCCACGGCGATCGGGGTGAAGCCCGCAGCCGTATCCTGCGCCGCGATGACCGGAGCACTGTACGTCCTGAATTTCAGGCTGCGCGAAGTCTCGGGCCCGTGCCAGACGCCCCCGTTGTCGACCGAGTAGTACTCTCCGTATCCGGCTGCCGGCTTCGCGGGGTCGTCGCTGTACCCGACGCCGTAGTTGCCGCCGCCCGGGATGACGTAGGGGTTGAGGATCTGCAGCCCGTAGGTCGCAGACGTGTCGAGGCCCTTCAGCCCGGGGTACACGCTGACGAAACCGCCCGTCGTGCTGACCTCCGTCGGCGACACCGATCCTGTGAACAGCGTCTTGCCCTTGTGAGTCGACGCATCGGTGATCTTCACGACCCTGAAGTAGAGGCATCCCTGCGGGTCGCCCTCTTTGAAGGCCCAGAAGTCGATCTGCGCCAGCTTCGGCGAGGTCACCCTGAAGGTCTGCAGGCGGGTGTTCAGCCAGTTGATGTCGGCGTACTGGTTGAACCCGCCGCCGCTGTTATCGAGGTCGACGACGGGGTTGGTCGACGGGGTTCCCGCCGAGGCGCACCCGGCATTCGGGTTCTCGGTCCAGCCGGCGGCCGAGTCGAACTCCCACCCCTGCTGGACCGGCTTCGCGAGCTCGATGCTGTCGATGAGGATCGTGCCGGTCGCGCCGGTGAAGGCGATGCGCAGCTGCTGGATCTTGTTCTTCCAGTCCTTGTTGCCCGACAGCGGGATGATGACGCTCTGGTAGCCCTCGGTCTTGCCGGTGTCGCTCTTCGGGTTGATCGAGAAGGCCACAGAGTCCTTCTCGCTGAAGGCGCCGCCGTTGTTCGTGGCGAAATAGACGCGTCCCTCGGTCGCGGTCGTGCGGTTCTGGTAGGTCAGGCGCAGGCTGGTGCTGGCTGCCGCCGACAGGCTGAGCTTCGACGCCGAGTCGATCTTGGTCGTACCGCCGTTCGCGGTCAGCTCGAGAACGCCGCGCCGTGCGCTGGCGGGCACGTTGCTCTTCCAGCCGCCGGTGTCACCCGCGACCGAGAACGTCCACTGCCCATCCACGTCGGTCGACGACGACTGCGAGGTGTATGCGATGGCGGGCGCAAGGCTGACCTTGCCGCCGCCGGCCGCGACGGCGAACCGCACCACGTCGCCATCGCGCACGCTGACGTCGTCGGCCTTGAGGTCCACGCCGGACGCTCCCGCCTGCCCTTCGGCGACGACCTTGCCGTTCACCGTGACCGTGACAGTCGCGTCAGCGGCGTGGGCGACGGGGAAGGCCCGCAGGCTGATGACGCCCGAGCTGGGCGCGGTCCACGTGACGCCTGCGGAGCTGGTGGCCGACGGGGTCACGGTGAAGCGGTCGGCCGACACCCCGTCCGCGCCGTATGACGCGGTCGACGAGTGGTACGGCAGCGCCGACCAGGTGGTGCCGGCACCGTGCTGGTAGCCCCAGCGGGAGTCCTCGTCGTCATACTGCGCGGCGGCCTGGAAGATGTCGTCGGCGGCCGACGTCAGCACGTTGTTGGCAGTCGTGAAGCCCGCGGTGCTCCCACCGAGGTGGGCGTTGAGCAGTCCGTTGGGCTCGTACGCGAGGTTGTCGTTCACGGCACCCTTCACGATGTGGCCGCCGCCGATCTGGGCGATCGCGCCGTCGCCCGGGTACGGGATGGCGTTGGACATGCCGTTGCGCACGAAGACGTTCGAGGTCAGAAGGTTGTCGACCGAGAAGTCCTGCGGGCCGTGGATCGCGAGGTACTCGACCGCTCCGCCGTAGTTGTCGCCGAAATAGTTCCCTGCGATGGTGACGTTGCTCGTAAACGCCTCGTGGTCGATCGCGACCATGTCGGCGTTCTGGGTGTTCGGCGTGTTCACGAACATGTTGTTCGAGATGAGCACGTTCTGCAGACGCCCGAGGAACACCGCCGCGGTGCCGAAGGTGGTGCGGCATCCCGCCGACCCGTCGAAGATGGAGTCGCGCACCACGACGTTGGTCGAATTGACCAGCGCGAGGCTGTCGGGGCAGCCGACGCCGATCTGCACCGGCACCTCCGAGGGGTCCGGCTGGTTGCCGTCATCGTCGACCTGATGGATGCCGTCGACCAGCACATTGCGGAACACCTTCTCGCCCGCCTGGCCCGGCGTCACCGCCATGCCGATGACGTCGGCGTCCTGCACGACGGTGATGCCGTGCGCGTTGTGGGTGGTGCGGATGCCCGAGAACGTCAGCCCGTCGAGCACCGTCTGGTCGACGGTCACCGCCACGATCGAATGCACGTGGATGCCCGAGACGCGGCTGTCGTGCACCGACAGGTCGTCGAGCGTGAAGTCCTCGTGGCCAATCGACGTGTAGTCCACGAGCATGCCGTAGTCCAGCACGCCGGTCCCCGCCGCGTTCTTGTCCCCGATGTCGAGGCCGGTGACGACGGCGTGGTCAGGGTTGGTGAGCCAGACGCCGCGGCCGGTGTCGTTGCCCAGGATGCGCGGCGCCGCACCCGACCCGTACGTGCCGATGGTCGCGGGGTGCTCCGCGCTTCCCTGCAGTCCCACGGTGAGCTGCTGCGCCCACGCGGCGCCCTTCGCGAGCAGCAGGCTGTCGCCGGCGCCGAGGGTGAGCGACGCCGCCGGCGTGAAGCTGCACCACGGCTCGGCCTGGTCCGTTCCTGCGCTCTCGTCAGAACAGTGCGATCCGTTCTGGTTGTCCACGTAGTACGTGGTGCCTATCGAAGCAGCGACAGGCGTCGACGAGGCCGCGACCGCCGGAGCGTAATCGGCAGCCACCGACGGCGGAGCGCCGAGGACGCCAATTGCAAGAGCGCCCGTGAGCGCCGCGGTGAGAAGGGATCTGGGTGACAAGCGCATTCGAAGTGCTACCTCACTGGAGCAGACGATCATTGGGACGATGGCGTGTCGTCAGAGACGAGCACAGTCGGTAAAACGATTCATTGATACGGCCTGCGGACAGGTCGTGTCAAGCAGGGATTTCGCACGAGATCGCCCAGGTTGCTCACGGAGCATCTGTAATTGCGCGTGATTCCGCCACATAGGCGACTCATCACGATTGGAGCAGGATCGATAAATCCATTCATAGCTTGGTCGCCGAAGACACCACCGTTCGTGCACCGAGGGCTTCGTGTAGTTCCGACTGCATTCGGTTAGGACGCGTCATTGGTGGGGGCGTTGCACTTCGCCCGCGCATCCATGCTGGCGCGCGTCTAACGCCCGTGCGGCTGCATCAGCAATCTCTGCCCAGCACTCGGACCGCGAGACGGCCGCAGCGAGGTGGGAGACGCCGCCGCGCCTCGAAGCGGATGCCCGAACCGGTGCACACATAGGTGCACACATAGGTGCACACATGTCTTGTTGATCCAGGCGACGCGAGCGCGGGGAGATCCCCGAGATTCCGCCCAGCTGCCCGGCTCCCACGAGTGACTCTTCTGATCTGCAGTCAGCCGCAAGGTCCGCGGAATCAGAAGGGACACGCCGCCTTCTGGAGACACGAAAACCCGCGGAATTCCGCGGGTTTTCAATGCTTACTGTCTCAACACAGTGCGCGCCCGAAGGGACTCGAACCCCTAACCTTCTGATCCGTAGTCAGATGCTCTATCCATTGAGCTACGGGCGCATGTTGCTCGCTCTCGCGCACAACGTCGTCAAGAATACCTGACGGATGCGCGCTGCGCGAATCGGTGGACGGATGCTGGTTTCCCGGGCGTGTCCGCACGCTCGAGCCCCACCGCTACCCACCGTCGAGGGCACGCAGCTGGCGTTGCAGCGCGACCTGGCGGTAGGACGTGTCGATGAGCTCTGCGAGGAGCTCCCAGTCGCCGGCATCCGCTTCGACACGGATCGCGAGCCAGCCGTACGCGCCCTCGTAGGGCGGCACGAAGACGTCATCGCGTTCGAGCAGCACCGGGCGCTCGAGTTCGTCGGTATTGAACACGACCGCGGGCTCGGGGCCGACGCCGACGATCGCGAACTGCCGCTTCCCGGCGCGGAACGTGCATCGCCCGTGCGAAATCGCCTCGACCGCCTCGGGATACGCCAGGCATAGCGCGCGAACGCGCGCCGGGAGCGCATGCTCCGGCGGGAACCACATCGGGTGGGTCGAGGCCCCATCGCCGTCCACACCGCGAGCGTAGCCGCGACGGCCGACAGCGTCAGGACTCGAGCTCGCTGATATCGATCCCCGAGATGCGCGGCGCGTGCGCCGCGGGCTTGGCCGGGGGCGCAGCATCCGTCTCCGGATCATCGTGATGACGCTTGTGGGCGGCGAGGCGCGGGAGGTCGACGAGGCGGATCGACTGCATGCGGGCGGCGCGCATGCGGTCGTAGTCGGGGTCGAGCTCGGGGCGCATGCCCTCGACGCGAAGGCGGCGCTGGAGGTTGGCCTCGACGTCTCCCCAGGCGGCGTCGCGCGACTGCTCGATGAAGGTTCGCACGACGTGGGGGTCGTCGGCCATGCGCCGGAGGGCCGTGGCGACGCCGGCGTACTGGCGCCCGCGCCGACGGAGGTTGCGGGTGTCGCGGTCGCGGTAGTCGTGCGTGCCGTCGGGGTCGGTGAACTTGCCCCACGCCTTCTTGCGCTGGCGTCTCACGAGAGCGGCGGCCTGCTCCTGCTCGTCGGCGAGGCCCAGGAGCGTCTCGCGCGCGAACGGCGTGAAGGCGACCACGTCGAACGCCTCGTCGTGTGCGATCGTCTCGACGAGGATGCGGTTGCGGATCGCCAGCCGCGCTGCGGCGGACGCGATGGACACCCCTTCGGCGATCGCCTCTGCGGTCTTGCCCATCGAACCTCCCCTCAAAGGCTAGCGTCCGTCGGGCCCTCGCGAGTCAGCGAGAATCGTATGCGCGGCTCGTCGACGGCGACGACCGGACCGAGAGGCATCACCTGGCGACGCAGCCACCCCTGGACGTGCGCGGGCGCACCACCGTCATCACCGGCGCCGCCGCGGGAATGGGCGCCGACGTCGCACGGCAGCTGGCCGCGCGCGGAGCGCGCGTCGCCCTGCTCGACCGCAACCCCGACGGCCTCGACGCGGTGGCCGCGACCCTCGACGGCACCGGGCACACCACGCACGTGGTCGACCTCACCGACGACGAGGCGGTGGCCGCCGTCGTGGCCGAGGTCGAGGCATCCCATTCGCGCATCCAGGCGCTCGTGACGTGCGCCGGATCGTCGATGCTCGGCGACATCGACCAGGTGACCATGGCCGAGATGCGCTGGCTCATGGACGTGAACCTGTGGGGCACCGTCAACGTCACGCAGGCGCTGCTGCCGGCGCTCCGGCGCGAGCCGGCGGCGCACATCACGCACCTGGTGTCGATCTACGGCCTCGCGGCGCCTGCGGGGCGCATCCCCTACGCGATGAGCAAGTTCGCGGTGCGCGGGTTCACCGAGTCGCTGCGTCACGAGCTCGAGCGCTCCACGATCACGGTGGGCGCGGTCTACCCCGCGGGCGTGAAGACGGGCATCATCCTGCACGGCCGGTACGCCGCGGCGATCGACCCCGCGGTCGCCCAGCGCGCGGCAGCCGCCCAGGCCGCGATGTACCACACCGAGCCCGCCGACGCGGCGGCGCGCATCGTCGAGGCGACCGTCCGCCGGCGCCCGCGCACGATGATCGGCCGCGAGGCACGCCTGGTCGACGTGCTGGCCCGCGTCACGCCGACGCACTACTGGGCTCCGATGCGCCGCCCGCTTCGCGACGCGATCGACACCACGACGCCGGTCCGCTGACGCCTCGACGCCCCGCCGCCGCGCGGCCGGGCCGCAACCGTGCGGCGAAGCCCAGAGGGGCAGCATCCATCGGTCCGTGTATCAAGCGCCACGCGCCGAATCAACCCCCTGCCTCGCCCCGTGCCTCGCGCGTAGCGTCGGTCTCATCCCTCATGAGAGGAGAGATCGATGGGATTCATGGAAGACGCGAAGGAGACGGCCAAGGCCGTCGGCGAGAAGATCCAGGACGCGTGGGAAGACACCACCGATCGAGTCGGGGACAAGGTCGACGAGATGAAGGCTGATGCCGACGTCAAGAAGGCCGAAGCGGAGCGCGACTCGGTGAAAACGCGCAACGAGATCAAGGAAGACCTGCGGGACAGCTGATCCGCAGACGATGAAAGCGGAGCCGACCGGGGGGCCGGCTCCGCTTTCGCTGTGTCGCGTGTGCGGGAGACTCAGTCGATCGCGGCGATGCGCCACGATGCGGTGACGGATGCCTCGGGCTCGATGACGATGAGACCCGCGTCGTAGTCGTACGACCCGGCGTTGAACGCGTCGGGTGCGCACGTCATCGGCTCGACGGCGAGGCCCAGGCGGCTCTGCGCGGCGTCGGGCTTGTCGGCGGTGTGGACCTGGACCCACGGGCACGCGGCATCCCACGACATCTCGACACCCGAGCCCGCCGCATCGGTGACGCGCACCGTTGCGGTGCCGTCGGCGTCGCGGATCAGGCCCGAGTACGCGTGGTCGATCTCGGCTGCGCCGATCGCACGCGGCGAGCGGAAGTCGAAGCGCTGCGGGTCCTCGGCGTCGACCGCGACGAGGTCGGTCGGGATGAGGCGGTCGGGCGTGACCGTGAGCACCTGGGCGGCGGGCAGTTCGAGCGTCCAGCCGTCGACCCGGCCGTCGCCGGCGACGAGGTACGGGTGCGGGCCGGTGCCCCACGGGGCAGGCTCGTCGCTCTCGTTGTGCGCCGTGACGGACTGCGTGAGCCCGTCGGGCCCCAGCGAGAACGTCGTCGTGATGACGAGGCGCCACGGGAAGAAGGTCTGCGGCTGGATGACGGCGGCCAGTGTGACGTGGTCGGGGCCTTTGTCGATCGCCTCGAAGTCGAGCCACGTGGCGAGGCCGTGCAGCGCGTGCGAGCGCGCGGGCTCGGTGAGCGGCAGCTGGAAGTCGCGGCCGCCGAACGAGTAGCGACCGTCGACGACGCGGTTCGGCCAGGGGGCCAGGGTCGCGCCGCGGTGCGCCGGGCGAACCTCGTCGGCCTCGAACGGCACGACGAGGTCGCGGCCGCGGTAGCTGAGCGACCGGAGCGTCGCACCGACGCTCGCCACGACGGCTTCGTAGTCGCCGGCGCGCAGGGCGTGCTGGATTCCGGATGCGGGGGGACGTGCCATGAGAGGGCTCCTTGAGATCGGGGATGCCGCCAACCAGAGTAGCGGCGAGGCTCGGGGCGCCTCGAACCCGGGGATCGAGGCTCGGCGCGCGCGCGGAATCCCCGGTCTCGGCGAGACCGGGGATTCCGGGAAGGCTCAGAAGCCCTGCGCGAGGCGGTAGTACGCCTGGTTCCAGCGGAGCTCCCGCTGGAAGCCGCGGACCGTGGTGTCGTCGTCGATCACGACGAGCTCGGTGGCGGCGATGTCGGCGAAGTCGCGGAACACCTCGATGCCGACCGCGGTCGTCATCACGGTGTGGTGCGCGGCGCCGGCGGCGAGCCAGCAGGCGGCGCTCGTCGCGAAGTCGGGCGCGGGCTCCCAGACGGCGCGGCCGACGGGCAGCTTGGGCAGGTCGGGGGCGTCGACGTTCTCGACGACGTTGGCGACGAGGCGGAACCGGTCGCGCATGTCGCTCATCGCGACGACGAGCGCGGGGCCGGGGTCGGCCGTGAAGACCAGGCGCACCGGGTCCTCCTTGCCGCCGATGCCGAGCGCGTGCACCTCGAGGCGCGGCTTGGCGGTCGTCAGCGACGGCGACACCTCGAGCATGTGCGCGCCGAGGATCCGCTCGCTTCCCGGCACGAGGTCGTACGTGTAGTCCTCCATGAGGCTCGCACCGCCCGGGAGGCCTGCGCCCATCACGTTGGCGACGCGCACGAGGATCGCGGTCTTCCAGTCGCCCTCGGCGCCGAAGCCGTAGCCCTCGGCCATGAGGCGCTGCACGGCGAGGCCGGGCAGCTGCTTCAGCGCGCCGAGGTCCTCGAACGAGGTCGTGAAGGCGCCGAAGCCGCCCTCCTCGAGGAACGAGCGCAGGCCGAGCTCGATCGCGGCGCCGTCGCGCAGCGACTGGTGGCGGTCACCGTCGGGCAGCAGTTCGTCGGCCACGTCGTATTCGGCGAGGTAGGTCTCGACGAGCGCGTCCACGTCTTCGTCGGAGGCGGCCTCGACGGCGGCGACGAGCTCGTTGACGCCCCACGTGTTGACCTGCACGCCGAACCGCAGCTCGGCCTCGGTCTTGTCACCCTCGGTCACCGCGACGTACCGCATGTTGTCACCGAAGCGTGCGAGCTTGAGCGAGCGCGAGGCGGCCCAGCCCGCCGCGGCGCGCTGCCAGTCCTCGACCTGCTGCAGCACGGCCGGGTTCGACACGTGGCCCACGACCGTCTTGCGGGCCACGCCCAGGCGGGTCTGGATGTACCCGAACTCGCGGTCGCCGTGCGCGGCCTGGTTGAGGTTCATGAAGTCGAAGTCGATGTCGGCCCACGGCAACTCGACGTTGGCCTGCGTGTGCAGGTGCAGCAGCGGCTTCTGCAGGGCGTCGAGGCCGGCGATCCACATCTTCGCCGGGCTGAACGTGTGCATCCACGCCACGACGCCGATGACCTCGTCGCGGGCGTTCACGTCGAGCGCGAGGCGCCGGATCGAGTCGGAGTCCTTGAGGACGGGCTTCCACACGACCTTGACGGGAAGGCCCTCGAGCCCGGCCGCGACGGCCTGGGACTGCTCGGCGACCTGGCGCAGGGTCTCGTCGCCGTACAGCGTCTGACTGCCGGTGACGAACCAGATCTCGTAGGCGTCGAGCGTGGTGGACAGGGGCGTGCGGGTCATCGTGGGTCCTTCGTGGGTCAGAGGGCGGAGACGGCGGCGGCTTCGACGGCGAGGCCGGCGCGATAGCGGTCGAGGTAGGCGGCGAACCCCGCGACGTCTGCGGGGTCGGGTTCGGCGGTGGCGATGGCCGCATCGGCGAACACGCGGTCGTCGAGATATTCGGCGAGGGTGATTCCGGATGCTGCGGCCGCAGCATCCGGAACCGCCACGGCCCGTGCGTACGCGGCGAGCACCGCGATGCCCCAGGCGCCGCCCTCAGAGGCGGTGTCGCCGACCGACACCGGCGCGCCGAGCGCACCGGCGAGGAAGCGCTGGGCGACGCCGGCGGTACGGAACATGCCCCCGTGCGCGAACATCGCGTCGAGCCGCACGTTTTCACCGTCGAGCACGCGCATGCCGAGTGCGAGGGTGCCGAAGACGCCGTAGAGCTGTGCGCGCATCGCGTTCGCGAGCGTGAGGCGACTGTCGGGCGTGCGCACGAAGAGCGGACGCCCCTCGGTGAGTCCGGCGATCGGCTCGCCCGCGAGGTGGTTGTAGGCGAGCAGCCCGCCGCCGTCGGCCTCGCCGTCGAGCGCTTCGCGGACCAGGGTCTCATAGACGGCGTCGTCGGCGAGCGGGGTGCCGGTAGCCTCGGCGAAGCGCGCGAACATGCCGGCCCAGGCCGCGAGCTCGCTTGCCCCGTTGTTGCAGTGCACCATCGCGACGGTGTCGCCGACGGGGGTCGTGACGAGGTCGAGCTCGTGGTGCACCTCGGTGAGGGGACGCTCGAGCACGACCATCGCGAAGATGCTCGTGCCGGCGCTCACGTTGCCCGAGCGCGGTGCGACGGCGTTCGTCGCGACCATGCCGGTGCCCGCGTCGCCCTCGGGAGCGCAGAAACGGATGCCGGGGCGCAAGGCGCCGGAAGCATCGAGCAGCGCGGCGCCCTCGGCCGTGAGCTCGCCGGCGGGGGCTCCTGCCTCGAGCGATGCCGGCAGCAGTTCGGCGAGATGTGCGAGGGGGAGGCGATCCGCGGCGAGGGCGTCGTAACGCGCGAGGAGGTCGGCGTCGTAGTCGCGCGTCGCCGAGTCGATCGGGAACATGCCCGAGGCGTCGCCGACGCCGAGCACCTTCTCGCCCGTCAGCTTCCAGTGGACGTACCCCGCGAGCGTCGTGACGAAGCGGATGTCGGGCACGTGATCCTCGGCGTCGAGCACGACCTGGTGCAGGTGCGCGATCGACCAGCGCAGCGGGATGTTCACGCCGAACGCGTCGGTGAGCTCCGCCGCGGCCGCACCCGTGTTCGTGTTCCGCCAGGTGCGGAACGGCGCGAGCAGCTCGCCGGCGTCGTCGAACGCGAGGTAGCCGTGCATCATCGCCGAGATGCCGATCGCCCCGAACGTGTCGGGCGCGACGCCGTGGCGCTGCCGCGCGTCGGCGACGAGGTCGGCGTAGGCGGCCCGGAGCCCCGACCACACGTCGTCGAGGGAGTAGGTCCAGAGGCCGTCCTCGAGCCGGTTCTCCCACGCATGGGAGCCGACGGCGAGCACGATCGCCGGGTCGTCTGCGTCGACGAGGCAGGCCTTGATGCGCGTCGACCCCAGCTCGATGCCGAGCGCGGTGCGGCCTTCGCGGATCGCCTGGGCGGCAGCATCCGTCATCGCTCCGCCTCCTCTTCACGGCGCTCGTCGGTCGACTGCCCGTAGACGTTCTGGTAGCGGTCGTAGAGGCTGTCGATCGCGGCCTGCGGGATGGGGATGAGCGGCCCGGCCTCACGCGCGTAGTGCACCGTGCGGGCGACGTCCTCGACCATGACGGCGGCCTTCACCGCGTCCTTCGCCGAGACGCCGATCGTGAACGGGCCGTGATTCTGCATCAGCACCGCGCGCGAGCGGTGGCCGGTGAGCGTCTGGACGATGCCGCGCCCGATCGAGTCGTCGCCGATGATCGCGAACGGGCCGATCGGGATCGGCCCGCCGAACTCGTCGGCCATCGCCGTGATGACGCACGGGATCTCTTCGCCGCGCGCCGCCCACGCGACGGCGAACGTCGAGTGCGTGTGCACCACTCCCCCGACCTCGGGCATGTTGCGGTACACGTAGGCGTGCGCGGCGGTGTCGCTCGACGGGCTGCGCTCACTGCCGAGGCTGCCCGGGACGACGTTGCCGTCGAGGTCGCACAGGATCATGTTCTCGGGCGCCAGGTCGTCGTAGCTCACGCCGCTCGGCTTGATGACGAACAGGTCGGCACCGGGCACGCGGCCCGACACGTTGCCGCCGGTCCAGACGATCAGGTTGTAGCGGACGAGCTCGGCGTGCAGCTTCGCGACATCGGCGCGGACGGCGGCGATGGATGCCTCGACCTCGCGGCTGAAGGTCGGCGTCGGCGTCGCCGGTTCGGGGCTGGTCACGGGGTCCTCCGTCGGGTCTCGTGTCGTGGGGCGGCGCGCTCTGCCGCCGGGATGATGTTACCGGTAACACGATTCGCTTCCAACCCTTGCCCGGCGAATCGCTCATCGGGGTGGCGCAACACGCGGAATCGCCGCGGGCATCCCGCGTGTCGCGACCCCCGAACCTCGCGACCCCCGCGTCGACAGCCCCTCGGGTGGCGCAACACGCGGAATCGCCGCGGGCACCCCGCGTGTCGCGACCCCCGAACCTCGCGACCCCCGAACGCGGCGGGCGGGTCACCGCGGCGGGGCGGTCGACGCGCGCACCACGAGGCGCGGGGGCGCAGCCGGGTGGCCCTCCGCACCGAGCACCT
>JAVBUG010000044.1:0-6256 GCA_031555515.1 Microbacterium sp. | reverse complement strand
AACTCCGGGAAGACCAGGGCCGCATTGCCGACGACGCCGACGCTCAGCGCCTCGCCCGCTTCCTTGGCTGCGACGACGCGCTCGATCGCCGCGTCGAGGTCGGTCGTGTACTCGTCGAGGTAGCCGTGCTCGACACGGCGTGCCAGGCGCGACTCGTCGACGTCGACGATGAGCACCGCTCCCCCGTTCAGCGTGACGGCGAGCGGCTGCGCGCCGCCCATGCCCCCGGCGCCGCCGGTGAGCGTGAGCGTGCCCGACAGGTCGTCGCGCCCCAGCGAGCGCGCGACCGCCGCGAACGTCTCGTACGTGCCCTGCAGGATGCCCTGCGTGCCGATGTAGATCCACGAGCCCGCGGTCATCTGGCCGTACATCGTGAGGCCGAGCTCCTCGAGGCGGCGGAACTCGGGCCACGTCGCCCAGTCCCCCACGAGGTTCGAGTTGGCGATGAGCACGCGCGGCGCCCACTCGTGCGTGCGGAACACCCCGACGGGCTTGCCCGACTGCACGAGCAGCGTCTCGTCGGGCTCGAGCTCGTCGAGCGTGCGGACGATGGCGTCGAACGCCTCCCACGAGCGCGCTGCGCGCCCGGTGCCGCCGTAGACCACGAGGTCTTCGGGGTGCTCGGCGACCTCGGGGTCGAGGTTGTTCATGAGCATGCGCTTGGCGGCTTCAGCGCCCCAGCTCTTGGCGGTCCGCTCGGGGCCGCGCGGGGCGCGCACCGCGCCTTCGCCCACGCCGCGGGCGGTGGTCCCGGTCATCGACATCGTCACTCCTTCGTGGTGGTCTGGTAGGCGGCAGCCGCGACGGCGCCCGACTGCACGAGCCCGGTCACGGCCTCCATCTCGGGCGACAGGTGGCGGTCGGGGCCGGGTCCTCCGGCGACGGTGCGCACGAGCTC
This sequence comes from Microbacterium sp., assembly GCA_031555515.1. Taxonomy (GTDB): domain Bacteria; phylum Actinomycetota; class Actinomycetes; order Actinomycetales; family Microbacteriaceae; genus Microbacterium. The sequence goes on along the minus strand of JAVBUG010000044.1, from coordinate 5,358 downwards.
GCGCACGGCGCGGGTGGCGGCGGCCGGCTCCAGTGGCGCTCGCAGGTCGAGGGCGCGCGCGGCGGTGAGCACCTCGATCGCGAGCACACGCGAAAGGCCGTCGATCGCGCGACGCAGCTTGCGCCCGGCGGCCCACCCCATCGAGACGTGGTCCTCCTGCATCGCAGACGACGGGATCGAGTCGACGGATGCGGGCACCGCGAGGCGCTTGAGCTCCGAGACGATCCCGGCGGCGGCGTACTGGGCGATCATGAAGCCCGAGTCGACGCCGACCTCGTCGGCGAGGAAGGGCGGCAGGCCGTTGCTGCGGGCGCGGTCGAGCGCGCGGTCGGTGCGCCGCTCCGAGATCGATGCCACGTCGGCCACCGCGATCGCGAGGAAGTCCAGCACGAACGCGACCGGCGCGCCGTGGAAGTTGCCGGTGGACTCGACACGCCCGTCGTCGGTGATCACGGGGTTGTCGACGGCCGCCGCGAGCTCGCGCGACGCGATGAGCAGCGCGTGATCGACGGTGTCGCGCGCGGCGCCGTGCACCTGTGGCGAGCAGCGCAGCGAGTACGCGTCCTGCACGCGGGTGCAGACGGCGGGGTCGCGGTGCGACGCCATGATGCCCGAACCCGCGAGCACGGCCCGCAGGTTCGAGGCCGAGACGGCCTGCCCCACCTGCGGGCGGAGCGCCTGCAGATCGGCGGCGAACACCGCGTCGGTGCCGAGCTGCGACTCGACCGACATGGCCGCGGCGACGTCCGCCGTGTCGAGCAGCACCGAGAGGTCGTGGAGCGCCAGCAGCAGCATCCCGAGCATGCCGTCGGTGCCGTTGATGAGCGCGAGCCCCTCCTTCTCGCGCAGCACGAGAGGAGAGATGGATGCTGCCGCCAGCGCCTCCGACGCGTCGACCTCTTCTCCGGTCGCGGTGCGCACGCGCCCCTCACCCATCGCGGCGAGCGCGACATGCGACAGCGGCGCGAGGTCGCCGGAGCACCCGAGCGAGCCGTACTCGCGCACGATCGGCGTGATGCCGGCGTTGAGCATCGCGGCGTAGGTCTCCACGACGACGGGGCGCACACCCGTGTGACCCGTCGACAGCGTCTGCAGGCGCAGCAGCATGAGCGCGCGAACGACCTCGCGCTCGACCTCTGCCCCGGTGCCGGCGGCGTGCGAACGGATGAGGCTGGCCTGCAGCTGCAGGCGCCGCTCGGGGGCGATGAACGTCGTGGCGAGCGCGCCGAACCCGGTCGAGATACCGTAATGCGGCTCGGGGTCGTCGGCGAGGCCCTCGACGAGAGCGCGGGTCGCCGCGACGCGGGCGAGGGCCTCGGGGTCCAGCTCGACCGGGGCGCCGCGACGAGCGACGGCGACGACTTCGTCAGGACGCACCGGCGCCGCGCCGACGGTGACGACGGCGACGTCGCCGGCAGTGAGGGGCGTGACGATGGTCATGGTCCGATTCCACACCGCGGCCGTGGCGCGCGACAGCGGGTCGTGGCATCCTCTGTCTGTGATTCCAGACAGAGGCGCCCGACCGCAGGTGCCCGCCGCCGACCAGACGCTGCGGATCCTGTCGTACCTCGCGCGCCAGCGCGGGCCGGTCCCGGCGCGCACCATCGCGACGGCCCTCGGCCTCCCCCGCTCCACCGTGTACCACCTGCTCGGGGCGCTGCAGGAGCACCAGTTCGTCGTGCACCTGCCCGAAGACCGGCGCTGGGGGCTGGGCATCGCCGCGTTCGAGCTCGCCGGCGGATACTCGCGACAGGAGCCGCTCGCACGACTCGGTCGCCCCGTGCTCGCCGAGCTCGTCGACCGCACCGGCGAGAGCGCGCACCTCGCGGTCATGCACGGACGCGACGTCCTCTACATCGTCGAGGAGCGCGCGCCGCGTCGGCCGGCGCTCGTCACGGATGTCGGCGTGCGCCTGCCGTCGCACCTCACCGCGACGGGCCGGGCGATGCTCGCGGCACTCCCCCGTGAGCAGGTGCGGGCTTTGTTCCCGGATGCTGCGGCCTTCGCCGATCGCACCGGCCGGGGTCCGCAGAGACCCGGCGAGCTGCGCGAGGTGCTGCGCGAGGTCCGTGATCGCGGCTATGCCGTGGAGGACGGCGAGGTCACCCTGGGCATGCGCTCGATCGGCGTGGTCGTCCGCGACCACGCCGGATGGCCTGCGGCCGCCGTCGCGGTGACGTGGCCCATCGACGCGGGCGGGGTCGAGAACGAGCTCGCCGTCGCGACGACTGCCGCGACGGCGGCACGCGCGCGCCGGATCGGCCGCGGCCGATGCGGTTGAGTGCGATGGGTCGTCACGACCCCTTCGCCACGAGCCGCGCCCGCGCGCGGTGCGCGGTCGCCGCCGAACTCGCCGGGACGTCCGCAGCGGCGGATGCACCCACGCACAACAGGGCGACGCCGAAGCCCACCGCGGTCTCGACGTACGCCGGATGCCCCCAGGGCCCGATTGCTCCGAGTACGACAGTCACAGGCAGGAGCACGGCGGGCGCGATCAGCAGAAGGACCGCGGCCCGCAGCTCGCGTCGCCGGATGAGCGCGAAGCCGAGCACAACCGGCACCACCAACGTGACGAGGAACGCGACGTTGACCACGCCCGCGAGCAGGTTCTCGGGCTGGTGCCGCGGGTCCACCCCGCCGAGCCACAGGAATGAGATGGTGAACATCGCGTAGCCGCCCACCAGGATCCACCGCAGCACGCGCACCAGCGGCCGTCCTCGATCGATACCGCGTCCTGTCGTGATGAGTGCCGACGCGAAGACGGCGTACACCGCACTGTGTGCCAGGCTCAGCGCGCGCGTAAGGGGCTCGTGCGACTCGGGATCCGCCCACGGCCCCGGTTGGCCGGTCGCCGTGGCGTTCCAGATCGCGTCCGCGATCGCCATGGTCGCAAGAACGGAGGCGGCCGCGACCGCAGCCAGCGGGAGAGGCTTGATGTTCATCTCGGCTCCTGTCTCTGTCAGGCATCTCCGGACGGCGCATGACCGCCCATCCCGATCCTGCGCGCCACCGTCGCGCTGCGGCGTCCCCCGCAGCGCTCGGCGCTCGTCGCTGCGGGCTCCGCGCCGCCACACCTGCGGCGGAGGCGGGGTCCGCCTCAGGTCTGATCTCCTCGCCGATTCTGAAAGGCTCTTGCAGGTTCTTCCGATCCGACCTAATCTGAAAGCACCTTTCAGATTGGACGATCATGGCTGCACCAGAGACCCGCCGCACGATCAGCGACCCCGCGGCGCTCGAGGCGCTCGCCCACCCGGTCCGCCTCGACCTGCTGAGCTTCCTCATGTCGCACGGCGCCGCGACCGCGTCCGAGTGCGCGCGGGCCGTCGATGACAACCCGTCGAACTGCAGCTACCACCTGCGGGTGCTCGCCAAGCACGGACTCGTCGAGCCGGCCGCGTCCGACGACGGCCGGGAGCGGCCGTGGCAGGCGACGATCACCGGGCTCAGCCTCGATCTGGACTCCGACGATCCGTCCGTCGCGGCGAGCGCGACCGCGATGCTCGAGGCATCCCTCCAGCTCGACTACCAGCTTGCGCGCGAGCACATCCGCCGCCGCGACCGCATCGAGGGCGAGTGGCGCGATGTCGACGCCCATGCCCAGTACGGACTGCGCGTCACGCCCGCCGAGCTGCAGTCGATCGTGGAGCGCATCGACACGATCGTCCGGCCCTACATCGCCGCGACCCGCGCCGAGGCGCCCGAAGGCGCCGCTGTCGCCAGCCTCTCCCTGCTGGCGTTTCCTCGGCCCACGTTCGGGGAGGGACCGCGGTGACCTCGCGCAGCGCCTTCGCGATCCCCGCCTTCCGACGACTGTGGACGGCCGGGCTCATCTCCGACACCGGCGACTGGCTCCTCTTCATCGCGCTGCCGCTCGTCGTGTTCCAGCTCACCGGCTCGGCGCTCGGCACGTCGATCGCCTTCCTGCTCGAGCTCGTCCCCGCGGTCGCGCTCGCACCGCTCGCCGCCCGACTCGTCGGGCGGTTCGACCGCCGCTGGATCATGGTCGCGGTGAACGTGGGGCAGGCGCTGGCACTGCTGCCGCTCCTGTGGGTCGACGAGCTCGGCGACCATCCGCTGGCGTACGCGGTGATCTTCGTGCACGCCTCGCTCAGCACGCTGTTCGAGCCGGCGAAGAACACCCTGCTTCCCGAGCTCGTCGACACCGGCCGTCTGGTATCGGCCAACGCCCTGATCGGCCTGAACCAGAATCTCGGGCGCCTCGTCGGCGGCCCGCTGGGCGGCGTGCTCCTCGCGGTCGGCGACCTCGGCCTCATCGTCGCTGTCGACGCGCTGACCTACGTCGTCTCGGCCATCCTCATCGCGACCCTTCCGGCCGTCGCCGCGCCGGTGCACTCTCCGGAGGACGGAGCCGCCCGCCGACCGGCCGGGCTCCTCTCCGCCTTCCGCATCCCGCGGCTGCGCGGCGCGTTCGCCGTGATCTTCGTGTCGAGCATCGCGCAGGGCATGTTCCTGGTCCTCTTCGTGCTCTTCGCCCTCGGGCCGCTGCGCGGATCGGATGCCGACGTCGGCCTCCTGCGCGGCATCCAGGCGGTCGGCGCCGTGAGTGCGGGCATCGTGCTCGGGTTCGTCGTGCGCGGCTCTTCGCCGCGAGCGCTCACGGCGCTGAGCCTGTTCGCGTTCGGCGCGCTCTCCCTCGTGACGTGGAACCTTCCCGCGCTCACGACCGGCATCTGGCCCTACGTCGTGCTGTTCGCCGCCGTCGGCGCGCCGGGCGTGATCATGATCGCGGGTCTGACGAGCGTGCTCCAGGAAAACTCCGCACCGTGGCAGCGCGGCGCCGCGTTCGCCGCGGTCGGGCTCGTGGGCGCGCTCGGGCAGGCGGCCGGCATCCTCCTCGGCGCCCTCGCCGACGGCCCGATCGGCCTGCTCCCCCTGCTCGAACTGCAGGGGTTCCTCTACCTGGTGAGCGGAGTCATCGCCCTGCTGTGGCTCCCTCGCGCCGCAGTCGGTGCGACGCGAGAGCAGAACCAGGAGCAGGCCGGCCTCACCCGCTGAACCCGGGCTCCCTCAGTCGACCTTCATGACGGTGCCGCCCGTCAGACGCACCAGTTCGTCATAGGTCATCGGGAAGACGGTGTGCGGGGTTCCGCCGGCGGCCCAGATCTCGGGGTAGCCGGCGAGGTCCTCGTCGACGATGGTGCGCAGCGGTGACGGATGCCCCGTAGGGGCGACTCCGCCGATGGCCTGGCCCGTGGCCTCCCGCACCTGCTCGGGCGTCGCTCGCTGGATCTTCCCGTGACCGACACGCTCGGCGAGCGCCGCGGTGTCGACGCGGTGCGCGCCGCTCGTCATCACGAGGAGCGGCGCACCGTCGCTGAAGAACACCAGGCTGTTGGC
>JAVBUG010000305.1:0-9874 GCA_031555515.1 Microbacterium sp. | reverse complement strand
GGCGCGCTCTCCGGGACCGCCGCCTCCGCGACCGCGGCACCGGTGCCGTTCTCGGGGAGCACGGGGCCGTGGCCGTTCGCTCCCACGCCGTCGCCGTTCGCGCCGGGCACGGCAGCGGCGGGCGGCCACGGCTCGCCGCCGGGCACGCGCGGCAGTCCGCGCCGCACCGTGGAACCGAACGTCGCCATGCCGGGTTACGCCTTCTTCGCCTCGAGCGCGGCGATCAGCTGCGGCACCACCGTGAACAGGTCGCCGACGACGCCGAAGTCCGCGATCTCGAAGATCGGGGCATCCGCGTCCTTGTTGATCGCGACGATCGTCTTCGCCGTCTGCATTCCGGCCTTGTGCTGGATCGCGCCCGAGATGCCGAGCGCGACGTACAGCTGCGGCGAGACCGAGACACCGGTCTGCCCGACCTGGTACGAGTAGGGCACATAGCCCGCGTCGACGGCGGCGCGCGACGCGCCGATCGCGGCGCCGAGCGCGTCGGCCCGCTGCTCGACGAGCGCGAACTGCTCGCCCGACCCCAGACCCCGGCCACCCGACACCACACGAGCTGCACCCCGCAGCTCGGGGCGGGACGACGACACCACGGCCTCGTCGACCGAGGTCACGGTCGCGGCGCGACGGCTCGACGCGCGCACCTCGAGCGGCTCCCCCTCGACTCCGGCGACCGCGTCGGCGCGGGCGTCGATCGAGCCCTGCCGGATCGTGATGACCGGCGCGCCCCATGTCACCGCCGAGTCGACGTTGTACGCGCCGCCGTAGACCGAGTGGTGCGCGACCACGCCCTCCGCGTCCCGCGAGACGCCGACCGCGTCGACGGCGACACCCGAGCGCGTGCGCGCGGCGTACCGGCCGGCGACCTCGCGGCCCTCCACCGAGTTCGCCACCAGGATCGCGTCGGGGCGCACCAGGTCGGCGGCCTCCGTCAACGCGTCCACCCGCGGGACCGAGAGGCCCTCGCCGGCCGGCGCGACCAGCACCGACGCGGCACCGAGAGCCGCAGCATCCGCCGCCAATGCGGCATCGCCGACGATCACCGCGACCGGCGTGCCCACCGAGGCGGCAGCCCCCAGCAGCTCGGCCGCCGTCTTGGCGAGCCCGCCCGAGGGCGTGGTGTCGAGAAGGACCAGGATCGAGTCATCTGCAAACGTCATGGCGCTTCCTCACGCGAGCCGGTTCTGGATGAGGAAGTCGGCGAGCTTCTGCCCCGCATCCCCCTCGTCGACGATCTTGACGCCGGCCTCGCGCGGCGGCTTCTCACTGAGCGCGATCACGATCGAGCGCGACGCCTCGGGGTCGTGCGGGTCGATCTCGAGCTCGGCGAGCGACAGGGTCTCGAACGGCTTCTTCTTCGCCGCCATGATGCCCTTGAAGTTGGGGAAGCGCGCGGCGGGCAGCGCCTCGGTGATCGAGATCACCGCCGGCAGCGCCGCCGTCACCTGGAGCGTCGCCCCGTCGGAGGCACGCGTGCCGAGCACCTCGCCGTCGCGGATCTCGACCGAGCTGAGGTACGTCGCCGACGGCACGTCGAGGATCTCGGCCACCATCGCGGGGACGATCCCGCCCACCCCGTCGGTCGACAGGTTGCCGCCGATCACCAGGTCGAACCCGGTGCGCTGCAGCGCGGCGGCGAGCACCTCGGCCGTCAGCCCCAGATCGGCGCCGAGGAGGCCCTCGTCGACGACCTGCACGGCCGACGCGGCGCCCATCGCGAGTCCCTTCCGCACCGTCGCCGCGGACGATTCCGGCGTCATCGAGAGGACGACCACCTCGGTGCCCGGCGTCTTGTCGGCGTACGACAACGCGACCTCGAGCGCCCGCTCACCGATCTCGTCGAGCACCGTCTCGCTCGCGCCGCGATCGGCCAGGCCGGTCTCGAGCGACAGCTTGCGATCCCCATAGGTATCCGGGACTTCCTTGACCAGGACGACGATCTTCATACGATCTCCTCACGCTGGGCACGAGTCTATGGCGCGCGCCGCAATGTACCCAATCCCACGAAATGAACCGGCGATGGCCGACCCGCGACCCGCCGTGTGTATACATAAAGCGCCGATTCGGGGCATCCGCGTGTCCGTTGTCAGCCCGGTCCACCGGTACGGTGGACCGAGGAGGTCGTCATGGCAGCACCCAAGCGCCTTCCGGTCGACCCGATCGCCGAGGCCAAGCGCCAGTGGATCGCCCATGGCTGGGAGGACGCGGCCGCAGGCATGACCGCCGTCACCTCGATCATCCGCGCGCAGCAGCTGCTGTTCGCGCGCATCGACACCGCGCTCAAGCCGTTCGGCCTGTCGTTCGCCCGGTACGAGATGCTGCGCCTGCTCGGCTTCACCAGAGAGGGACGGATGCCGATGGCCAGCGCCATCGCCCGCCTGCAGGTGCACCCGACCAGTGTCACGAACACCGTCGACCGCCTGGCCCGCGACGGGCTGGTTTCGCGGGAGCCGCACCCCGGCGACGGCCGCGCGGCGATGCTGGTGCTGACCCCCTCGGGTCGCGAGCTCGTCGAGCGCGCGACCACGGCCCTGAACACCGAGGTCTTCGAGGACCCGGGCCTCACCGACGCCGACACGACCGAGCTGGTGCGGATCATCGCGCGCTTCCGCAAGGACGCCGGCGATTTCACCGAGCCGAGGCCCCAGCCCGACCCGCTCTGACCGAGCCTGCAGCGCCCGGCCCCCGGTCGTTGAGCGAGCGAGGAACGAGCGAGACGAAACGCGCCGAACCCGGCGCAGACCTCGAGCTCGATGCGTTTCGTCTTCGGGCGCCAGAGCGCCCTTCGCTCAACGACCGCGGGTCAGAGCCGCAGATCATCGCCCCATGAACTCCGGGGCGCGCTTCTCACGGAAGGCGGCCATGCCCTCCTTCTGGTCCGCAGTGTCGAAGAGGCTTGCGAACACGTGCTTCTCGAGGCGCAGGCCCTCGGTGAGCGAGGTCTCGAGCGCGGCGTCGAGCACGGCCTTCGCGGCGTACAGCGACGGGAGGCTCTTCGACGCGATCGTCTCGGCCGTCTTCTGCGCCTCGGCGAGGAGGTCGGCCGCGGGCACGACGCGCGACGCGAGTCCGGACCGCTCGGCTTCCGCAGCATCCATCATCCGTCCCGTGAGGATGAGCTCGGCCGCCTTGTAGTAGCCGACCGCGCGGATGAGGCGCTGCGAGCCGCCCATGCCGGGGATGACGCCGAGGTTGATCTCGGGCTGCCCGAACTTGGCGGTGTCGGCCGCGAGGATGATGTCGCACATCATCGCCAGCTCGCACCCGCCGCCGAGCGCGTAGCCCGAGACGGCCGCGATCACCGGCGTGCGCACGGCGGCGAAGTCGGCCCAGCCGCCGAAGTGGTCGCCCATCAGCATCTCGAGCCCCGACTTGGACTCCATCTCCTTGATGTCGGCGCCCGCCGCGAACGCGCGCTCCGAGCCGGTCACGACGATCGCGCCGATCCCCTCATCGGCATCGAAGATGGATGCCGCAGCCACGACGTCGCGGCACACCTGCGAGTTCAGCGCGTTGAGCGCCTCCGGCCGGTTGAGGGTGATCCACCCGACCCGGCCTCGCGTCTCGACGAGGATCGTCTCGTACTCGGTCATGTCTCTCCTCGGTTGCGGGTTGCTGCTCGCCTGTCACATTGTGTCGCCCCCGACAGCATTTCGTGACAGGTGAACCGATCGGGCCAAGGGCCACGGGCCCAGGGTCTGGGTCAGTCCGAGAACTCGCGGATCGAGTTGATGATGCCCGAGAAGTCCTGGCCGGCGCCCGGGCCATCGGCGTAGTGGGCGTAGATCTCGCGCGCGAGCATGCCCATGCGGGCATCCACGCCGGTGAGCTGGATCGCCTGCTCGGCGAGACCCAGGTCCTTGTTCATGAGCGCGCCCGCGAATCCGGGCTGGTAGTCGCGGTTCGCCGGACTCGTCGGCACCGGCCCCGGCACGGGGCAGTTCGTCGTCAGCGCCCAGCACTGGCCCGACGCGTTCGAGGCCACGTCGAAGAGGGCCTGGTGCGAGAGCCCCAGCCGCTCCCCCAGTACGAACGCCTCGGCCACCGCGATCTGCGACACCGCGAGGATCATGTTGTTGCACACCTTCGCGGCCTGGCCGAGCCCGGCGCCGCCGCAGTGCACGACGCGGCGGCCCATCGCCTCGAGCAGGGGCCGCGCCGCCTCGAAGTCGTCGTCCGTGCCGCCGACCATGAACGCGAGCGTCGCGTTCTCGGCGCCGACCACCCCGCCCGAGACCGGGGCGTCGAGCGAGCGATGCCCGGCCGCCTCGGCGAGCGCGTGCGCGGCGCGCGCCTCGTCCACGGCGATCGTCGAGCAGTCGATGAACAGTGCTCCGGATGCTGCGACCCCGAGGAGGCCCGCGGCGCCGCCGGAGCCCCGGTAGGCCTCGAGCACCTGCGCGCCGGATTGGAACATCGTGATGACGACATCGGCGGCGGTGGCAGCATCCGTTCCCGAATCCGCGACGGTCAGCCCCGCCTCGCGCGCCGCGTCGACAGCGGCGGGGAAGACGTCGAAGCCGACCACCTCGTGACCGGTGCCGGCGAGGTTGTGCGCCATGGGCAGGCCCATGTGGCCGAGCCCCAGGAATGCGATCTTCATGTCGGACCTCCTCGTCCTGAGATCGTCAGTGCGCGAGCAGCTGGCGGCCGATGATGACGCGCATGATCTCGTTGGTCCCCTCCAGGATCTGATGGACGCGCAGATCGCGCACCACCTTCTCGATCCCGTACTCGTGGAGGTAGCCGTACCCGCCGTGCAGCTGCAGCGCCTGGTTCGCGACGGTGAAGCCCGCGTCCGTGGCGAAGCGCTTGGCCATCGCGCACTGCATCGAGGCGTCGGGAGCCTTCGCATCGAGGGCGGCGGCGGCATCGCGCACCAGGGCACGCGCCGCGCGCAGCTCGGTGGCCATGTCGGCGAGCGCGAAGACCACCGCCTGCTTCTCGGCGAGCGGCTCGCCGAAGGTGAAGCGCTCGTGCACATATTTCACGGCACGGTCGAGCGCCCACTGCGCGCCGCCCAGCGAGCACGCGGCGATGTTGATGCGGCCGCCGTCGAGCGCCGACATCGCGATCTTGAATCCCTGCCCCTCGCCCCCGAGGACGCTCGCCGCGGGCACGCGCACCTCGTCGAGGATGACCTGCCGCGTCGGCTGCGCGTTCCACCCCATCTTGTGCTCGAGCTGGCCGAAGGAGAGCCCGGGGGTGTCGGCAGGCACGACGAACGCGGTGATGCCGCGAGCGCCGGCGTCAGCATCCGTCCGAGCCATGACGATGTAGACGGATGCCTCGCCCCCGCCGGAGATGAACTGCTTGACGCCGGTGAGCACGTACTCGTCGCCCGACCGGATCGCACTCGTCGCGATGGCTGCGGCATCGGAGCCCGCACCCGGCTCGGTGAGGCAGTAGCTGCCGAAGCCCTGCATCGACGTCAGCAGCGCAAGCCACTCCTGGCGCTGCGAGTCACTGCCGTAGGTGTCGATCATCCACGCCACCATGTTGTGGATCGAGATGTAGGCGGCGATGGCGGGGTCGCCCTTCGCGAGCTCCTCGAAGATCAGCACGGAGTCGGAGCGCGTGAGGCCGGAGCCGCCCACGTCCTCGCGGACGTAGATGCCGCCGAGACCGAGCTCGCCGCCGAGCTGCAGCGTCTCGCGGGGGAAGTGCGATGTCGCGTCCCACTCCAGCGCGTGCGGCGCGAGTTCGGACTGCGCGAAATCGCGCACGGCTTCGATGATGGCTGCGCGCTCGTCTTCGCTGATGGCGACGGGAGCGAGCACGGGGACAGGGGTGGCGTCCATACGTCTCTCCGGTGAGTCAGGGTGACGGCTTCGTCACCAACCAGAATACTAGGACATCCATGTATCTGCTCGGAAATCCGTGCACCCGAACCGTCTTGTGCTGTTCACCCTGGGGTCACCTTCGCTAGAGAGGCTCGAACCGATTCGGTCTGGACGCTGGGTTTCATTCCGTGTCGCACCCGCCACCCCCTTTACCGAGGACACGCATGCCTTCGCATCTTCTCCGCCGCGCCGTCGCGTTCACCGCGACGACCGCGGCTGTCTGCGCGCTCGCGCTGACCAGCAGCACCGCGGCATCCGCCGCGCTCGTTCCGGACTACTTCAGCGACTCCGCCCCGAACGCCGCACTCGCGCTGACCCCGCTCGGCACGCACGAGTCCGGCGTCTACGGGGAGTCCGCCGCCGAGATCGTGCAGGCCTACCGCGACCGCCTGTTCGTGGTCAACGCGCAGGCCGGCACCGTGGTCGTGCTCGACAACACCGACCCCGAGCACCCGACCGAGCTGTTCTCGATCGCCTCGACGGGCGTCGCGAACTCGCTCGCCGTCCGCGACGACGGCCTCGGTGTGGTCGCCTTCGAAGCGGAGACCAAGACCGACACGGGCCACCTCCTGTTCTTCGACGCGAACAAGGACTCGGCCGAGAAGGCCGTGCTCGGCACGGTCTCGGTCGGCGCCCTCCCCGACATGGTCACCGTGTCGAAGGACGGCAAGTACGCGGTCGTGGCGAACGAGGGCGAGCCCGCCGACGACTTCTCGCTCGACCCCGAGGGCTCGATCAGCGTCGTGACGCTTCCGGCCGGCGTCGCCGCTCCCGCGCAGAGCGCGGTCAAGACCGCCGGCTTCGGCGCCTTCGAGACGGGTGGCGCGAAGCCGCTCGACCCCAAGGTGCGCGTGTTCGGTCCCGACGTCGCCGCACCCGACCAGGGCGACAAGCCGCTGACGGCGAACCGCGTGAGCCGCAACCTCGAGCCGGAGTACATCACGGTCGACGGCACCACCGCGTACGCGGCGCTGCAGGAGGCCAACGCGATCGCGGTCATCGACCTCACCAAGCCCGAGGTCACCTCGATCCTGCCGCTCGGCTACAAGGACTACGGCGTCGCGGGCAACGGTCTCGACGCGAGCGACCGTGACCCTCAGGGCGCCCCGACGGTCAACATCAAGACCTACCCCGGACTCAAGGGCCTCTACATGCCCGACGGCATCCAGTCGTTCTCGGCGACCGTCGGCGGCAAGACCGCGACGTACCTCGTCACCGCGAACGAGGGCGACGCGCGCGAGTGGGGTGTGGAAGACACCGACTCGTACTTCATCGACGAGGCCCGCATCAAGGACCTCGGCAAGGACGGCCTCGCCGGCATCTGCGCGACCGGGCCGCTCTCGGAGATCGCGAACGTCCAGAAGGACGACGTCCTCGGTCGCCTCAAGGTGGTCACCGACCTCGGCAAGGCCGACGGCGCCGACTGCTACAGCGAGCTGTACGCGTACGGCGGACGCTCGTTCTCGATCTGGGACACCAAGGGCAACCTCGTCTTCGACTCGGGCGACGACTTCGAGCAGATCACGTCGCAGATCCCGGGCCTGGTCTTCAACGCCAGCAACGACAACAACAGCAGCAACGACCGCAGCGATGACAAGGGCCCCGAGCCCGAGAACGTCACGATCGGCGTCGTGGGCGACAAGACCTACGCGTTCGTCGGCCTCGAGCGCGTCGGCGGCGTGATGGTCTACGACATCACGAACCCCGCGGCGGCGCAGTACGTCACCTACGTCAACAACCGCGACTTCACGCAGGACGTGAAGACGTCCGCGGCCGGCGACCTCGGTCCCGAGGGCATCCAGTTCATCTCGGCCCTGCGTTCGTCGACGGGCACTCCGCAGCTCGTCGTGGGCAGCGAGGTCTCGGGCACCACCACCGTGTGGGACGTCGAGCAGCTCACCGCCTCGCAGCCCGACGTGCGCGTGCTGACGATCAACGACTTCCACGGCCGCCTCGTGCAGGAGACGGGTGGGGTCGCGGGTGCGGCGGTTCTCGCGGGCGCTGTCGACAAGTACCGCCAGCAGAACCCGAACACGCTGTTCGTCTCGGCCGGTGACAACATCGGCGCCTCGGCGTTCGAGTCGTTCATCGACGACGACGACCCCACCATCGATGCGCTCGTCGCGGCCGGCCTCGATGCCAGCGCCGTCGGCAACCACGAGTTCGACCAGGGCTTCGACGACCTGGTGAACGACGTCATCCCGAGCTTCGAGGGCGACGAGAACGCCGACGCGATGAGCGACTTCGCGCTCGGCGCCAACGTGTTCAAGAAGGGCACTGACGAGCACGCGCTGCAGCCGTACACGATCCTCGAGAAGGGCGGCGCGAAGATCGCGTTCGTCGGCGTCGTCACGACGCAGACGGCCGGCATGGTGAGCCCCGACGGCATCGCCGACATCGAGTTCCGCGACCTGGTCGACTCGGCCAACGACGCGGCGGCGGATGCTGTGGCCGACGGCGCCGACGTCGTCATCCTGCTCGCCCACGAGGGCGCCGCAAGCTCGGCGGTCGAGGCCAGCCAGGCCGACGACGCGTTCGGCGACCTGGTGGAGAACGCCTCGGACGACATCGACGCCATCGTCTCGGCGCACACCCACCAGCGGTACGCGCACGAGATCGGCGGTCGCCCGGTCATCCAGGCGCACCAGTACGGCACCGCGCTCGGCACGCTCGACATCGAGTTGACCGAGACCGGCGAGCTCGAGTCGATCACCGGCGGCACCGTCTCGCTCTACGACTCGGTCGTGAGCCAGCACGTCGCGTACCCGCAGACCGACACGAAGTCGATCGTCGACGAGGCCGTGAAGGTCGCGAACGAGAAGGGCCAGGTGCAGGTCGGCTCGATCACGGCCGACATCCTGCGCGGCAAGACCGCGACCGGCAGCGAGGACCGCGGCGTGCACTCCACGCTCGGCAACACCGTCGCGGACGTCTACCTCTGGGCGACGAGCGAGAACCCGAGCTACGGCGGCGCGAACGCCCAGATCGCGTTCATGAACCCCGGGGGGCTGCGCAACGACCTGCTGTTCGGCGACGACAACGGCGCGATGTCGTACCGCGAGGTCGCGAACGTCCAGCCGTTCGGCAACACGCTGGTCACGCTCGACCTGACCGGCGCGCAGATCAAGGAGATCCTCGAGCAGCAGTGGCAGCCCGACGGCGCGTCGCGCCCGAAGCTCGCCCTCGGCGTCTCGAAGGGCTTCACGTTCGAGTACGACCCGGCGGCCGCCCGCGATGCGCACGTCGTGTCGATGCAGTACCTGGGTGAGGAGATCGACCCGACGGACACCTTCCGGGTCGTGACGAACTCGTTCCTCTCGGCCGGTGGAGACAACTTCTTCTCCTTCGCCGACGGCACGAACGTGCTCGACTCGGGCCAGATCGACCTTCAGGCGACGGTGGACTTCTTCGCCGCCGCCGGTGGCCCGGTCGCACCGTCGCCCGCGAACCGCGCGTACCTGATCGGCGAGCAGCCCCCGGTCGAGGGCACCGACCCCGGCACCGGCCCGGGAACGGACCCCGGCACCACCACCCCGCCCACTCCCGTGAACCCCGGCGGCAACCCGCCGGCGGCGGGCGTGCAGCGCGGCGGTGACTGGGCGAAGGTCGACGTGGGCTCCGGTCGCGTCGAGCAGGGCGGCACGCTGCGCGTCTCGCTCTCGGGCCTCGAGCCGGGCCAGACGGTGGCCGCGACGCTCTTCAGCGACCCGGTCGTGGTCTCGGGCATCCCGGCCGCCGACGCGCAGGGCCGTCTGAGCTTCACCGTCGCGATCCCGTCGGACCTCGCGCTCGGCGACCACCGCCTGGTGATCACGTCGGCGGGTCTCGACCCGATCGAGGTGGGCGTCACTGTCGTGGCTCCGGGTGCCCTGGCAGCCACCGGCACGGAGTTCCCGTGGGGCATCGCCGTCGGCGGCGCAGCGCTGCTGATGGTCGCGGGCGCGGCGCTCTTCGTGATCCGCAAGCGTCGCGAGACCACCGCGGACTGACGCACCGCACGCACGAGGCGGCCCCCACCTCCGGGTGGGGGC